>JANPOW010000356.1:0-14588 GCA_031428185.1 Betaproteobacteria bacterium | reverse complement strand
ACAGCCTGGGTTTGCCGCCCGCTGGCGGCGCTGCCGATGACGGCCCTGACAACGCTGACCGGTCCAGCGGCCTGGCCCGCCGCCTGGGGCAGTTGCTGGGCCTGGTGGCGCCGGACGAAAGCGCCATTCTGGTGGAGCACATCCTGCTGCGCCCCTTGCCGGGCGACCGCTTTCAGCAAGGCCCGCTGTTGCGTGGGGTGGCTGTGCCTGACGTGTTTTCGCTGCAGCTCAGCCTGGTGCTGCCCGGCCAAGGCCTGGGCGGCCGGCTGGCCCAGGCCGACATGCGGCAACGCACCGCCCGCGCCCTGCGCGACGAGCTGCCGGCCCATCTGCAAGCCCGCCTGCTGTGGCTGGACACGGCAGAAATGGCCCAATTTGCCGCCCTGCACCAACAGTGGCTGCTGCTGTGGCAACAGGCCAATCGGCGCCAGTTTGGCTGGTCGGCGGTGGACGCTGGCGCGCTGGCGCTTGACCCCGACAGCGCAGCCGCTGCCGCTGATGCCGACGACGACCACCAGATCCCGCTGCGCAGCGCCCGCAACAGGTTGATGGACGCGCTGGGCCTGGCCGACACCTGCCCGCTGACCGACCTGCGCGTGGCTGACGGCAGCCCCAACGGCCCGCTCAAAGTGGCGTTTGGCCGCAGCGCCCGCATCGCGGTGGACAACAGCGAGCCCGGCATGCGTTACACCCTGCTGGCACCCGACGGCCAGCCGGCGCCCGGCGCGCTGCACGGCACCGGCGGCCGGCTGCTGCTGGAGACACCGGCCATCACCGATGACAGCCACTTCCGGGTGCAGGTCAGCAAACTGCGCTCGCCTGCCGGCCAGCCGGCCCAGCCCCCGGTGCTGCTGGCCCAGGGGGTGTCGGTCAAGGTGGGGCTGGACACACTGCTGGCCATCAACCTGCCCGGCCTGCCACTGCTGGATGCGGGCTTGTCCAACCCGCAGCCGGGTGATGTGCGGCTGGTACCGTTTGGCGCCCGGGTGCAGGTGCAGGTGTTGCTCAGCCAGGAGGGTGTGGCCTACGCCCTGGCGCTGAACGGCCAACTGCAGCCCGACCCCGTGATTGGTGACCTGGCCACCATCACACTGCTGAGCCCACCGCTGGCGCAAGACAGCGAGATCACGGTGCAAGCCACCAAAACCTTCACCGGCGGTGGCAGCGGTGGCGCCGCCGAGCAGCAATGGTTGGATGCCCGCCTGCATGTGGCCGTGCGGGCCAACCCCGGCCTGCAACTGCAAGTGCTGCCCGGCGCGGTGCTGGACAGCCCCAGCGGCACCGCCCGCCTGCAAGTGGCCGACAGCCAGGTGGGCGTGCGCTACAGCGTTTACCGCCGGCCGGTGCGTGATGCCGACTGGCTGCGCGACCAGCCCGCCGATGCGCCGGTGCTGCGGGCGCAAGGCGGCGTGGTGCCGGCCGGCCTGCCCGCCGTGGCGCTGCCGCAGCGGCCGGATGCACAAAGCCTGCCCGATGGTTTTACTGCGCTGCCCGGCCCGCCTCTGGCCGGCAACAGCGTGGCACTGGACCTGCCGCTGGGCGCGCCGGTGGATGACGCGGTCTACCTGGTGCAGGCCAGCAAACAACACGCCGCTGTGGGCACAGGCCCTGTCATTGGCACCGAGGTGGGCTTGCTGCAGGCGGTGCTGGTGCTGGTGCGGCCTGATACCCGGGCTGACCCGGCCACCACACCCCGCCTGGCGCTGCTGCTGGGCCAGCCGGCCGATGGCCAGGCGCCACCTGCGGCGCAATTGCAAATCTCGGGCGGCCAGCCCGGCGTGTTCTACCGCTTCAAGGCCGAGCCGGATGGCCAGGCCACTGACGATGCGGCCTACATCCACCAACAAGATGCGCCGGACCCGGCCAGCAACAAAGGCGTGGGCCAGTTGGCCGTGGGCATTGACCTGGCCGTGGCGCGTGATGCGGACCCAGCCACCGAGCCACCCGCTGCCCCCGGCACCGCACGCGGCCTGCTGGCGCCACGCCCACCCCGGCTGCCACTGGCCACGCTGCCGGCCGGCACGCTACTGGCCGTGCAGGCCGTGCGGGCCCAGACCGGGCTGGGCGCCATGCTGCCCGGCCGCGTGCTGTTGCCGCTGCTGCCGGCGGCCACGCTGGACCCGCTGTTTGTGGCACCCGGCGCCAGCGCCAGGGTGTTGCTGGACAACAGCGTGGTGGATGAGCTGCACCACTTGCAGCGTGCGGGCAGTGCCTTGGCTGACCCGGTGCCTGGCACCGGCGCCATGTTGGCGCTCGACACCGGCCCGCTGCTGGACGACGGTGTGATTGAACTGGTCATCAGCCCGCCGGCCAGCGCCCAGGCCGACGCTGCCCACCTGCCACTGCAACGCCGGCTGGCACTGCTGCTGCGTGTGCTGCCGCGCACCGATCTGGCCCTGTCCACCACCCGCGACAACCTGGCCGTGGGCGAGGGCCTGGACATCAACCTGGACAACAGCCAGCTGGGGGTGGTCTACCAGTTGCTGGCCAACGGCCAGGCGGTGGGCCCATCGCTGCCGGGCAACGGCGCGGCGCTGGCCTTGCCGACTGGCGCCGTGGCCGGCCCGGTGGGGGCCGAGGCCCGCTTCACCGTGCGTGCCAGCCGCGCCGATACGGCGCTGGCCACGGTGTTGCTGGCTGCCGAGTTGCGCATCAGCGTGCACGCTGTCGGCGGATGACCCACCACACGCAGCCGGCGCCACCCACCAGCGCGGCGCTTTTGGCTGCCCCCCCGTGAGCGCCCAGCCACCGCACCGGGTGTTGCGCCTGGTGCTTGAGCTGCAGACCAGCCCGGCTGCGGATGCGCGCAAGCTGCAAGACGCAGTGCAGCGTGTGCTGAACACCGACTGGCTGCCGCAGATCGAGCAAGCCTGCACCAGCCTGGGCCAGCCCGGCCTGGTGCAGCGCATCGGGCAGCTGACGCTGGACCTGGGCAGCCTGCCCGCCCAGGCGCTGCTGGCCGCAGCAGGCCAGGCCAGCGCCAGCGGGCTGGCCCATCCCAACGTGCATGCACCAGCCGGTGGGTCGGCCCGGCAGGCCACCGGGCAGCAGTTTGGCCAACGCTTCAGCGCTGCGCTGGGGCAGGCACTGCAAAGCGCCAGCGTGGTGCAGGCCGATCTGGAACTGGTGGCGTTTTTTCTGCACACCGGCGCACTGCCGTGGTGGGCCGATGTGGCCGACCGCAACGCCGTGCAGCGCGCCGCGCTGGCCTTGCTGCAAGGCCCGGCGCTGGACTGGCGCGGGCTGCTGGGCACACCCGACGCACCCAACAGCGGCCGGCTGGTGGCCGCCCTGCGCGGAGGGGCCGGTGTGGCCCCGGCAGCCGGCGCGGACACCGCGCTGGCGCGTCTGCTGGACCAGCACCTGCAGCCCGGCCCGGGTGGTGCCTGGCCGGCTGCGCTGCACCAGGCCTGGTGGGCGCTGCTGGCGCAGACGGCGGTGGTGCTGGGCATGCCGCTGCCCGCGCTGCACAACGCCTGGTGGCGCGCTGCACTGGTCAGCCAGCTCAGCCAATCCCGCCAGGCGG
Source organism: Betaproteobacteria bacterium (assembly GCA_031428185.1). Taxonomy (GTDB): domain Bacteria; phylum Pseudomonadota; class Gammaproteobacteria; order Burkholderiales; family Burkholderiaceae_C; genus Pseudaquabacterium. Next base: position 11,062 of record JANPOW010000356.1, on the reverse strand, counting down.
GCCAACCTGGCCCGCTTGACCAATCTGGCCGGCTTGGCCATGACGGCCCGCTCGGCCAACGGCCCAGCGGCGCGGCCGGACCGATGCCAGCGGTGCTGGCCTGGCTGCCACAAGCCCTGCAGCGCACGGCCGACACGCTGGGTCTGCCCACCACCGCCTTGCCACACACCCTGCACCGGCTGTTGCAGCACCCGGCGCCGGTTGCCGGCACGGCCGGCACAGCCGTGCCGGCAGCCATCCGCCACTGGCTGGCCACGCAGGTGGCGGCCCGCGTGGCGCCAGCAGCACCGGGCGCTGCTTTGCGCCCAGCCCCAGGCCAATCGGCAGACTGGGTGCTGGCCAGCGCAGCGGGCGCAGTGCCGGCCAGCGCCAAGTCTGCCGCTGCCACCGGCCAGGCCGCTGCCAGCGCGCAGGGGGATGCCGCCCATCCTGTTGGCGCCGCTGCAGCCACCCGCCGCCCCAGTGCGCCCACCACGCGCCCACCGCCTGAGCACAGCGCGGCGCCACCACCCAGCCACGTGGCTGACGCGCTGCAACACGGCCGGGCCGATGGGCTGTACATCGACAACGCCGGCCTGGTCTGGCTGTGGCCATTTCTGCCCCGGTTCTTTGAGCGCCTGGGCCTGTGGCAGCAGCGCCAGTGGGCGGCACCCGGTGCCGCCCAGCGTGCCGCGCTGCTGCTGCAATTCGCCGCCAGCGGCGACGCCGACCCACCCGAGTTCCAACTGCTGCTCAACAAACTGCTGTGCGGCCTGCCGCTGGATGCACCGCTGCAGGGCGGCAGCCTGGCCAGTGGTCTGCACCAGGGCCCACTCACCGATGCCGAGCAGGCCGAATGTGAGGCCCTGCTGGTGGCCACCATCGCCCAGGCGCCCATCTTGCGGGCCATGTCGGTGGCGGGTTTGCGGGCCAGTTTTGTGCTGCGCAGCGGCCAGTTGAGCGGCCGTGACGGCCACCCGCTGCTGCAGGTGGAGCGCAGCAGCTTCGACCTGGTGCTGGACCGCATCCCGTGGGGGGTGTCCATCGTGCGCCTGCCGTGGATGGCCAGCCTGCTGCAGGTGGCCTGGTAGGCCACACTGGCCGCAAAAGCCCGCCGCCCACACTGCCAGACACCATGCCCACACCCACCGCAGCAGCGTCAACCGCCCGATCCGCAGACCCGGCCGACCCAGCCGACCCGGCCAGCAACGCCCATGCGCTGGGGGCTGACCTGGATTGGCTGGCGCAGTTGATTGCGCTGCGCTTCCGGCAGTATTTTGAGACCACCACCGCGCAGGGCAGTACACCAGCGGCGTCGGCATCACCGGCGCTGCCATCACCGCCATCACTGCCATCACCGCCAACGCCGCCGCTGCCAGCACCACCTGACCTGTCCACCTCCCCAGCGCCCTACGCCTGTTTTTTGCGCCAGCACAGCGCCAGCCGGGCCGAGCGTGTGGCGCTGCTGCTGGCGCTGGCGCCGCATCTGCGCCCCGCGCTGCTGGATGTGTTTTTCACCCGCAACGCCACGTTTGACAAACCGTTCACCGAGTTTGGTGGCCAGCACGGTGCGGCCCAGGGCCAGTTCAGCCCCACCGGCGACACCTTGGCCTTTGTGCTGGCCTTGCTGCTGAGCGGCCCTGATGTGGCGCAGTGGTTGGCCGTGTGCGCGCTGTTTGACCGCGCCCACTGGTTTGCCCGCAGTGACGTGCTGCACCTGCTGCCCAGCCCGCAAGACAGCGCCGCCGCACCGCTGTTGCGCGGTGTGCTGCAGCTGTCACCCGACGCGCTGGCCCGCATCACCACCGGCCAGGGGCAGCGGCCGCACCTGAGCAGCCACTTCCCGGCCAGCCGGCTGCACAGCGGCCTGGGCTGGGGCGACCTGGTGCTGCATCCCGCCACCCTGGCCCAGGTGCAAGAGATCACCACCTGGCTGCAGCATGGCCACACCCTGCTGCAGGGCTGGGGCATGGCGGCCCGGTTGCGGCCGGGTTGCCGGGTGCTGTTTCACGGCCCAGCCGGCACCGGCAAAACACTCACCGCCACGCTGCTGGGCCAGACCAGCGGGCGGCCGGTGTACCGGGTCGATCTGTCACTGGTCGTCAGCAAATACATCGGCGAGACCGAGAAAAACCTGTCACGCCTGTTTGACGCGGCCCAGCACCAGGGCTGGATACTCTTTTTCGACGAGGCTGACGCGCTGTTTGGCAAGCGCAGCGAGGCGCGTGATGCGCATGACCGCTACGCCAACCAGGAGGTGGCCTACCTGCTGCAGCGCATCGAGAGTTTTGACGGCATCACCATCCTGGCGTCCAACCTGAAAGACCACCTCGACCCGGCCTTTGCGCGGCGCTTCGAGGCCGTCATCTACTTCCCGCTGCCGGGGCTGCAGGAGCGCCTCAAGCTCTGGCAACAAGCCTTGCCCGCAGCGGTGCGGCTGGCGCCCGGTGTGGACCTGGTGCAGATCGCCGCCCAGCACCACTTGAGCGGCAGCGCCATCGTCAACGTGGTGCGCCACGCCTGCCTGGTGGCACTGGCCGATGGCAGCCACTGCATCGGCTTGGCGACGTTGCAGCAAGGCATCCGGCGCGAGTTGGCCAAGGAGGGCAGGGTGGGCTGAGGGTGGCGGTGCCGCTGCCGGTGCGGCCGCCGCTGCTGCCGCTGCTGCTGCCGCACTCGGCCCCGGCCCCGGCACTCAGGCCACTGCGGACCGGCCCAGCGTCAGGCGCTGGCGCCAGCTGCGCCGTGCCGCCTTGGCCACGGCGGCGGCGCTGGCCAGCGCTGCGGCCGGCGGCAAGCTGCGGTGGTCCGGGCCATCACCGCTGGGCCAGGCGTTATTGCCAAAGGCTTTCAGGGCGGTCAGCACACCCAGCATGCGGTAGCTCTCAAATTGCGATTCGTCAAAAAACTGGTCGCCGGTGGTCTGGTGCGGAAACGGGCTGCTGCGCTTGGGCCTGGACTTGGCATAGCGGTCCACGTCCAGCGGCAAACCATCCCAAAGCGCGGGTTTGAGGTACACGATGCGCCCGTCGGGCACGGGCCGGTTGGGGCGGGCCGGGTCGGGGGGGTCAATATCGCGGTAGACCACCCGGCCCAGCGCCCAGGGCTGGCCGGTGCGTCGCACTGACTCGGCGGTGGGCAGGCCATGGGCAAACTCCACCGACATGCCCAGGTCGATGCGGATCTTGCGCACCGCCGATTGCAGGTCATCGTGGCTGAAGTCGGCGTCCGCCGTGGCGTCCACCACCACGATGTGGCGGCAGCGCCGGCGCACCATCTCGTACAGGCCCAGGTTCTCAAAGTGGCCACCGTCGGACAGGTAGACAAAATCCTGCTCGGCCGACGTGCCGGCAAGCGTCTCGGCCAGCAGGGTGGCCAGCCCGTTGCCGGGCTCGATGTGGCCCCAGTCGGCGTGGGATTCAGCGCGGGTATTGGGCATCCACCAGCCCAGGCGGACGTTGAAAAAGCTCATCACCGCCGCCACCAGCGTGGAGCTGTGGTAGCCCATGTTGGGCGACGCGGCGGCGCCGGAAATGGCCATCGCCCGCCCGATGGACACCCCCTCGCCATCATCGCGGCCGTAGCCATTGGTGGGCACGTAGCCCAGCACCGTGCTGCCGCAGTCCAGCGGCGTGAAGGTGAAGCTGGCCGCTTTGCGCTGCTGCCACTCCAGCCGGCCACCCGAGGCCTGCACCAGGTTCAACGCGGTGTTGATGACCTGGAACAGCGGCTCGATCGGGCGCGGTGGCCCCACCTCGGGGTTGCGCCGGTCCAGCGGTGGGTTGTCCTGCGGGTCAAAGCCGGTGAACCAGTGCGGCCGCCGCGCGCTGTTGGTGGCGCCCAGGTAGGCGCGTGTCAGCCGGTTGGCATACATGCTGTGCAGTGAAAAGGTGTTGACGCCCACCAGCGCGGCCATGATCCAGGCCACCAGCGCCAGTGCCGCGGCCATGCCGATGACCCAGCCGCCATGGCTGCTGTGCAGGGTGGCGCGGAAGTCAGCCACCTGCCGGGCCAGGGGGTTCAAGGTGGGTGCCACTGTGCACTGCGCCGGCAGTGCCTCCTCGGGTGCCGGCAGGCAGGCCATGGCCTGGTTGATCTGCCGCAACTGACTGGCCTCCAGCGCATCGCGCAGCGGTGTGGCGCTGTCGTCCAACCGGTGCAGCCAGGCGCTCACGGCCAGCCCCACCAGCGCGGCCAGCAGCAGCAAGAACAGGGCGGACAGCACATCCAGCGCACGGGCACCCAGGCGCTGCACCAGGCCCTGGATCTGGCCGGTGAGCTTTTGCCGGTTCTGGCTCCAGTAGCCGATGGCGCTGGACAACACCCCCAGCATGCCGGTGCCCACGCCCACGGTGACGGTGCCGCCGGGCAGGCCGATGGCCTGTGGCAAGGTCAGCAACCAGTCGGGCAGCAGCAGCACCACGCTGACCAAGACCAGCCAGCCCAGCGCCAGCAGCAGCCATTGGCCGGCGGCACGCGCCCACCATTCGCGGTCTTCTTCGGATTTGAGGCGCCGCGTGAAGCCGGCAAACAGCGTGACCGCCAGCCAGAACACGGCCAGCATCAGCGGCACACCCAGCACCACAAAGGCCGTGTGCTCGGTCAGCACCAGGGACTGATCCTGCGGGCCGGCGCTGCACGCGCCGGGTGGGTCTGCCGGCCACAAAGTGGCCAGTTTGGCCAGCACCAGCAGCAGCGCGCCACCGCCCATCACGCCCACCACAATGTTGCAGCCCAGGCTCAGCCAGGGCCGCTGGTTGGGGCGCAGGCGCAGGCGCCGCCCAAAGTGGCGCCACGACCAGCCCAGCAGGGCACCCACCAGGTGCACCAGCGCACCCAGCACCGCCCAGGCCAGCACGGCGCTGGCCGGCACGCCCAACAGCATGCCGGGCACCTGGGGCCACCAGCCGGGGGCTGGCGCCAACAAGGCGGCCAGCGACGCGGGGGTGGTGAGCCACGGTGACAACAACGCCAACAACAGCGCCGCCAGGCCCAGCGGCAGCAGGTTGTAACGCTTGAAGTGGTTCTTGGGCTCGCGCCCACGCGGCGGTGGCTCACCCGGCAGGTCGGCCGCCATGTAGGCCACCGCCAGCACCACCGCCGCCACGGCCACCACCACCAGCGCACGCAGCAACCACAGCGGCAACCAGCAGTCCAGCGGCAGCAGCACCAGCACCAGCCGCGGCAGCATCAGTACGGCGGCCAGCAGCGGCAGCAGCACCGTCCAGTGCAGAAACAGGTTGCGGGCGTAGATAGCCACCAATGCCATCAGGTCGCCAGACAAGCCCACCGCCGGGCTGAGGTAATTGCTGTAGGCGCGCAGATGGTTGATCGCAGGGGGCTCGGGTTGGCGTTTGTCCAGCGTGCCGGCGGCTGGGTCGCCGCGGCTTGCCACCAGCGGCCGACCAGGCGGGGTGCTGGGCAGCGGCGCTGCATCCAGATGGCCGACAACCGCGCTGTCCGCCAAGTCACGCAGCACCGCTTGGTGGCCGGCACGCCGCATCCACCCGGTCAGCCAACTGGCGATGTAGCCGCCACCCGAAACACTGGACAGGTAGTGAAACCGGCCCAGCTGCCCGGCCTTGGCCAGCCCCTGCAGCACCCCCAGGCCAAACGTGGCACTGCGGATGCCACCGCCAGACAGGCACAGCGCACGGTTGCACTGCGCCGCGTCGTCGGCCAGGCCGTGCTGGTGCTGGTGCAGCCAGGCAACGGTGTGTTCCGGGTTGTGCTCAGGCGCCGGGCAACCGGCCGGCAGGCCGCCATGCACCATGCGGTATTCATCGACCAGCGCAACGGCGGTTGACCAATTCACCTGGCTGATCTGGGCCGGTGTGGCCTCGGGTGGCGCGGTGGCTGATGTCAGCGGGGCGGTGGTGTCGTCTGCCATGCAGTGATGGTGACTGCAGCACGTGACGACCACAAGCGCCGCCGCAGCAGCGCTGTGTTTCAAGATAGGGGCAGGCCCTGAAGCGGCCCCAGCGGCACTTGCGTTAGGGTGGCAAGCATGCACAGCCATGCCAGCCTGATCACGCCCACCCGCAACATGCATCAAGTCATGCATCAAATCATGCAGCACACCATGCGCCGCATGGCCAAGTCTGGCGCCGGCTGGGCCATGGCCGTGGCAGTGGGTTTGTGCCTGGTGTTGGCCACAGCCCCGGCTGCGGCAAAGCCGAGCCCGCCAGGCCCGGCCCCGGTGCTCACCACCGAGGCCCAGTTGCAAGACCCTGCCCAGGCTGCTGCGCTAGAGGCCTTCTGGCAACAAGGTGGCACGCCGCTGGCGTTTTTGACCGGCGCCGGTGGCCTGCAACTGGCCTGGCGCGCTTTTGTGCAGGCCGACCGCAGGCTCGAGCGTGGTGCCATCGTGTTGGTGTCCGGCCGCACTGAAACCATGCTCAAGGCCAAAGAGCTGGTGCATGACCTGTGGCGCAACGGCTGGTCGGTCTACCTGTATGACCACCGTGGCCAGGGCCTGTCGCAGCGCGAACCTGCAGTGGCCACAGCCGCGCTGCGCCAGCATGGTGATGTGGGCCGCTTTGACGACTATGTGGACGACTTGCGGGCCTTTGTGCGTGGTGTGGTGCAGCCCGCCGGGCACCACCAGCATGGCTTGCTGGCGCACTCGATGGGTGGCGCCATCGCAGCACTGCTGCTGGAGGCTGGTGGGCCGCAGGCGGCGCTGTTCGGCGCTGCCGCGCTGATGTCCCCGATGTTGGCCATCACCGGCTTGTTGCAGCAGCCGGCCGACTATGGCCTGTGCAGCGCGGCACGCGGCGCCACCCTCATCGGCCTGGGCGCAAGCTACCTGCCCGGTGGTGGTGACTGGCGTGACAAAGGCGCCACCAACAACCCCTACACCAGCAGCCCCGTCCGCTACGCCCGCTTCATGGCCGAATACCAGCGCAACGACGCGGTGCGCCTGGGCAGCGCCACCCTGCGCTGGACTGCCGAGGCCTGTGACGCTGCCGCGCGCGCCCGCGCCGGCGCGGCCCGACTGCGGCTGCCGCTGCTGCTGGTGATCGGCGCTGACGACCGCATCGTGCACAGCAGCGGCGCCCGCACCTTCTGCGCCGCTGTGCGCCAAGCCAACCCGGCACGCGGCTGTGGTGGTGAGGCGGGTGGCCCGCTGGTGCTGCCCGGCGGCCGGCATGAGCTGCTGATCGAGGCCGATGCCATCCGCAATGTGGCCTTGACGCGGGGGTTGCAGTTTTTCGAAACCTATCTTGCCAAGTGAGCGTGAAAACCAGGCGCTGGGCGCATGATGGAATTCACATTGCTTGCCTCGCCGAGGATGCCCATGCACCACCACCGCTTGCTGTTTTGTGCCCGCCGGGCCTTGGCTGCCGCCGCCATTTTCATCAGTGCTGCCAGCGTTGCGGCTGACGAAGGTGATGCGGTGGCCGCCGCGCTGTACCAAGCGCGTTGCGCCAGTTGCCACGGTGGCGGCGCGCTGCGGGCGCCTGACCGGGCCGCGATGAAGCTGATGGCGCCCGACCGGCTGCGCGCCGCGCTCACCAGCGGCAGCATGGTTGAGCAAGCGCGTGGCCTGGCAGCGCGTGAGCTTGATCTGCTGGCGGCCTATCTGGGCAGCGCGCCTGCACCGGTTGCTGCTGCAGCGCCCAGCCCGTTGTGTGCCGCGCCCCCGCCAGCGCTGGACGGCGCCTTCAACCGGCCACACTGGACCGGCTGGGGCAACGGGATCGAGCAACGCCGCTTCCAGCCCGCCGAGATGGCGCGCCTGGCCGCCACCGAGGTGCCGCAATTGAAGCTCAAATGGGCCTTCGGCTTGCCCGGCGTTGTGCGCGCCTACGGCCAACCCGCAGTGCTGGGCGGCATGCTTTTTGTCGGCAGCGCCGGGGCCAAGGTGTATGCGCTCGATGCCAAGCGCGGCTGCATCTTTTGGGCGTTCAGCGCGCAAGCGCCGGTGCGCACCGCCATCAGCGTGGGCCAGGGGCCGCAAGGCTTTTTGGTCTACTTTGGCGACCAGCGTGCCAACGCCTACGCCGTGGACGCGCTGAGCGGCCAGCAGGTCTGGACCCAGCGGGTGGACGCACACCCAGCCGCAGGCATCACCGGCGCGCCTGTGCTCGACGACGGTGTGCTCTACGTGCCAGTGTCGTCTGGCGAAGAGGCCACCGCAGCCAACCCGGCCACACCGTGCTGCACTTTTCGCGGCAGCGTGGTGGCACTCGACGCCCACAGTGGCAAGCTGCTGTGGCAGGGCTACACCATCACAAGCGCTGCTGCGCCCACCCGCAAGAGCAGCGCCGGCGTGCAACTGTTTGGCCCGGCCGGCGCGGCGGTCTGGTCCAGCCCGACGATTGACCGCAGCCGCCGGCTGGTCTATGCCACAACCGGCAACAGCTATGCCGATCCGGCCGCAGACAGCGGCAATGCCTTCATCGCCTTCAAGCAAGGCAGCGGTGAACGCGCCTGGGTACACCAGGCCACCCAGGGCGACGCCTACACCCTGGCCTGCAACCTTGGCGCCGGCGGCCAGGGCAACTGCCCGCTGGCCAATGGGCCGGATGTCGATTTTGGCAACTCGGCCATCCTGGTCAGCCTGCCAGGTGGCCAGCGCGCCTTGATTGCCGGCCAGAAGTCTGGCGTTGTGCATGCGCTGGACCCGGACCGCAGCGGCGCCCTGCTGTGGCGCACCACCGTGGGCGTGGGTGGCAAGTTGGGCGGCGTGCAATGGGGCATGGCCGCCGACGCGCAGCATGTGTACGTCGCCGTGTCCGACCTGCGTGTGGCGCCGGTGGCAGCGGGCACACCCGGCGCGCAGCCCACGCCTTTTGGCGTTGACCTGCGTATTGACCCCGAGGCCGGTGGTGGTTTGCTGGCCCTGCAACTGGCCACCGGCGCAGTGGCCTGGCGCACCCCACACCCCGGCTGCAAAGGCGCACCCGGCTGCAGCCCGGCGCAATCAGCGGCGGTCACTGCCATCCCCGGCGTGGTGTTCTCAGGCGGCCTGGACGGACACCTGCGCGCCTATGCCGCAGCCACCGGCAAGATCATCTGGGATGTCGATACCAAGGGGGTATATGCCACGGTCAACGGCGTGCAGGCCCAGGGCGGTGCGCTCGACGGACCCGGCGCGGTGGTGGTGGACGGCATGCTCTACCTCAACTCAGGCTATGCCATCTTTGGTGGTGCACCCGGCAACGTGCTGTTGGCGTTTGCTGTGGATGGACAGTAACAACACACGCCACCCCAGCCCGAAATTCCTCAATGCCCGGCGCCCACCACCACCGGCACCAGCCCCGCCGGCGGGGTGTTGCGGCTGCGCCCGCAGCGCACCAGGCCGTCGATCATCACCATGCCGATGCCAGGGATGTCGCCCAGTTGCACGCTGTCCAGCAGGGTGAGTCCGGCGCTGTGCTGGGCGGTGTCCATGAAGACAAAGTCAGCATCCCGCCCCGGCTCAACCAGCCCGTTGTTGAGCCTGCGGATGCGCGCGGTATTGCCGGTGGCAAAGCAGAACACCAGCTCGGCCGGGATAGCGCCCAGGCTGGCCAGCAGCGTGATCAGGCGCAACATGCCCAGCGGCTGCACACCCGAGCCGGCCGGTGAATCGGTGCCCAGAATCACCCGGTGTGGGCATTTGAGCTGCAACGCGGCTTGTGCTGCGGCAATGGCCACCCGCTCATTGCCGTTGTGCACGATCTCGATGGCGCGGCTGCTTTTTTCACACAGGGTGCACACGTCACGCTCGGGCAGGCTGGTGTGGCCGCCATTGATGTGGCCGATCACGTCGGCGTCGGCCTCCAGCACCACGTCCTTGTCGATCAGGCCTGAGCCGGGGATGCTGGGGCCACCGGTGTGGATGGTGCTTTGAATGCCGTGCTTTCGGGCCCAGGCCACCATCTGCTTGGCCTCGTACCCGGCCTTGACACTGCCCAGCCCCACCTCGCCCAGCAGGCCCACACCGGCGGCGGCCAGGTCAGCAAAATCTTGCTCGACCATGCCTTTCTCGAGTACCGGCGCGCCGGCCAGCACCTTGACACCACCGGGGCGGAAGTTGTCAAACGCGCGCTGGGCGGTGATGGCCAGGGCTTTCAAGCCGACGATGTCTCTGGGCCGGCCAGGCAGGTGCACCTCACCCGCTGACACCATGCTGGTCACGCCGCCGTGCATGCACGCGTCAATCCAGCCGATCTGGTTTTGGCGCGGGGTCCAATCGCCAAACACCGGGTGCACATGGCTGTCGATCAGGCCTGGCGCCACGCAGCAGCCGCAGGCGTCGATCAGGGTCTGTGCTTGGGCGGTGTCGCAGTCTTTTTCACGGCCCACCTGGGTGATGATGCCGTCCATCACCACGACGGTGTCGGCGTCCAGGATGGGCTGGTCCAGGTCACCCGACAGCAGCAGGCCGATGTTGCGGATCACCACTTTGCCGGACTTGCCGGTGCTTGCCATATCGGCCATGTGCGTCCGCTCCAGTGCGTTGGAAATGTCAGCTTGCGGTCTGGGTGGTGGCACGGCACACCGTGCGCTGCACCGCGTCCACGATAAACGCCTCCCAGTGCGCCAGCGCGGCCGGTGCCTCCAGGTTTTCACCCAGGAAGGACGACAGGGTGTAGCGGTTGCCCAGGTAAAAGTAGGCCATGCCGGCAATCATCAGGTAGACATCCCGTGCACCCAAGTCAGTGCGGAACATGCCCAGCGTGGCACCACTGCGCAGCACGCTGTCGGTGATGGCAATCACCGGCGACGAGTATTCACGCGCCTTCGCGCTCTTGGCAATGTGCTTGCCGCGCAGCAGGTTCTCGGTGTTGAGCAGGGTGATGAAGTCGGGGTTCTTCTGGTAATAGCGCCAGACGAAGCGGATCACATCGGTGAGTGCTTGCTGCGGTTGCGCCACATCCAGCGCCAGGGCTTGCTCGGCCTCGTTGAAGCGGCGGTAGGCGTCTTCGATCACCGCGATGAACAGCGCCTCTTTGCTGCCAAAGTAGTAGTAGATCATCCGGTCATGCGACTTGGCCGCCGTGGAGATCTGCTCAATACGCCCGCCGGCAAAACCGTGCTTGGCAAACACTTTGGTGGCGGCGCGCAGGATGGCGCTGCGGGTGGCCTGGGC
>JANPOW010000355.1:0-6600 GCA_031428185.1 Betaproteobacteria bacterium | reverse complement strand
TGGAGACCTTCCAGTTCTGGCGTGACGTGGTCACTGCGGTGCATGCCCAGTACCCCGATGTGGCGCTGGACCACATGTACGTGGACAACGCTGCCATGCAGCTGGTCAAGGCGCCCAAGGCGTTTGACGTGGTGGTCACCGGCAACATGTTTGGTGACATCCTGAGTGATGAAGCGGCCATGCTCACCGGCTCCATCGGCATGCTGCCGTCGGCATCCCTCGACAAGAACAACAAAGGCCTGTACGAGCCCAGCCACGGCAGCGCGCCCGACATTGCCGGCAAGGGCGTGGCCAACCCGCTGGCTACAATCTTGTCCGCTGCCATGATGCTCCGCTACACCCTCAACCAGCCGCAAGCCGCCGACCGGATCGACGGCGCTGTGCGTGCTGTGCTGTCCGCCGGCTTGCGCACGGGCGACATCTGGTCCGCCGGCACGCAGCGGGTGGGTACACGTGAGATGGGCGACGCTGTGGTTGCGGCCCTGGCTGGCAAAACCACGATCACGAGTACCAAGCGCTAGCCGCTCCGGACCGTCTCGCCCCTCTTGGACCCGGCGATACGAGCCGGGCAGGGCAGGGGTCCGGAACTTCACTCAAAAGGCTTTCAAATGGCACTCGTCGGATTGGTTGGCTGGCGCGGCATGGTCGGCTCGGTGTTGATGGACCGCATGCAGGCCGAGGGCGACTTTGCGCTGATCGAGCCGCTGTTTTTCTCCACCAGCAACGCGGGTGGCAAAGCGCCCACCCAGGCCAAAAATGAGGCCACGCTGCAGGATGCGTTTGACATCAACGCGCTCAAGCGCTGCGACATCATCGTCACCGCCCAGGGTGGTGACTACACGGCTGAGGTATTCCCCAAGCTGCGCGCCGCTGGCTGGGCCGGCCACTGGATCGACGCCGCCAGCACCCTGCGCATGGACCCCAGCGCGGTGATCGTGCTGGACCCGGTCAACCTGCCCGTCATCAAGCGGGCGCTGGCCAAGGGCGGCAAAAACTGGATTGGTGGCAACTGCACCGTCAGTTGCATGCTGATGGGCGTGGGCGCGCTGTACAAGGCCGGCCTGGTGGAGTGGATGAGCACCCAGACCTACCAGGCCGCCAGCGGTGGTGGTGCGCAGCACATGCGTGAGCTGCTGACGCAGTACGGCACGCTCAATGCGTCGGTCAAGGCCTTGCTGGACGACCCCAAGAGCGCCATCCTCGACATCGACCGCCAGGTCATCGCCACCCAACGTGGCTTGACGGCCGAGCAGACCGCCAACTTCGGTGTGCCGCTGGGCGGCTCACTGATCCCGTGGATCGACAAAGATCTCGGGATCGGCAAAAACCGGGATGAACCCGGTTGGGGCGTGTCGAAAGAAGAATGGAAAGGCATGGCCGAGACCAACAAGATCCTCGGCCAGGGTGAAGGCTTTGGCAGCCCGGCCGTGCCGGTGGACGGCTTTTGCGTGCGGGTGGGTGCCATGCGCTGCCACAGCCAGGCCCTGACCTTCAAGCTGAAAAAAGATGTGCCGGTGGCCGACATCGAAGCCATGATCGCCGCCGACAACGCTTGGGCCAAAGTGGTGCCCAACACGCGCGATGCCACCATCAAAGCGCTGACGCCTGTGGCCGTGACCGGCACCATGGACATCCCGGTGGGCCGCATCCGCAAGCTGGCGATGGGGCCGGACTATGTCGGTGCCTTCACCATCGGCGACCAGTTGTTGTGGGGCGCTGCCGAGCCGCTGCGCCGCATGCTGCGCATCCTGGTGGAGGCATGACACTGCGCCGGTGCTGCGGGCCATTGCGCAGGCCAGGGGCTCAGCGCCAGCGCATGGCAACATCGTCCAGTGCCGAACTGCACAAAGCGATCCGGGCATGATGCGCCCGGACCCTGAATATCGCCCCTGGCAGCCAGCCCCACACGGGCTGGCTGGTGCTGTAGTGGAGACGCCTTGAAAAACCGCCCCTTTCTCAATGCCCGCACCGTGCTGGCGATTGCTGCTTTGTCTGCGCTCAGTAGCGCTGCGCCACTGGCCCAGGCGCTGGGCGTTGGCCGGCTCAACGTGCAGTCCGCGCTGGGCGAGGGCATGCGGGCCGAGATTGACATCACCAGCCTGACGCCCGATGAAGCCGCCAGCCTGGCGGTGCGCATCGCCTCACCCGATACCTACCGCGCCGCCGGGGTGGACTACAACGCGGTGCTGGCCGCCACCCAGGCCACCGTGGTGCGGCGGGCCGATGGCCGTGCCGTGCTGCGCATCAGCAGCGACCGCGCGGTGCAAGAACCGTTCATTGAGCTGATCCTCGAGCTGAACTCGGCCTCTGGCCGCCTGGTGCGTGAGTTCACCCTGCTGTTTGACCCACCGGGCAGCCGTGCCGCACCGCCGGTGCAAGCCGGGGCCGCAGCAGTGGCGCCGGTATTTTCTGCCGCGCCCAGCCCTGCCCCGCTGGCCCAGGCCGCCCCCCGGCCCGCACCGCAAGCGCGTGTGCCGGCGGCCACCGCTGCAGCGCCGATGCCGGCATACGCACCCGCACCAGCACCCGCCGCGCCGCGCCATCCCAAGCCGGCGCCCGTGGCCGCCGCCGCCCCACCACGTGCGGCGGCACCCGCCCGTGTGCCTGCCGCCGCACCCGCAGTGGCCGCGCCAGCCACCGCCAGTGGCAAGCAATACGCGGTGCGCCCGGGCGACACGCTGTACCGCGTGGCCGGCCGCACCCAGGCCGCCGGGGTGTCGCTGGACCAGATGCTGGTCGGGCTGTACCGCGCAAACCCGGATGCGTTCATCAGCAACAACGTCAACAAGCTGCGCGCCGGGGCCGTGTTGTCGGTGCCCACCGCTGACGAGGTGCGGGATGTCACGGCCAATGACATGCATCGGCTGATCACCGCGCAAAGCGTTGATTTCAGCGCCTACCGCAACCGTCTGGCGCAAAACGCGCCGTTGGCGGTGGCGCCCGATGCCGGCCGCCAGGCCCAGGGCAAGGTGCAGGCGGCGGTGGATGACCGCAAACAAGCGGCCATGCCCTCACCCGACAAGCTCAAGCTCAGCGGTGGTGCGGCATCAGCCCCGGCAACACCTGGTGCGGCCAGTGGCAAGGACAACGCCACCCGGGTGGCCGAGCTGTCCCGCAACGTGGAAGACTTGAAAAAGCTGCAGCAGGGCACGGCAGCGGTGCAGGCGCCTGCCGCCACCCCGTCCCCGGCCGTGGCCGTGGCAGCGCCGCCAATGCCCGCCCTGCCGGCGCCCAGCGCGCCGCTGCCCAGCGTGGCCGCACCGGCGCCGCAGGCAGTGCCTGCATCCCAGCCCGCCCCGCAGGTAGCGCCCGCCCCAGCCGTGCTGGCCAGCGCCCCGCCGCCGGCGCCCAGCCCGCTGCCGGCCGTGCCCATCGCTGCCAAGCCGCTGCCGCCGGTGGCCGTGCCAAGCCCGGCACCCGAGACCAGCTTGATTGACAGCCTGAGCAGCAACCCGCTGTTGCTGCCCGGCGCCGGTTTGCTGGCCCTGGCGCTGGCCGCATTTGGTGCCTGGAGGCTGCGCAGCCGCTTCAGCAAGTCGGCCAGCGAGACCTCGTTTCTTGAAAGCCGGATGCAGCCGGATTCATTCTTCGGCGCCAGTGGTGGTCAGCATGTGGACACACGCGATGGTGGCAGCCGCTCCGGCGCCAGCTCGATGGGCTATTCACTCAGCCAGTTGGATGCCATTGGCGACGTGGACCCGGTGGCCGAGGCCGATGTCTACCTGGCCTACGGCCGTGACCTGCAAGCCGAGGAAATCCTGAAAGAAGCCATGCGCACCACGCCCGAGCGGCTGTCGGTGCGCACCAAGCTGCTGGAGGTGTACGCCAAGCGCCGTGACACCAAGGGCTTTGAGCTGCTCGCCACCCAGCTTTACGCCTTGACCAAGGGGCTGGGTACCGACTGGGACCGCTCACAAGAGATGGGCCGCCAGATCGACCCCGACAACCAGCTCTACCAGCAAGGTGGCCATCCCGAGGAGATCATTCTTGACGGTGAGCGGGTGGTGATCGAGCCGCTGGGCGCCACCACGCAGCCGCACTCGGTGCTGTCACCCACTCGGGCCTTCTCCGAGTCGCGCCTGCCGCAGCTGGGCAACAGCGGCTTTGATCTGGACCTCGATCTGGACCAGCCTGATGACACCCGCTCCAACGACGCGATGGCGGCCACCCGGCCGATGGCGCCGACGGCCTTGCGGGCCGTTGACAACGGCCTGGACTTCAGCCACTCGGTGCGGGGTTTTGACCCGCAGCGCTCGGTGGCGGTCAACCAGCGCAATTTTGATGATCCGCGCAGCGTGCCGGCCAGCCACATCCAGCCCACCCAACCGGCGGATCTGGATCTGGATTCGTTCACGATGGATCTGGACGACGGCAAGTCCAACAGCACCACGACGCAGCCCACGCGGCCAGACCAGGGTGATGAATTGGCCGTGGTGAACTTTGATTCAACCAACGCCGGGCCACTGGCCGACACCCGGCCCGACGCGCTGGATGACTTGACCTTCGCCAGCGCAGACCCGCTGGCCCGCAAGCTTGAACTGGCCGAAGAGTTCCGCCAGATTGGCGACATCGACGGCGCCCGCGACCTGCTGGAAGAGGTGCTGTCCAAGGCCGCCGGCAGCCTGCGCAGCCGCGCACAGGCCATGCTGGACACACTGGGCTGAGGCGGGGCGGGCGCTGGGGCCCTGCTGACGGGTCAACCGGCAGGCAGGCCGGCTTGCCAATCCGGTCTGGCGCCGGCAGCGCCTTGGGTCCGCCGGCCGGCATACGCTGCCAGCGCCGCATCCCCCTCGTCTCCCAATTCATGGCCCACCGCATCGCTCTTGGCATCGCCTACCGCGGCAGCGCTTACCACGGCTGGCAGCGCCAATCCGACGGCCGCACGGTGCAAGACCATGTGGAACAGGCGCTGGCCAACTTTGTTGGTGCGCCAGTGGCCACCACTTGCGCCGGCCGCACCGACGCCGGTGTGCACGCCTTCAACCAGGTGGTGCACCTGGACAGCCCGGTTGAGCGGGATGCGTTCGCATGGCTGCGTGGCACCAACCGCCATCTGCCCGCCGACATTGCGCTGCAGTGGTGCCGACCAGTGCCGGATGATTTCCACGCCCGCTACCAAGCGCGCGGCCGGCGCTACCGCTACCTGCTGCTGCAGTCGGCCATGCGGCCGGCGCTGGAATCATCCAGCGTGGGCTGGACCTTCCGCCCGCTGGACGCCGATGCGATGCGCGCCGCAGCCCTGCACCTGCTGGGTGAGCATGATTTCAGCAGCTTCCGCGCGTCAGAATGCCAGGCGCGCAGCCCGGTCAAAACGCTGCGCGCCATTGCCATCAGCCAGCACGGCGCGTATTGGCGCTTTGACTTTGACGGCTCGGCCTTTTTGCATCACATGGTGCGCAACCTGATGGGTTGCCTGCTGGTTGTGGGCAGTGGCCGCCAGCACCCCGGCTGGCTGGCCGAGGTGCTGGCCGCGCGCAACCGCGACGCCGCCGCACCCACCTTCCCGGCTGACGGGCTGTACTTTGCCGGCCCGTACTACGATGCCCAGCTGAACCTGCCCGAACACACCCCCGCAATGGATTGGTTGCCATGACCACACGCACCCGCATCAAAATCTGCGGCCTCACCCGCGAGGCCGATGTGGCTGCCGCCGTGGCCGCCGGGGCGGACGCGATCGGTTTTGTGCTGTACGCCAAAAGCCCACGGGCAGTGTCTGTTGGCCGGGCCGCCGTGCTGGCACGCCTGCTGCCACCGTTTGTGATGCCGGTGTGCTTGCTCGTCAACGCCGACGCACAACTGATCACTGACGCCATCCAGGCCTTGCCCACCACCCTGCTGCAGTTCCACGGTGACGAAACCCCGGCGGCTTGCGACGCCGTCCACCAGGCCACTGGCCGGCCCTATCTGCGCGCCGCACGCATGGCGCCAGGCCTGGCTTTGTTAGACTTCGTAGCCCTGTATGCAAGTGCTGCCGGCATCCTGCTCGACACCCATGTCGACGGCTACGGCGGCGGTGGAAAGGTCTTCGATTGGTCACTTGTGCCACGCCACGTGCCCCGTCCGGTCGTTTTGTCTGGTGGGTTACAGCCAGCAAACGTGGGCGATGGCATTGCCCGCGTCCGGCCCTGGGCCGTTGACGTGAGCTCTGGCGTCGAGCGCGCCAAGGGCCAGAAGGACGCGGCGTTGATGCGCCAGTTCTGCGAGGCGGTGCGAGAAGCCGATGCGCTGATCGCCGACGCCGACAGTTGAGATTCCGCCTGGCCGCCCGTGCGCAGCCGGGCCAGACCACAGGACACCTCCCATGTTTGACTACCAACAACCCGATGCCCGTGGGCATTTCGGGCCTGCCAAAGGCATCAATTTTGGCGGCACGTTTGTCGCCGAGACCCTGGTGCATGCGCTGGACGAGCTGAACGCCGCCTACGAGCACTACCGCAACGACCCTGCGTTCATCACCGAGTACCGGCATGAGCTGGCGCACTTTGTCGGCCGGCCCAGCCCGATTTACCACGCCGCACGTTTGAGCCGCGAGCTGGGTGGTGCGCAAATCCATTTGAAGCGCGAGGACCTCAACCACACCGGCGCGCACAAGATCAACAA
>JANPOW010000354.1:0-16080 GCA_031428185.1 Betaproteobacteria bacterium | reverse complement strand
CGCGCAGCGCGGTGGACGCACCGGCAGCACCGGCTGTGCCATCAACCCGCCCGGCGGACAGCAGCCCGGCAACCTTGCCTGCCGCCGCAGGCGGCATCCGGTTCTGACCCGCTGGCCGGGCCTGCCGCTGGCCCGGCAAGGTGGATGGCGGCGTCATGCCGGCTCGTCAGCGACAAACACTTTCTGCAGGCCACGCGCCACCCAGCTGCCACTGCCCACGGCCGCCCCCATCAGCCAGAACAGCACGCCCGGCCCCAGCGCGGTGCCGGCCAGGCCAAAGGCCAGCGGCATCACGCTGCTCGAGAAGTTGATCGCCATCGAGCGGAACGCAATCGCCTCACCGTGCCGGTGTTGCGGCGTGAGGTGGTGCAAAGTGCTCATGATCATGGGCTGCACCGCGCCCAGCGTCAGCCCCAGCAGCAGTGCGCAGCCGCCCATCAGCCAGGGTGTGGCGGCAAACGGGTAGACCGCAAACACGGCGCCAGTCAGCAGCATGGCGGTGCGCAGCACCGTCACCTCACGCAGCCGGTGCGCCAGCAGCGGGATGGCAAAACGCACCAGCGTCACCGCCGCAGTGAAGCTGCCCAGCACCAGGCCGATGGTGGACGCGCTGTAGCCGCGTGCATGGCCCAGCACCGGCACCGCAAAGCTGTGCACATCCCAGCTGGCCGACAGCAGCCAGTTGACAAACAGCAGGCGCTTCATGCCGGGTGTGGCCAGCAAATCCCAGCGGCTGCGGCTGGCATCACGCGCTGCCAGCGCCAGCGGCCCGGCCTGTGCCGGCACCCGGCGGCTGACCACCAGCGAGACCAGCGGCAGGGCCAGCAGCAGGCTGTAGGCTGCGGCATAACCGGCCGCATCGATCATCAAGCCGGCCGCCACCGGCCCCACCACATTGGCCAGTGACGGCGCCATGCCCAGCCAGCTGAACACCCGCAGCCGCTCGGTGGGCGTGCTGACCAATTGGCTGGCGGTGCGCTGGCTGCCGATCAAGCCGACGTTGGTGCCCACGCCCGAGGCCGCAGCGCCCACGCAGTGCAGGCCAAACTGCCACCAGCCCGGCAGCCAGCACGCCGCCACCGCGCAAGCCGCACCAAACATCGTGCAAGCCACCGCCACCCGCAGCGGCCGGTGGTAGCCGTGGCGGTCGGCCATGCGGCCGGCACCCATGGCGGTGAACACCGGCAGCGCGGCAAACAAGGCCAGCAACACGCCCACCGCCCAGGCGCTGTAACCCGCCTGCAAGGCTTGCAGCGGTGCCGCCATGCGCTGGCCCGCCATGGCGGAATGCACAGCCACCTGGCCGATGATCAGCAGCGGCAGCACCTGGGCAGTGTGCTGTGGGCCCAGGGGTTGCAGCGGCCGCACGGAGTTGCTTGGGCGCACGGACATGGCCACTCAGGCGCCGTGGCCGCCGGGTGGGTGGTCGGCCGGCATGGCGTCGCTGGCCTCATCCCGCTCGGTGTCCACCGCTTCACTGGCGCCTGGCAGCAGCTGCTGCACCCGGTGCTCAGGCAAGGACTCGACCTGGCGCAGCGTGCGCGTCATGGCCCGGGTGCGCACGGCGGCCTGGTCGATGCTGTTGCTGGCCTCGTCCAGCTTTTTCTTGGTGCGGGCCAGCACCTCGCCAAACTTGCCAAATTCAGTCTTGACAGCGCCCAGCACCTGCCAGACCTCGGTGCTGCGCTGCTCCAGCGCGAGCGTCCTGAAGCCCATCTGCAGGCTGGTCAGCGTGGCCAGCAGGGTGGTGGGGCCAGCCAGCGTGATGCGGTGCTCACGCTGCAGTGCCTCCACCAGGCCGGGCCGGCGCAGCGCCTCGGCGTACAGGCTTTCGGTGGGCAAAAACAGGATCGCAAAATCAGTGGTGTGCGGCGTGGCGATGTATTTCTCGCGGATGTTGCGGGCCTCCAATTTCAGCCTGGCCTCCAGCGCGCGGGCGGCCAGTTCCACCGCCGGGGCGTCGGCGCGCTCCTGCGCGTCCAGCATGCGTTCGTAGTCCTCCCGCGGGAACTTGGCGTCAATCGGCAGCCACAGCGGTGCGGGCGCGCTGCCATCCGCTGCCGGCCCCTGCCGGCCGGGCAGCCGGATCGCAAATTCAACCCGGGCGCCGCTGCCGGGCACGGTTTCGACATTGGCGGCGTACTGCTCGGGCGTGAACACCTGCTCCAGCAGGCCGGCCAGTTGCACCTCACCATAAATGCCACGTGATTTGACGTTGCTCATCACCCGGTTGAGCGCGCCCACATCACGCGCCAGCACCTGCATGTCGCCCAGGCCACGGTGTACCTGCTCCAGCCGATCGGCCACTTGCTTGAAGCTCTCGCCCAGGCGCTGCTCCAGCGTGGCGTGCAGTTTTTCGTCCACCGTGGCGCGCATCTGCTCCAGCTTGGCCTCGTTGCCTTGCTGCAGCGTGGCCAGCCGGCCGTCCACTGTCTGTTGCACATCGGCCAGGCGGCGCGCCAGGCTGTCGCCCAGGGTTTGCAAGGCCAGGTCTTGCGCCTGCCGGGCTGCGTGGCCTTGCTGCACCAGTTGCGCGGCCACTTGTTGCAGTGAGGTGGCCACCTGCTGTTGCACCGCTGCAAGCTGGGTGCGAAAGCTGTCGATCTGCTCGTTCTGGGTGCGGGCCACATCACCACCCTGGGCCAGCAAGGCTTGCTGCAGCAGGGTGATGGACGCCGCCAGCTCTTGGCGGGTGGCGCGGGCGCTGTCTTGCTGCTCGCCTCGCTCGGTGCGGGCCAGGCGCTCGGCCAACTCGGCTTGCGCGCTGGCTTGGGCCTGCAAGCTGTGCTCGATGGCCTGCTGCAGGGCCTCGGTGGCGGGGCGCCGCCGCAGCAGCAGCACGATCAGCAACAGCACAGTCAGTGCCACCAGCCCCAAGACCACCCAGCCCAACCACCAATCGATCATGGCCGGATTGTCTCAGCCGCTGCCTGGCCGACCCGGGCACTGCGGCGACAGCGCCGACAAGCCAAAAATGACAGCGGGCGTGCGGCCCTGCAGCCACACGCCCGCTGTGAGCGCCCGACAAGGGCGCCCGGGGGAATCAGGCCTTGGCCACGTTCTCCGGCGTGAACGGCATGCGCCGTACCCGCTTGCCGCTGGCGGCGAACATCGCATTGGCCACCGCCGGGCCGATCAGCGCGGTGGCGGGCTCACCGATGCCACCGGGCTTCTCGGTGCTGGGCACCAGCACGATGTCGATCTGCGGCGCCTCGTTGTTGCGCATGATGCGGAAGTTGTGGAAGTTGCTCTGCTGCACACGCCCCTGGTCCACCGTGATCTCGCCCCACAGCGCCGCGCTGAGGCCAAAGATGATGGACGACTGGATTTGCGCCTCCACCGTGTCGGGGTTGACCATGCGGCCAAGATCAGCCACCACGGTGACGCGGTGAACCTTGGGTGCGCCGTCCACCATCGAGATCTCGGCCACCTGCGCCATGTAGGTGTCGTAACCCTCCATCAGCGACACACCGCGAAAGTGCCCTGCGGGTGCAGGCGTGCCCCAGCCGGCTTTGTCGGCCGCCTGCTTGAGCACGTTCAAGAACCGCGGCTGGCCTTGCAGCAGCGCCACGCGGTAGGCCACCGGGTCTTGTTTGGCGTTGGCGGCCAGCTCGTCGATGAAGCTCTCGTTGGCAAAGGCGTTCATGTTGTGGCTGACCGCGCGCCAGTAGCCCACCCGCAGCCCGGCATCGTGCTTGACCACATCGTGCCGGCTGGCGGGGATGTTGTAGCCCGCCACTGCCGCCTCGGCCATCAGTACATCGGGCGCCTCGGCCGGCAGGCCAAACACCCGGCCGGTGACCGATTGCGACGCCGCCCGGAAGGTCAGCGCCATCGGCTTGCCGTCCGCGCCCACCGCTGCGGCCAACTGCAGCACTGCCAGCGGGCGGTAGAAGTCATGCGTCATGTCGTCTTCACGCGACCAGATCAGCTTGACGGGCTTGTTGACCGCCTTGCTGATCTGTGCTGCCTGGATGACGTAGTCGATGTCGATGCGCCGGCCAAAGCCGCCGCCCAGAAAGGTGGACTCCACCGCCACGTCTTCGGGCTTGACGTCCAGGATCTTGGCCACTGCGCCTTGCGCGGCGTCTGGCCACTGGGTGGGGCCGATCAGCCGCACGCGGCCCTTGTCGTAGTGGGCGGTAAAGTTCATCGGCTCCATCGGCGAGTGGCTGACGTTTTGCGTCACGTACTCGGCCCGCACCACGCTGGCCGCACGGGCGATGGCGTCGTCGGCATCCCCCACTGCCGGGCGCACGGGGATGGGCTTGCCAGTGGCCAGCGCGGCGCGGGTGCCGTCAAACATCGCCTTGGTGTTGAGCCCGGCGTTGGCGCCGTCGTCCCACTGGATGGTGAGCGTCTCACGCGCCTTGCGGGCCTGCCAGTAGCTGTTGGCCACCACCGCGATGCCGTCGGGGATTTGCACCACATCCACCACGCCGGGCATGGCCTTGGCGCGTGTGGCGTCAAAACTCTTGACCGTGCCGCCGATCACCGGGCTCATGGCCAGCGTGGCGTAGACCATGCCGGGCAGCTTGACATCCATGCCAAACACCGCTGTGCCGTTGACCTTGGACGGCGTGTCGATCCGGGTGACGCGCTTGCCGACGATGCGGAACTGGCTGGGGTCTTTGAGCGCCACGGTTTCAGGCGCCGGCAGCTTGGATGCGGCTTCGGCCAGTTGGCCGTAAGTGGCCACCTTGCCGCCCGGCCCCATCACATGGCCATCCACCGCTTTCAAGGTGCTGGCGTCCACGCCCCACTTTTGCGCGGCAGCGGCCACCAGCATTTCGCGCACCTGGGCGCCGGCCATGCGCAGCTTGTCCCAGCCCTCGCGCACCGATGTCGAGCCACCGGTGAGTTGCAGGCCGAACAGCATCGCATTGCCGTAGACCTTGCCGGTGGGCGCAAATGCAACCTTGACCTTCTTGATGTCAACGTTCAATTCCTCGGCCACCAACATCGGCATCGAGGTGTACACGCCCTGCCCCATCTCGGCCCGCGCCGAGATCAGCGTGATGGTGTTGTCGTCGGCAATGTGCACCCAGGCATTGGGTGTGCTCAGCGTGCCAGCGGCCTGCGCCGGGCCGGCCAGTGGCAGGCTCACGCCCACCATCAAACCGCCGGTGACCGCAGCCGAGCCTTGCATGAAGCCGCGGCGTGAGAGGGCCAGCGCGCCGGTGTCGGCGCTGGTGTCGGCGCTGGTTTGCATGCTGTTGTTGTGGTCTGTCGTGATGTGTGTCATCTGTTGCTCCCTCAGGCCTTGGCGCCGCGGATTTCGGCGGCAGCCGTCTTGATGGCGGCGCGCACCCGCACGTAGGTGCCACAGCGGCACAGGTTGCCGCTCATCGCGGTGTCGATCTCGCTGTCCGTGGGCTTTTTGTTCTTGGACAGCAGCGCGGCCGCGCTCATCAACTGGCCGCTCTGGCAGTAGCCGCACTGCGGCACGTCGTGCGCAATCCAGGCTTTTTGCAGCGGGTGGCTGTTGTTGCGTGACAGGCTCTCGATGGTGGCCACCGATTTGCCGGCCACCTGCGAGACCTGCGTGCCGCAGGAGCGCACGGGCACACCGTCCACATGCACCGTGCAGGCGCCGCAGAGTTGCATACCACAGCCAAACTTGGTGCCGGTCAGGCCGATCTCGTCGCGGATGACCCACAGCAGCGGGGTATCGGGTTCGGCTTTGGCCTCGACAGCTTTGCCGTTGATCTTGAATCGCGTGCTCATTGGGGTTCTCCTCTTGAATGGATCAGGCGTGGCCTGCGACAGCGCGCAGCCAGTCGCAGACTGTCGCGGCCTACACGGTAACCAACCGAGAGGACAAACCCGCAACGGCCTGGGGCGAGTGCTTCAAAAGGGGGCAACTGGGTGACATACCGGCGCCATCTGGCCCGGCATGATGGCGTTATGCCCACGGCCGAACCCACCGCCCCCCTAACCCCACCCGCCACCTGGGCGCTGCTGCTGGCCGGCGCGCTGACACTGGCGGTGGCCATGGGCATCGGGCGTTTTGCCTTCACGCCACTGCTGCCGCTGATGATGCGGGATGGCCAGCTGGATGCGGCCGGTGGTGCCGAACTGGCGGCCGCCAACTATCTGGGGTATCTGGTGGGCGCGCTCACCGCCGGTCGGCTGGCCGGCCAGCCATTAGGCCTGGTGCGCTGGTGTCTGCCGGCGATTGCCGTGTTGACGGCCGCCGCTGGCCTGGTGCACAGCCCCTTGGCCTGGGGCCTGCTGCGTTTTGGCGCCGGCGTGGGCAGCGCCTGGGCGCTGGTGGGCATCAGCGTCTGGAGCTTGACGCTGCTGGCCCGGCGTGGCCAGAGTGGGCTGAGCGGGCTGGTCTTCACCGGTGTGGGCGCCGGCATCACGCTGGCGGGCTTGCTGGCCTGGTGGGCGGTGGCCGCCAGCGCCAGTGCGTTGTGGCTGCTGTTTGGCGCCGCCGCGTTGCTGCTGAGTGGGTTGGTGATCTGGCTGGTGCGCGCCGCCGCCCCACCGGCCGACGCGGGCGGGGTTACCCGCAGCAGCCCGCCCGCCCAGCCCAGCAACCCGCTGCCAGCGGGCAGTTGGCCACTGGTGATTTGTTACGGCGCGTTCGGCTTTGGCTACATCCTGCCGGCCACGTTTTTGCCGGCCATGGCGCGGGCGTTGCTGGACGACCCCCGCCGCTTTGGCCTGGTGTGGCCGGTGTTTGGGCTGGCGGCGCTGGCATCCGTGCTGCTGACACGGCGCTGGGTGGCCGCATGGCCACCGGTGCGGGTGTGGGCGGTGTGCCAGTTTTTGATGGCGGCGGGGGTGGCACTGCCGCTGTTGTCTCGCTCCGGCTGGGCGGTGGCGCTGGCAGCCTTGCTGGTGGGTGGCACCTTTGTGCTGGCCACGGTGATTGCGATGCAGATGGCCCGCGCCCTGGCACCGCAGCAGCCGGCGCCGCTGCTGGCCCGCATGACGGCAGCGTTTGCACTGGGCCAGATCGCCGGGCCGCTGCTGGTGCGGGCGCTGGCGCCAGTGCAGTTGCATGCACCGTGGCAGCCAGCGGGCGCAGCGGCGCTGGGCGCCATCGAGATCACGCTGGCCTGCGCCACGCTGCTGCTGCTGGCCACCGCCGCCTGGTTGTGGCGCGGGCAGCGGGCCGGCCTCACACGCCCGGCAGCACACCCGGGTTGAGCGCCGTGGGCGGCCGGCCGGCCTCTGGCCCGCAACCCAGCGCCGCGGCCAGATTGCGCGCGGCCAGGTCGGCCATGGCGCGCCGGGTGCGCAGGCTGGCGCTGGCGATGTGTGGTGTCAGCACCACGTTGGGCAGGGCCAGCAGTGCCGGGTGCACGGTCGGCTCACCCTCAAACACATCCAGCCCGGCAGCGGCCAGGCGGCGCTGGCCCAGTGCTTGGGCCAGCGCAGCGTCGTCCACCACACCGCCACGGGCAATGTTGGTCAGCGTGGCCGTGGGTTGCATCAATGCCAGCGCTGCAGCATCCACCAGATGGTGTGACGCGGCGCTGTAGGGCACCACGATCACCAGGTGGTCAGCCTGGCGCAGCAAGTCGTCCTTGCTGACCCAGCGGGCGCCCAGTTGCTGCTCCAGCCTCAAGTCCAGCCGGCTTCGGTTGTGGTAGATCACCGGCATGCCAAAACCCAGCGCACCACGCCTGGCAATGGCCTGGCCAATGCGGCCCATGCCCAGCACACCCAGCGTGGCACCAAACACATCGGCGCCGGCAAACATGTCGTACGACCAGTGCTGCCAGCGCCCGGCGCGCAAATAGTGCTCACTTTCGGTGATGCGCCTGGCGGTGGCCATCATCAGCGCAAAGCCGAAATCGGCGGTGGTTTCGGTCAGCACATCGGGCGCGTTGCTGACCAGCACACCGGCTGCCGTGCAGGCCGCCAGGTCGATGTTGTTGTAGCCCACCGCCATGCTGGCCACGGCCCGCAGGCTGGGGCAGGCGGCCAGCAACGGGGCGGTGATGGCGGGCGCACCGGCGACGAAGACCCCGGCGCAGACCTGCAGCCGCGCGGCCAGGGCCTCGGGCGTCCAGTCGATGGCTTGGCCGGTGCCGCAGGGTGCGTCCACCTCAAAGTGCTGCTGCAGCGCGGCCAGCACCTCGGCAAACACCGGGATGGCGACCAGGACACGGGGCTTGTTCACGGCTTGGTTCACGGCTTGGTTCATGGGTTGGTTCACGGGTTGGTTCATTTTGATGCGTCAGTTGCGGTCACGGCCGGCGGGGTGGCTGCAGGCCCGGTTTTGATCAGATGCGGATGCCAGCCGGCCACCGCCAGCATGACAAAAAAAGCCCAGCACATAGGCCACCACCACATGCCAGCCGCCGCGCACCCAGGCCCAGACCGAGCGGGCATCGGGGTACAGCCCGGCCAAGGCCACACCGGCGGACGAGCCAAACCACATCATCAAGCCACCAAAGCCCACCGCGTAGGCCAGAAAACCCCAGTCAAAACCGTCTTGTCGGATGGCCAACGCGGTGAGCGGGATGTTGTCAAACACCGCTGAGACAAAGCCCAGCCCCAGCGCGCTGGGCCAAGACGGCGCCGGCAGCGCGTCTACCGGCATCAGCGATGCACAGCACACCAGGCCCAGCAAAAACAGGCTGCTTTTGAACGCGCCCGGCAGCAGCGCCCAGGTGGGCCTGCGCAGCGGCGCGGTGACCAGCACCGCCAGCAGTACGGCGCAGCCGATGACCGGGAAATGGTCCAACACCGCTGGGTCACGCAGGTTGAACCACACATTGGCGCCAATGGCCGCCAGCAGGACCAGCAGCGCCAGCGCAAACAGGAGGAAGTCGCGCGGCACACTGGCCAGCGCGGGCGGCGCTGTGGCGGCGGTGCTGGTGGCGGCGCTGGCCCCGGTGGGTGCCAGCAGCAGTGTGGGGATCAGGCGGGTGGTGGCGCAAGCTGCAGGCAGGGCAACAACCGGGGCACCGACTGGGGGGATGCGAGGCTTCATGGTCTCCTCGGTAATTTTTGGACCCGGGGCCGTTCGGGGCTGTGCAAAGCCCGACAGGCTCCTACACGGCCGTGGCCAAATCCGCCGTGGTGCTGGACCTGGACGCCAACACCCTGGCCGTGCTGGGCAACACAGCGCCCGAAAAATGGGAGGGCCTGGCCATCGGCCCGCGCTTGGCCAACGGCAACGACCTCGTCTTGGCCGGCACCGACAACGCCTACAGCGTGACGCAAAACGCCAGCGGTGCACAGCAAGACGTTTGGTTTGATTTCAGCCAGGCAGACCCGTATGCCAGCTCCATCCAGTGCCCGCTGGACAGCACCATCGGCTGTATCAAGACGGTCGATGGCAGTGGCGCCATCTGGACATCCCGTCTCAAGCTGCTGCCCGGTGTGCTGCACGCCTATAGCGCCACCGCGGCTGAGCCGGGGGCCTACACCGCCCCGGCGCCCGAGCCCGCCAGTGGGGCGCTGTTGCTGGGTGGTTTGGGGCTGGTGGCCGGCATCAAGACGCGCCGCCGCGCTGCGCCTGCACCTGCGCCGGCACCTGCACCTGCACCTGCGCCTGCAATTGCAATTGCAATTGCAGCAAGCTGAGCAGCAACTCCACCCTGGCCTGCCAGGGTGACATGGCCGCCGCCGCCCCGCTGCCCGGCCCCACCAGCACACCCGCCGCGCAGCGGCTGCAGCGCCAGACGGGGATGCCCGCTGCCCGGGCCGCGTCCAGCGCCGGCTGCAGGCCGTGGTGCACCGTGCCGTTGCCGGTGGCGGCCACCACCAGGCCCTGCACGCCGGCGGCCACCAAGGCCTGCACACCAGCGCCGCGTGCGCCGGCGTGGCTGGTGATGATCTCCACCCAGGGCCAGGCGCCGGCATCACCCGCCAGCAGGCCCAGCCCCAGCGCAGTGCCGGCTGGCCAGGGCTGAAAGCGGCGCAGCACACCCTCTTCCATCAGCCCCAACGGGCCGCCATCACCGGAGTCAAACGCATCCAGCCGGTAGGTGTGCTGCTTGCGCACCGCCGCCGCTGCATGCACCCGGCCGGCCAGCAGCGCCAGCACACCTTGCGCGCCAGCGGTGTGCACCAGCGCCACCGCGTCCAGCAGGTTTTGCGGGCCATCGGCTTGCAACGCGGTGGCCGGGCGCATGGCGGCCACCAGCACCACCGGCTTGGTGGGCGCCAGCACCCGCTGCAGCAGCCACGCGGTTTCTTCCAGCGTGTCGGTGCCGTGGGTGACCACCAGCCCGGCCACGTCGGGCCGCGCCAGGTGGTGGGCCACACGCCCGGCCAAGGCCTGCCAGGTGCTGTTGTCCATGTCCTTGCTGTCCAGCTGGGCCACTTGCTCAGCCTCGATGGGCGTGCCGGCCAGCGCCGGCACGGCAGCCAGCAAATCAGCCACCGAGCGCTGCCCGGCCCGGTAACCCACGTTGTCCGCCGGGTCGGCCGCCGTGCCTGCAATGGTGCCGCCGGTGCCC
Source organism: Betaproteobacteria bacterium (assembly GCA_031428185.1). Classification (GTDB taxonomy): domain Bacteria; phylum Pseudomonadota; class Gammaproteobacteria; order Burkholderiales; family Burkholderiaceae_C; genus Pseudaquabacterium. The sequence continues at coordinate 5,650 of JANPOW010000354.1, read as the reverse complement.
AGGATGACGATGGTGTTGGCCAGCCCGGCCTTGGATGATTTTTGACTTGGCATTTTGTGAGACATGGATAAAAATACAGCCACTGGATAAAACGTCAGCCTGGTGTGGCTGTGCAGCCAACAATCCATCACCCCCAAGGACCACCATGGACCACCCTGTTGACCCCAGCCCCAAGCTGACCGCCCGCCAGCAACAGATTCTGGACCTGGTGCAAAGTGCGATTGAGCGCACCGGCGCCCCACCCACCCGGGCCGAGATCGCGGCCGAGCTGGGCTTCAAGTCCGCCAACGCCGCTGAAGAGCATTTGCAGGCGCTGGCCCGCAAAGGTGTGCTGCAGCTGGTGGGTGGCACCTCACGCGGCATCCGGCTGCGCTCGTCCACGTTGCAGGCGCTCAATGCATCCCGCAACAAGCAGTTTTCACTGCCGCTGCCCGGCGTGACGCCACTCAGCTTGCCGCTGGTCGGCCGGGTGGCCGCCGGCAGCCCCATCCTGGCGCAAGAACACGTGGACCAAACCTACACGGTAGAGGCCTCGCTGTTCCCCGGCAAACCCGATTACCTGCTGCGCGTGCGTGGCATGAGCATGCGCGACGCCGGCATCCTCGATGGTGACCTGCTGGCCGTGCAAAAAACCAAAGAGGCACGCAACGGCCAGATCGTGGTGGCCAGGCTGGGCGACGATGTCACCGTCAAGCGCTTGCACAAAACCGCCCACGGCATTGAGCTGCTGGCCGAAAACCCTGACTTCAAAACCATCGTGGTGGGGCCGGAAGAGCCGTTTGAGCTGGAAGGCATCGCCGTGGGTCTGATCCGCAACTCTCCGCTGATGTAAGCCGTGGGCAGCCGCCAAGCCCCTGCCGGCGCGCCGGCCGCACCTTTGCCCAGGCTCAAGGCGCCCAAGGCCGCCTCGGCGCATGACTGCCAGCAACTGGAGCAACTGCCCAACATCGGCCCGGCCATGGCCGGTGATTTGCGTGCGCTGGGCATCACCCACCCACAGCAACTGGCGCACCGCGATGCGTTTTCGCTGTACCAGGCGCTGTGCGTGCACAGCGGCAAGCGGCAAGACCCGTGTGTGCTGGACACCTTCATGGCCGCCACCGATTTCATGCGCGGCGCCGCACCCGCGCCGTGGTGGGCCTACACGGCGCAGCGCAAACAGCTTTACGGTGCGGTGTAAGCGGGTGGGTTTGGGTTACCTGGCCGGCTGCACCACCAAGGTCTGCATCACCTCACCAGCCGGTGGCCACAGTGGCACGTCGCCAACTGCGGCCCAGCGCGGTGTAAAGCTTTTGTACAGCGGTGACCACGGAATGCCACTTTGCCCGGTGCTGTGGATCACCCGCGATTGCCTGCGGTCAGCCAGGTCGTAGCGCCCGCGCAGGCTGGGGCCGTGCTCGTCCAGGTACAGCTCACCGGTGGCCATATCAGGCTTCAAGCTCACGCGGCCCACGTTGACGGTGTAGCTGTCACCCCCCACTGGCGCCCGCACCTCAAACCACCTGGCCAACAGTTTGACCTTGGAAAACGGCCGGTGCTCCGCCCTGGCCTGGTGTGCCCGGCCCCACTGCCAGGCCGCCACGTCAGCCCCTTGCAGGGCTTGCAACTCGGTCAGCGCAGCGCCAAACGCCCGGTTGATCTGCAACGCGCAGGTCTCGACTGCGGGCGTGGTTTTGTCGTCGCACCACCAGGCGTCGTCCCGCGCCAGCACGCCTTCCAGCGCATCAAAATAGCCGCGCTGGCCCAGCAAACGGTCATACAGCGGCGCGCCCAACTCGTCCGCCAACACCTGCTCAGACAAATGCCGGTGCCAGGCCCAGTAGATCAGCGGTGCGGCCTTGTCAGCGGCCATCGTGCCGTCAAAACCAGCCAGTTGCTGCAGCGCGGCAGCCGCCAGCGGGTGGGGTGATCGGGCCGTCAACAAGCGGGGCAGCAGCCGCACCACGGCCAGGCTTTTGACATCCCCCTGCATGCGCCGCAGGTCGTCCAGGCTGTGCTTGGGGCTGGCGTCAATCAACTGCTCAATGCGTTGATGGCGGAACGGCAAGGCCCAGTGGTGGGTGATGAAGTGCGGGTAACCCGGCGGTGTGATCTTTTGGTTGGCATTGGCGATATAGCCTTTGTCCGGGTCGATCAATTGCGGCAGCACCTGCACCGGCAAAAAACCGTCCCAGTCGTAGCGCGCGTCCCAGCCTGGCGCCGGGGCCAGGCCGGACAGATCGTTCTCGGGCTTCCTCAGTGGCACCCTGCCGGGCGAGATCTGGGCGATGTGGCCGGCGTCGTCCGCCACTGCCATGTTCTGCATCGGCGCCACCCAGCCGCTGGCAGCCGCGATGAAGGCCTGCACCGACCCGGCGGCGTTCATCGCCAGTGTGGTGCCCACCAGGTCGGCGTCCGTGTCCAGCCCGGTCCAGCGCAGCGCGATGGCGTAGCCCGGTTTGGCCTTGGGGCCCAGCGCTTCGTCGGCCACACCGGCCAGTGCGGCGTCGGACAGCACCGGCCCATGCCGCGTGCTGCGCACGGTCAACCTCACATCGGCGCCACCACGCACCTTGATCAGCTCTTGCCGGGTCTCGAATGCGGCCCAGCCGTCTGGTGTTTGATATTGGCTTGCATCATCGGGCTTGATGCGTTCCAGGTAGGTGTCCTGCACGTCCGGGCCGGTATTGGTCAGGCCCCAGGCGATGTGCGCGTTCTGGCCCATCACCACGCCGGGCACACCGGGCAAGGTGGCGCCGGCCACGTCCAGCCCCGGCGCCACGATGCGGGCAAAGTACCACAGCGCCGGGCTGGACAATTTGAGGTGCGGGTCACTGGCCAGGATGGGTTGGCCGGTGCTGCTGCGGCTGCCCGCCAGCACCCAGCTGTTGGACCCCACGCCCTCAACCTCGCTCTCGGGCGCGGCGGCCAGCAGGCGCAGCAAGGTGGCCTGGCTGGTGGCCTGGGCGGCGTCCAGTTTGAGGGTTTTGTAGTACGCCGCGTAGTCCATGCTGGCCGGCGCTGGCTCGCCCGGCGCACTTGGATACGGCGGCAGTAGTTGGTCGATACGCTCTTTGGGCAATTTGAGTGACAAGCGCAGCCGGATCAGCTCGGTCTGCCAGTTGGCGCCCAGGTCCCAGGCCATCATGATGGCCCAGGCCAGGCTGTCCTCAGGGGCCCAGGGCTCGGGCTGCAGGCCCAGGATCACAAACTCGGGCGGCCGCGCACGCAGTGTGCTGATCACGGCGTTCACACCGTCGGTATAGGCCTGCAGCAAGTCCTTGGACGCTGCCGGCAAGCTGGCCCATTGCGCCGCAGCAGTGCGCCGCACGCCCAGCGCACGCAAAAAGCGGTCGGTGTCCAGCGCGCCGTCACCAAAGGCCTCGGCAAGGCGCCCGGCGCCAATGCGGCGGTGGGTCTCCATCTGCCACAGCCGGTCTTGCGCATGGGCGAGCCCCAAGCCCACCATCGCGTCGTGCACGCTGGCCGCACGGATGGTGGGGATGCCGTGGCTGTCGCGCTCGATGCGCAACTCGGCCCGGGCGCCCGGCAGCAGCAGCGTGCCCTCGGTCACCGGCAGCGCCCGCTGCGCGTAAAACCAGGCCGTCAAGGCGGTCACCACGGCCAGCAGCAGCACGGTGGTGGTCAGGCGGCGTAACCATTTGCCCAGCATGTTGGGTCTCCTTGTGGTGATCGGCTTGCGCTGCAGCCTACCAGCGCTGTTGGCCGGGCTGGCCCGGGCGCTGGTAGGCGCGCTGCAGCGTGATCAATTTGGCAGCACTTGGGGCCGCTGTTCGCGCCTTCTGTGCCAGGGCCTGGCTTCAACAATGGATTTCAGTTTGTTGCATCCCTTGCCGAAACAATCACCATGAACCCGCACAACGCCCAGCTGCCCCCGTGGATGTTCCGACTGGTGTCGCGGCGCCGCACAGCCCAACCCAGCAGCCAGCTGCACACGCGCACCCAGGTCTGCCCGCCTGAGCTGTGGCCGTCGTCCATCACCTGGCAAGGCCGCTTCAAGCGCTGGGCCGAGCGGCTGCGCAACAGCGGCCTGCCCTGGCAGGCGGAGCAGAACCGGCCGGTGAACCGGCTGGCCCAGGTCAAGTCGGAGTTTCAGGACAGCCTGTCTGACCTGCACGACAGTGGCGCACAAGCCTTGCTGGACCAGATTGGCCGCGCCCGCTCACTGCGTGAGCTGTGGCATTTGCGCTCACCGGTTTACGGTGCGGTGGCGTTGGCCCGCACCCAGGCCGAGGCCGAGCAGCGGCTGGCCCGGCTGAACCGGCATTTCCCGGTGCGCGCACCGCGCACCAGCGCGCTGGCGCTGGACGCCTGATGCACGGCTTGACAACAAAGACCAGCCCGCAGGCCAGCGCACCGCGCCACTTTCTGCCCGCGCCACCGGCAGCCCTGTTGCCCGGCCCCGGCCTGCCGCAAGACCGCCATGCGCGCATTGCCGCGCGGCGCACATTTGTCGGCCTCAAGCAGCGTTTCATCCGGGCCGTGCACGGGCTGGACGGCCTGCGGGGTGACTGGCTGCGCCGCCAGGTGCGCCATGCCCATGAGCCGGTGGATTTGTGGTTGCTGCGCGGTGCCGTGTTTGCCGCGCTGGGCCTGCAGGACGAGACCACCCGGCGCACCCGCGACGAGCTGGACCAGGTGCTGGGCCAGGTGTTTCCGGACCAGGGCGAGTTGCTGCCCTTCGGCCTGCATCGGTAGCGCTGGCAGGCCACCCTGGCCTGGGCACCCAACCGCTGCCGTCAGCCTGGTGCTGTCACCTTGCTGCAGTCACCTTGCTGCAGTCACCGTGCTGCCATCAACTGGCAGCCATCAAGCCATCGCCAAAAAATCACCCTTGCCCAGCGCCACACCGGCGTGGCGCAGCAAGGCGTAAACCGTGGTGACGTGGAAGAAGAAATTGGGCAGCGCCCAATGCTTGAGGTAGACCTCGCCGCTGAGTTGCACCGGGTCGCGGTTGCGCATCGGGATCACGATCTCGCGGCCCTCGCTGCCGTTGACAGCCTCGGCTGACACGGTCGCCAGGTAATCCAGCGTTTTTTGCACCCGCTGGCGCAGGTCAGGCAGGCTGGCCTCGTTGTCCTCGAACTTCGGGATCTCCTGGCCGGCCAGGCGCGCCGCACAGCCTTTGGCCGCGTCGCTGGCAATGCGGATTTGCGCCACCAGCGGCAGCATGTCGGGCGCCAGGCGCAGTTGCAGGTAGTTCACCGCGTCAAAACCACGTGCCTGGGCATGCGCCTCGGCTTTGTCCAGCCAGGCCAGCATGGCGCCGAGCTGGCGCTGGAACAGCGGCACGCTGGCGCTGTACATCGAGATCGAGGTGGTTTGGGTCATGTGGTCTCCGGGGGGGGGCTGGTTTGGAATGACACGGTCTTGCCGTGGCCATTTTGACCCGCGCAGCAGCGCGGCCGTGGCGGCGGCCAGGGGCGTGAAGCCATTGAAGTGCCGCTTCAGGTGCACCAGCCGGCCGGCACGGCGCTGGTGATGCCGTCGCCGGGTGCGGCCAGGTCGATCTAGGAGCCTGTCGGGCTTGGGGAACGTCGGCTGCGAAACGGCCTCAGCGGTCCATTTTTTACCGGCTTTTTGTCCCATAGTTGAACTATGGGCCTGCAAATCCGGCAAAAACTGTCCTCGCTGGGGCCGTTTCTCGCTA
>JANPOW010000353.1:0-14650 GCA_031428185.1 Betaproteobacteria bacterium | reverse complement strand
AACACGCTGCCCGAGACGATGCAGCCACCCGACACCATGGATTCGACCGCCATGCCACGCCGGTCGGGCTGGTTGTGCACAAACTTGGCCGGTGGCAGCTGGGCCTGGTGGGTCCAGATCGGCCACCGGGTGTCGTAGAGGTTCAACTCGGGGTCGGTGGCGGTCAGGTCGATGTTGGCGTGCCAATAGGCGTCGATGGTGCCCACGTCGCGCCAATACGGCTGCAGGCCACGCTTGGTGCCAACGCAACTCATCTCAAACGGATGGGCCGCCGCGTCACCCGATTTCACCGCTGCCGGGATGATGTCTTTGCCAAAGTCGTGGCTGGATGTCGGGTCAGCCAAATCACGCTCCAGCGCCTTGTACAGGTAGCGCGCATTGAAGATGTAGATGCCCATGCTGGCCAGGCAGCGGCCGGGCTTGCCGGGCAGCTCAGGCGGGTCAGCCGGCTTCTCGACAAAGTCAATGATGCGGCGCTGCCCGGCAATCGCCATCACGCCAAAGGCGGTGGCTACTTCGCGTGAGACCTCGATGCAGCCCACGGTGCATTCACGCCCCTGCGCCACATGGTCGGCCAGCATCAGCGCGTAGTTCATCTTGTAGACATGGTCACCGGCCAGCACCACGATGTAGTCGGCGCCGTAAGCGGCCAGGATGTCCTGGTTCTGGTAGACGGCGTCCGCCGTGCCGCGGTACCAGCTGTCTTCGTCCACCCGCTGTTGGGCCGGCAGCAGGTCAACAAACTCGTTCATCTCGCTTTTCAAAAACGCCCAGCCGCGCTGCACATGGCGCAGCAGGCTGTGGCTTTTGTACTGGGTGATGACGCCGATGCGGCGGATGCCCGAGTTCAGGCAGTTGGACAGCGCAAAGTCAACGATGCGGAACTTGCCACCAAAGTAGACCGCCGGCTTGGCGCGGCGGTCGGTCAGGTCTTTCAGGCGGCTGCCCCGGCCGCCGGCCAGCACCAGCGCCACCGCACGTTTGGGCAAGTCAAAACTGGACGCAAGTTCGCTGTTGGGCATGGTGTGCGGGTCTCTGTTGTCTCGGTTGCCCACTGTCGCATGGCACGCGCCATGGGGTGAGCAACACGCTGGTGACGAAATGGATGGTGGTGCCCTGCCGGCGGGTTTACGCACATCACGGCATGAATAATGCTGCCTCAGTGATCGCCCGACCAGCACGCAATTGTTGCCCGGTCGGCCTGCGGTGCATCCCGTGGTTTGTCCGCAGATACCCCATGCCGCCGGCAGCCATCCAACCCGCCAACCCGCCAACCCACCCTGCCCACAGGACGCCCGCATGAGCACCCCAACGCCCCCTGCCTCTGACTCCTTGGCCGCCCGTGTTGAGCGCCACCTGCTGCACACGGTGGGTGTGGCCCCGGCCGAAGCTGGCGCCACAGCGCTGATGAACGCGGTGTCGCAAGTGGCGCGGGCCGAGCTGTCACGCCGCTGGGTGGCGGGTGACAGCGCCGACCGTGCCGCCAAGGCGCGCCGGGTGTACTACCTGTCGATGGAGTTCTTGATCGGCCGCAGCCTGGGCAATGCACTGGCCGCGCTGGGGCTGGACAGTGCGGCCGCCGGCAGCATGGGCCAGCATGCCCGCACGCTGGAGGACATCCAGGCGCAAGAGCCCGATGCGGCCTTGGGCAACGGTGGCCTGGGCCGGCTGGCCGCGTGTTTTCTGGACGCCATGGCCAGCGTGGGCCTGCCGGCCATGGGCTACGGCATCCGCTATGAATTTGGCATGTTTGCGCAAAGCATCCAGGCCGGCAGGCAGATCGAGCACCCTGACCCGTGGCTGGAAGACGGCACGCCGTGGGAGTTCCCGCGCCCCACCGTGCACTACCCGGTGCGTTTTGGCGGCTGGGTGGAGCGGGCTGAATCGCCCGAGTTTGGCAAGGACGCTGTGCCGGTGTGGCGCCACGCCGGCGCGGTCAACGCCAAGGCCTACGACCATGTGATCCCCGGCCACGGCACCGAGCGGGTCAGCACGCTGCGCCTGTGGAAGGCCGCCGCCCCGGCCCACATCGACCTGCAGGCCTTCAACTCGGGTGACTACGCCCGCGCCGCCGAGTTCAAGAACGAATTCGAGAACATCTCGTGGGTGCTGTACCCGAATGACAGCACCCCCGCCGGGCGTGAGCTGCGGCTGCGGCAGGAGTACTTCTTCACCTCCGCCTCCATCCAGGACATCCTGGCCCGCCACCTGGCCGAGCACGGCCACCTAGCCAACCTGGCTGACAAGGTGGCCATCCACCTGAATGACACCCACCCGGCCATCGGCGTGGCCGAGCTGATGCGGTTGCTGGTGGACGAGCACGGTTTTACCTGGGCCAGCGCCTGGGCCATCACGCAAAAAACCTTCAGCTACACCAACCACACGCTGATGCCCGAGGCGCTGGAGACCTGGCCGGTGGCCTTGATGCAGCAGGTGCTGCCACGCCACCTGGAGATCATCTTCCGCATCAACCACGATTTTTTGCTGCTGGCCGAGGCGCTGCGGCCGGGCGACATGGCGTTCCAGCGCCGGCTGTCACTGATCGACGAATCCGGTGAGCGCCGGGTGCGCATGGCGCATTTGTCCATCGTGGGTAGCCACCAGGTCAACGGCGTGTCCAAGCTGCACAGTGATTTGCTGGTCGAAACCATCTTTGCCGACTTTGCCGCACTCTGGCCCGATCGTTTCACCAACATGACCAACGGCGTGACACCGCGCCGCTGGCTGACCCAGGCCAACCCCGGCCTGACGGCACTCATCGACGAGACGCTGGGCCGGGCCTGGCGGCGTGATCTGGACCTGCTCAAAGGTTTGCTGCCCGAGGCCGACGACGCTGCGTTTCGACACGCCTTCATGGCGGTCAAGCAGGCCAACAAGCAGCGGCTGGCCGCACTCATCCACCGCTCCACCGGCATCACCGTCAACCCGGCGGCCTTGTTTGATGTGCAGGTCAAACGCATCCACGAGTACAAGCGCCAGTTGCTCAATGTGCTGCATGTGGTGACGCGCTACCGCGCCATCCTGGCCCAGCCGGGTGCCGACTGGCAGCCCCGCGTGGTGCTGTTTGCCGGCAAGGCGGCGTCCAGCTACAGCACCGCCAAAATGATCATCCGGCTGATCCACGACGTGGGCACGGTGATCAACAACGACCCGCGCATCGGCGACAAGCTGAAGGTTGTGTTCATCCCCAACTACGGCGTGTCGGTGGCCGAAATCATCATGCCGGGGGCCGATTTGTCCGAGCAGATATCCACCGCCGGCACCGAGGCATCTGGCACCGGCAACATGAAGCTGGCGCTGAACGGCGCGCTGACCATCGGCACCGATGACGGCGCCAACATCGAGATCCGCCAGAACGTGGGCAGCGACAACATCTTCATCTTCGGCAAGCTCACACCCGAGGTGGCAGCCATGCGCGCCGCCGGCTACCAGCCGATGCGCATTTATGAGGGCGACCCGCAGCTCAAAGCGGTGCTCGACAGCATTGCCGCCGGCGCTTTCTCGCCCGACGAGCCGGCGCGCTACCGGCCGCTGATCGACAGCCTGCTGTGGGGCGGTGACCACTACCTGCTGCTGGCCGACTACCGCGCCTACATCGACGCACAAGCCCGGGTCGACGCGCTGTACCGCACACCCGACGCCTGGGCGCGCAAAGCAATCGCCAACGTGGCCGGCATGGGGCCGTTCTCGGCCGACCGCACGATCCGGGAATACGCCAAGCGGATCTGGCACGTCAGCCCGCAAGCCTGAGGTGCTGCCGCACTACATTGCCGGCATGCTGAGCGCCCACGACATCAACCAACTCCGCAGCGGCCGCTGCGGTGACCCCTTTGCCCTGCTGGGCCTGCACCGCGACCAAGGCGGCCAGGCCTGGGTGCGCGCCATGCTGCCCGGCGCCACCGCCGTGGTGGTGATTGGCGCGCTGGACGCCCGCCGGCTGGGCACGCTGCTGCCGGTGCATGCCGATGGTGTGTTTGAAGGCCCGGTGGCGCTGGCTGCAGCCGATGTCGGCCAGGCCAGCGCCTACCGGCTGCACATCAGCTGGGCCGACGGCACGGCGCAGGTGGCTGAAGACCCTTACCGTTTTGGCCCGGTGTTGGGCCAACTGGACGCCTGGCTGCTGGCCGAAGGCACCCACCTGCGGCCCATTGAGGTGCTGGGTGCCAGCCCGGGCAGCCATGAAGGGGTGGCCGGCACCCGCTTTGCGGTGTGGGCGCCCAACGCCTCGCGGGTCAGCGTGGTGGGCGATTTCAACCACTGGGACGGGCGACGCCACCCGATGCGGCTGCGCCGCGAATGTGGCGTGTGGGAGCTGTTCTTGCCCGGCGTGGCGGCCGGTGCCCGCTACAAATTCGAGTTGCTGGGGCCGCAGGGCGAGTTGCTGCCGCAAAAGGCCGACCCGATGGCGCGTGCCGCTGAGCTGCGCCCCGCCACCGCCAGCGTGGTGGCCGCACTGCCGGCGCCGGTGCCACGCTCAAGCGCCCGCCAGGCCGCCAACGCGCTGGGCGCGCCCATCAGCATTTACGAGGTGCATCTGGGCTCGTGGCGGCGCAAGCCCGAGGACGGCAACCGCTGGCTCAACTGGGACGAGCTGGCCGACACGCTGATCCCCTACGCGGTGGGCCTGGGCTTCAGCCATGTCGAGTTGCTGCCCATCAGCGAGCACCCGTTTGACGGCTCGTGGGGCTACCAGCCTGTGGGGCTGTACGCACCCACCGCCCGTTTTGGTAGCCCGGCCGGTTTCTCGCGTTTTGTTGAAAAAGCCCACGCTGCCGGCTTGGGCGTGCTGCTGGACTGGGTGCCGGCCCACTTCCCGACTGACGCGCACGGCCTGGGCAACTTTGACGGCACCCACCTGTACGAATACGCCGACCCCAAAGAGGGCTACCACCCCGACTGGAACACGCTGATCTGCAACCTGGGCCGCAACGAGGTGCGCAACTTTTTGATCGGCAATGCGCTGTACTGGCTGGAGCGTTTTGGCGTGGACGGCCTGCGGGTGGACGCGGTGGCGTCCATGCTCTACCGCGACTACAGCCGCAAGGCCGGTGAGTGGATCCCCAACATCCACGGCGGGCGCGAGAACCTGGAGGCCATCAGCTTCTTGAAGCGCCTGAACGAGGTGGTGGGCGGTGAGCGGCCACAGGCCATCACGCTGGCCGAAGAATCCACCGCCTTCCCGGCCGTGTCGCGCCCCACCTTTGCCGGCGGGCTGGGATTCCACTACAAGTGGAATATGGGTTGGATGCACGACACCCTGGCCTACATGGCGCGTGACCCCATCCACCGCAGCCACCACCAGGGTGAACTGAGCTTCGGTCTGGTCTACGCCTTCAATGAGAACTTTGTGCTGCCGCTCTCACACGACGAAGTGGTGCACGGCAAGGGCAGCCTGATCAACAAGATGCCCGGTGACACCTGGCAAAAGTTCGCCAACCTGCGCGCGTACTATGGTTTCATGTGGGGCCACCCGGGCAAGAAGCTGCTGTTCATGGGCTGTGAGTTTGCGCAGACCCGGGAGTGGAACTTTGAGGCCAGCCTGGACTGGCACTTGCTGGACGACCCGGCCCACGCCGGCATCCAACGCCTGGTGCGCGACCTGAACGCGCTGCAGCGCCGCCTGCCCGCACTGCACCAACGCGACTTCACATCCGATGGGTTTGAGTGGATCAGCCACGACGACAGCGCCCGCAGCCTGCTGGCCTGGGTGCGGCATGGCGATGGGGATGCGGCCCCGGTGCTGGTGCTGTGCAACTTCACCCCGCTGGTGCAACACGGCTTGCGCATTGGCGTGCCACGCGCCGGCCAGTGGGTTGAGCGCCTGAATTCCGACTCGGCCCACTACGGCGGCAGCAATGTGGGCACCCCGCTGGGCGCAGCGCGGGCGCAAAGCGTGCCGTCGCACGGCCGCAACCAATCCATCGTGGTCGATCTCCCGCCCCTCGCCACCGTGTTTTTTGAATGGACCGCCTGACTGACGCCCCCGGCAGCGGCGTAGCGCTGCCGCCGCCTGAGCGGGTGCCCGCCGGCTTGGGGCGGCCCGGCGCTCGGCCGGACCCGTTGCCCTTGTTGTTGGAAGCCGGCAGCCCCTGGCCGCTGGGTGTGTCGTGGGACGGCCAGGGCCTCAACATCGCGGTGGCCTCGGGCGCCGCGCAGGCCATCGAACTGTGTTTGTTTGACGCCGCGGATCAGCCCGAAACCCACCGCGCCCGGCTGCCCGCCAACACCCAGGATGTGTGGCACGGTTATCTGCGTGCTAGCCCGGCCAGCAGCCTGGGCCGGCCCGGCCAGCGCTACGGCCTGCGCGCCCACGGCCCGTGGCGGCCAGACCGGGGCATGCGCTTCAACCCGCGCAAACTGCTGTTAGACCCGTACGCGCGCCAGATCGTGGGTGAGTTTGATTGGGGGCCGCAGCACTTTGGCCATGACGGTGCCCACCCGCTGCAGCCCGACCCGCGTGACAACGCCAGCACGGCCCTCAAGGCCAGGGTGCTGCACGACCAGTTTGACTGGGCGGGTGACCAGCCACTGCGCACCCCGCTGACCAGCACCGTGCTGTATGAGCTGCATGTCAAAGGCTTCAGCCGGCTCAACACCGCCGTGCCGCTGCCCTTGCGTGGCAGCTACGCCGGCCTGGCGCATCCGGCCAGCCTGGCCCACCTGCAGCAGTTGGGCATCACCGCCGTCAGCCTGCTGCCGGTGCACCAGGCAGTGGACGAGCAGCGCCTGGTGGCGATGGGACTGCGCAACTACTGGGGCTACAACACGCTGGGCTTTTTTTGCCCCGCGCCGCACCTGGCGGCAGACCCGGCGGACGCACGCAACGAGTTCCGCCGCCTGGTGCAAGCCCTGCACCGCGCGGGCATCGAGGTGCTGCTGGATGTGGTGTTCAACCACACCGCCGAGAGTGATGAACACGGCCCCACCCTGTGCTGGCGCGGCCTGGACAATACCGGCAGCTACCGCCTGCCACCCGAGCAGCGCGTGGCCTACGACAACTACAGCGGCTGCGGCAATACGCTGGACCTGCGCCAGCCGCGCATGCTGCAGTTGGTGCTGGACAGCCTGCGCTACTGGGTGGCCGAGATGCATGTGGACGGCTTCCGCTTCGACCTGGCGCCAGTGCTGGGCCGGGGCGACAACGGCTTTGAGCGCGACGGCCCGTTTTTCAAGGCCGTGGCGCAAGACCCGCTGCTGTCTCGCCTGCTGGCGGACGGCAAGCTCATCGCCGAGCCCTGGGACTTGGGGCCTGACGGCTACCAGGCAGGCAACTTCCCACGCGGCTGGCTGGAGTGGAACGACAGCTTCCGCGACACCATGCGTGCCTTCTGGCTGGGCGGTGCCGTCACGCGCGGCCAGTTTGCGCAGGCGCTCGCTGGCTCATCACAGCGGCTGCAGGCGCGCAAGCGGGTACCGGGTGAATCGGTCAACTACATCATTTCGCATGACGGCTTCACGCTGCGCGACCTCGTCAGTTACGACTTCCGTCACAACCACGCCAACGGCGAAGGCAACCGCGACGGCCACGGCCACAACCTGGGCTGGAACTGCGGCATCGAGGGCGACACCGACGACCCTGAAGTGCTGTGGCTGCGTGGCCGCCTGCAGCGTGCCTTGTTGGCCACCCTGCTGCTGAGCCAGGGCACACCCATGCTGGCTGCGGGTGACGAGATGGGCCACACGCAAGGCGGCAACAACAACCCCTACTGCCAGGACAACCCCAGCACCTGGATGGACTGGCCCAGCGCCGACCACGCCCTGCTGCAGTTCACCCAGCAGGTGCTGGCCTTGCGCCGCCAGTGGCTGCCGCTGGGGCCGCAGTGGTACACCGGCTTGCAGGACGCACGCGGCGTGTACGACCTGACCTGGCTGCGGCGTGGTGGTGGCGGGCTGACCGACCGGGACTGGAACCAATCCGCCTCGCGGGTGCTGGGTGCCCTCATCGGCGCAGCGGGCCGGCCAGCGCAGGGTCTTGCGCAGCCGTTGCTGTTGCTGTTCAACGCCGAGCCACACGACGTCGATTTCCAGTTGCCACCCGGCGCCTGGCTGCGGCTGCTGGACAGCACGCTGCCTGACACACCCGCCGCCACACCCGCCGCCACGCCCACCAGCACCAACCCCGGCTGGACCGGCCACTACCCGCTGCCGGCCCGCAGCGTGGTGCTGCTGGCCGGCGCCCCGATCACTCACCCCACACCGCGCACCGGCGCTTGAGGCCACACCATGCGATCCCCCACGCGATTGCCGCGCGCCAGCGGCGTGCTGCTGCATCCCACGTCCTTGCCCGGCCCACACGGCAGCGGTGACCTCGGCCCGGCCGCCCACCACTTTGTCGACTGGCTGGCCAGCGCCGGCCAAAGCCTGTGGCAGATGCTGCCGCTGGGTGGCATCGGCGCCGGCAATTCACCCTACATGAGCAGTTCGGCCTTTGCCGGCAACCTGCTGTTGATCGACCTGGGTGAGCTGCAGCAGCGTGGCTGGCTCAGCCCGCAAGCGCTGGACGGCGCACCGGCCCACACCCCGGCGCGGCTGGACTTTGCCACCGTCCACCCCTGGCGCATGCAGCGCCTGGCGGACGCCGCCGCAGCGTTTTTTGGCGGCAGCAGCAGCGCCCCTGCCGCCAGCCCGGCCGACCGCAGCAGCCTGGCAGCTTTTTGCGCCGAGCACGCCGACTGGCTGGATGACTACGCGCTGTTCATGGCACTGTGCGAGGCCAACCAGTGGGCCGACTGGTGCACCTGGGCGCCTGGCCTGGTGGTGCGCGATGCAGCGGCGCTTGAACAGGCCAGCACGCAACACCGCCAGCGCATCGATTTTTTCCGCTTCTGCCAGTGGTGCTTTTTCCGCCAGTGGGTGGCGCTGCGTGCGCACGCGCACATGCGGGGCATCCAGATCATCGGCGACACGCCCATCTTCATCGCCTACCAAAGCGCCGAAGTGTGGGCGCGTCAAGACTTGTTCGAACTCGACCCACAAGGCCGGCCCAGCGTGGTGGCCGGTGTACCACCGGACTACTTTGCCGCCACCGGCCAGCGCTGGGGCAACCCGCTGTACCGCTGGGCCGCCCATGCCGATGAGGGCTACGCCTGGTGGGTGCAGCGCATGCGCCGCACGCTGGCGCTGGTCGACATCGTGCGGGTGGACCACTTCCGCGGTTTTGCCGACTACTGGGAGATCCCCGCAGTTGAGCCCACCGCAGTGAACGGCCGCTGGCTGCCCGGCCCCGGCCAAGCATTGTTTGACGCGATTGCCACCGCACTGGGGCCAGTGCCCATCATTGCCGAGGACTTGGGCCTGCTGTCGCAGCCGGCCAAGGATTTGCTGGCTTCCACCGGCTTGCCCGGCATGGCCATCCTGCAATTTGCCTTTGCGGGCGACGCTACCGACCCCTACCTGCCGCACAACCACCAACAGCACAGCGTGGTCTACACCGGCACACACGACAACAACACCAGCATCGGCTGGTGGGCCGGCGCCAGCGAGCATGAGCGCCACCACGCCCGCGCCTACCTGGGCAGCGACGGCCACGACATCGCATGGGCGCTGATGCGGGTGGCCAGTGCGTCGGTGGCCGACACCGTGGTGCACCCGATGCAGGACATCCTGACCCTGCCCGCCGATTGCCGCATGAACTTGCCCGGCAGTGCCTCGGGCTGGTGGGTCTGGCGCTTTGAGTGGAGCCAGGTGCATCCTTGGCATGCGCAGCGGCTGGGCGACATGACCCGGCTATTTGGCAGAAATTAACCTACAAAGCGCTGGCCGGAATTGAAAAAGGCGCCTTGCGGCGCCCCTTGTGCTTGCAGCTGACCAGCTTAGTTCAGCGCAACTTTCTTGCCGTCTTTGTAGACGTACAGCGTCATCGCCGGGTTCTTCAGCTCACCGTCGGCCTCAAAGCCGACCTTGGTGGTCACGCCCTGGTAGTTGGTCTCGAACAGCTTGGGCGTATAAACCTTGGGGTCGGCCGAGCCGGCACGCACCATCGCGTCCACCAGCACATGCACCGCGTCGTAGGTGTAGGGCGAATAAACCTGGAACTGGTTCGGGTACTTGGCGTCGTAACGGGCTTTCCAGGCGGTGCCGCCAGGCATTTTTTCCAGCGATGCGCCACCTTCAGCGCAGACCACGCCGCCCAGCGACTTGGCGCCGCCCGACAGCTCAGCCAGCTTGGCAGTGCAGATGCCATCACCACCAAAGAACTTGACGTTGCTCAGGCCCAATTGGTCCATCTGGCGCAGCATGGGGCCGGCTTGGGGGTCCATGCCGCCGTAGAACACGGCGTCCGGGCCTTTGCTCTTGATGGCGGTCAGGATGGCCATGAAGTCGGTGGCCTTGTCGTTGGTGTACTGCTCGTCCACCACCACCATGCCACGCGCCAGCGCGGTTTTCTTGAACACCTCGGCAACACCCTGGCCGTAGGCGGTGCGGTCATCAATGATGGCGACCTTCTTCAGCTTCAGGTTGTTGGCCGCGTGCAGTGCCAGGCCGGCACCCAGCGCGTTGTCATTGGCCAGCAGGCGGAAGGTGGTTTTGTAGCCTTGCTGCGTCAGCTTGGGGTTGGTGGCCGACGGCGTGATGTGGGGGATACCACAGGCGTTGTAGACCGACGACGCGGGAATCGTGGTGCCTGAGTTCAAGTGGCCGGCCACGCCAGCCACCTTGGCGTCACACAGCTTCTGCGCGGCGGCGGTGCCTTGCTTGGGGTCAGCGGCGTCGTCTTCAGCCACCAGCTCCAGCTTGACCTTTTTGCCACCGATGGTCACACCCTTGGCGTTGAGGTCTTCGATGGCCATGCGGGCGCCGTTTTCGTTGTCCTTGCCGTAGTGGGCCTGGGCACCGGAGACCGGGCCAACGTGGCCGATCTTGACGACCATGTCCTGCGCCATTGCGGTGCCTGCGAGCACGGAAACGGCCGCAGCCACGATCACATTGAGCTTGACTTGCATGCAAAAACCTCCGGGGTGGGGATGAACACTATGGTTGTAGGGGGGGTCCCAACGGGCAGGACGATACACCCGCTGAAGTGCCGTTCCTGGCCGCCCTGGCTCGGGGCTTGCCCTAGCTCCGACCAGGTCCAGCAATCGGTTGCAGCAAGCTGCGTGCCCGGTGTGTGCCCGGTGTGTGCCCGGTGTGGCACGCCGGCTGGTGCTGCCCGGTCAGGCCGCTGCTGCGGTTCGGTTGGTGGGCGGATGGCCCGCCGCCAGATACTGGCGCCAGCGCAGGCGGCCGGCCGCCACATCGTCGGCTGGTGCATCAGCCACGATTTCGATGACACGGGCAAAGCGCGCATAACCCGCCGCCAGACCGGGGCCGAGGTTGACCAGCACATCGGCCTGCAGCACAGCAGCCGCGATCGGCTCAGCCGGTGCAAGCGGCTCGGCCATGTCCACCAGCCAGATCGGCGTGCGCGCTGCTGCAGCCGGCACTTGCTGGCCAGCCCGCAGCCGGCCATGCGGGATGAATTCGCCCACCTCAAAAGTCCAGAGCAGGCTGTCCAGCCGGTTCAATTGCTCGGGTGCACCGGCCACCAGCACCCGGTTGCCCGCGCGGTAGGCCTTGCGCAACAACCGGCAGGCGTAGCCCAGCTTGTCGGGCACGCCGGTGTGGAAATCAACCGCAGTCATGGCCAGCGCCTCAACCCCGCACCGTGACGCGCTTATCTGGCTTGCGCCAGCACCCAGTGCGTCAGCAGGCCCACAGGCCGGCCGGTGGCGCCTTTGGCGACGCCCGACTTCCAGGCGGTGCCCGCCACATCCAGATGGGCCCAGCGCAGTTTCTTGGCAAAGCGCTGCAGGAACATCGCTGCGGTGATGGCACCACCGGCCCGGCCGGCGATGTTGGCCATGTCGGCAAAGTGGCTCTTCAGGCCCTCGTCGTACTCGTCGTCCATCGGCATGCGCCAGCAGGTGTCGAGGGCAGTCTCACCGGCCGCCAGCAACTCGGCCGCCAGGGCGTCGTCGGCGCAGAACATGCCGGACCGCACACCACCCAGCGCCACCACGCAGGCACCGGTCAGGGTGGCGATGTCGACCACGGCAGCCGGCTTGAAACGCTCCACATAAGTCAGTGCATCACACAGGATCAAGCGCCCTTCCGCGTCGGTGTTGAGCACCTCGATGGTCTGGCCGGACAGGCTGGTGACCACATCACCGGGCTTGAGCGCCCGGCCGCTGGGCATGTTCTCGCAGCTGGCAATCACGCCAATCAGGTTGAGCTTGGGTTTGAGCGCGGCAATGGCGCGCAGTGTGCCCACCACGCTGGCGGCACCACCCATGTCGTACTTCATCTCGTCCATCTCGCCGCCGGGCTTGAGCGAGATGCCGCCTGAGTCAAACGTGATGCCCTTGCCCACCAGCACCAGCGGCGCCACGCTCTTGGCTGCGCCCTGGTAGTGCATGACGATGAAGCGTGGCGCCTCATCTGAGCCCTGCGCCACCGCCAGAAAGCTGCCCATGCCGATGGCCTCGATCTGTTTGCGCTCCATCACCTCGATCTTCAAGCCGTTGGCGCGTGCCATCTTGCGCGCCTCGTTGGCCAGGATGGTGGGGGTGCAGTAGTTGCCCGGCCGATTGGCCAGTTCCTTGGCCAGTGCCACGCCGTCATTGATGGCCGCAGCACGCAGCAGGCCGGTATTGGCCGCTATGGCCTCGGCCTTGCTGGCCACCAGCAGGCTGAGCTTGGCCAGCACAGGTGCCGGCGCTGCGCTGGGCTTGGTGGTGCGGTAGAGGTACACCGCTTCAGCGGCGGCGCTGGCCACCGCTTCCGCACAAGTGGCATCCACTGCCGCCAGGCCGGCCAGTTGCACCGCCAGATGTTTGACGGCCAGGCCCTTGAGCAGCCCCAAACCCTGGGCTGCAGCGGCTTTCAGCGCCTTGGCGCTGCCATCACGCGCCACCACAACCGCCAGGCGTGGTGCCTGCACCCCCGCCACTTGCCGCAGGTAGGCGTGTTTGCCGGCTTTCAGTGCCAGGTCACCCTGGCTGATGGCCACTTGCACCGCAGCCGCCAGCGGCGCGTCCAGCGTGCTGGGCAGGGTGCTGTTCTGGGCGTCACCCACCAGCACCAGCAACAGCGCGTCAACACGCAGTTTGGCGGTGCCACCAGGGGCTATGGTTTGGGAACGACAGTCCATAATTCACTCAGGTAATGACAACAAATGATGTTATTCGATTCAACCGTTAAACGTGAGCTGGCGCGCAGTTTTGGTGCCACGCTGGTGGTCATCCTGACCATCGTCATCACGATGATGCTGATCCGCACCCTGGGCCTGGCCGCCGGAGGTGAAGTGGCGCCCGAAGACGTGGTGCTGCTGCTGGGTTACACCGCGCTGGGCTACCTGCCGATGATGCTGGGCCTGAGCCTGTTTGTCGCGGTGGTGGTCACGCTGGGCCGCATGTACCGCGACAGTGAAATGGTGATCTGGTTTGCCAGCGGCCTTGGTCTGGGCCGGTTTGTGCGGCCGGTGTTGGGCATGGCCTGGCCGGTGCTGCTGGTGGCTGCTGCCCTGCTGTTGTTTGTCTGGCCCTGGGGCAACCGCAGCAGTGTGGAGTTGCGCAGCCGCTATGAGCAGCGCACCGATTTGTCGCGTGTGGCGCCGGGCGTATTCCAGACCTCACGCGACGGCAGCCGGGTGTTTTTTGTTGATCGCGCCAGCCAGGAGGGTGTCGACGCCCACCATGTGTTTGTGCTGACCCGCAAACCGCCGATTGAATCGGTGGTGTCGGCGCGCAGCGGCCGACTGGACAACGAGGGCGCCAACCGCGTGCTGCGGCTGGACCACGGCCAGCGCAACGAAACCGACAGCGGCAGCGGCATCCGCAGCCTGGCCAGCTTCGACACTTACCGGGTTCTGGTGGGTGAGACCGCCGCCCGCAGCGCGCAAGAGGCACCGCCCAAAACCATGGACACACTGGCCCTGCTGCGCTTGACCACACCACGCCACCAGGCGGAGCTGGCCTGGCGCTTTGGCATGTTGCTGGCGGCCGGCAACCTGCTGTTGCTAGGCATCGGCCTGGCCGCCACCCAGCCGCGCCGCGCCAGCAACTGGAACCTGCTGCTGGCGCTGCTGACCTTCATCGCCTACTTCAACCTGGTCAATCTGTCGCAGGCCTGGATTGCCTCGGGCAAATATGCAATGGGCCTGACGATGGCCCTGATCCACGGTGGTGCGTTTGCACTGGGGCTGGCGCTGATCTGGTGGCGTGACAACGGCGCTGTTTGGCGCTTGCCGGGCAAGCGCCCCCTCACCCGCCCCGCCCAAGGCGCTGCCGCATGAAAACCGTGCGCCGCCTGCTGTACCGCGACATCGTCTGGTCGGTGGTGTTTGTTGCAGTGGCTTTTTTGAGCCTGTTCTTCTTCATCGACTTTGTCGACGAGTTGGACAGCGTGGGCCGCAACGGCTACAGCCTGGGCCACGCCGCGCTGCGCACCTTGCTGGCCGTGCCCGGGCACTTTTATGAGCTGTTCCCGATTGCGGTGCTGATCGGCACCATCTACGCCATGGCGCGGCTGGCGCAGTCGTCCGAGTTCACCATCCTGCGCACCGCCGGCCTGGGGCCGGGCCGGGCACTGGGCCTGCTGGCGCTGCCGGGGCTGGTGTTTGCGCTGCTCACCTTTGTGGTGGGTGACTATGTGGCGCCGTACACCGAGCGCC
>JANPOW010000352.1:0-1928 GCA_031428185.1 Betaproteobacteria bacterium | reverse complement strand
GCCCCGCCTGCTGCATGAGCAAGGCCTGGACGAGCAGATCTGCATGAAGCTGCAATTGCTGACCAAGGCCGCCAACCTGAGCCGCTGGGACCACTTGGTCGATGAAGTGTTGCACCCCAAGCACGAAGTAAACATCGCGATGTGCGGCAAGTACACCGACTTGTCAGACTCGTACAAATCACTGAATGAGGCGCTGCGCCACGCCGGCATCCACCAGCATGCCCGCGTCAAGATCGAGTACGTGGACGCCGAAACGCTGAACGCCGGCAATGCCGACCAGCTCGCCAAGTTCGACGCCATCCTGGTGCCAGGCGGCTTTGGCAAGCGCGGCATTGAGGGCAAGATCGTGGCGGTGCAATACGCCCGCGAGCACAAACTGCCCTACCTGGGCATCTGCCTGGGCATGCAGGTGGCCACGATTGAGTTTGCGCGCCATGTTGCCGGCCTGACTGGCGCCAACTCCACCGAGTTTGATCCCGACAGCCCACACCCGGTGATTGCGCTGATCGATGAATGGCAAGACGCTGACGGCACCATCCAGAAGCGCGACGCCCAGTCCAACATGGGCGGCACCATGCGCCTGGGCGCGCAAAGCTCAGACGTGAAACCCGGCACGCTGGCGTTTGAGATTTACGGCCCGGTGGTCACTGAGCGGCACCGCCACCGCTACGAGGCCAACGAGAAATACCTGGACACGCTGCAGCAATCCGGCCTGGTGATTTCGGCCATCACCCAGCGCGAGAAACTCACCGAGATGGTGGAGTTGCCACGCAGCCAGCACCCGTGGTTTGTTGGGGTGCAGTTCCACCCTGAGTTCAAGAGCACACCGTGGGACAGCCACCCGCTGTTCATCGGCTACATCGCGGCTGCGCTGGCGCACCAGCGTGCATCCGGCACGCCGCCCCTGTCTGCGGCCGCCTGAGGACAGACCAACATGCAACTCTGCGGTTTTGACGTCGGCCTGACCCGGCCGTTTTTCCTGATCGCCGGGCCCTGCGTGGTCGAGTCACTGCAATTGCAGATTGACGTGGCCGGGCGCTTGAAGGAGATCACCACCGAGCTGGGCATCCCGTTCATCTTCAAGAGCAGCTACGACAAGGCCAACCGGTCCAGCGGCACCACCTTCCGCGGCCCGGGCATGGACGCCGGGCTGGAGATCCTGGCCGCCGTCAAAAAACAACTGGGTGTGCCGCTGCTGACCGATGTGCACAGCGAATCACAAATCCCCGCCGTGGCAGCGGTGGTGGACGTATTGCAGACCCCCGCCTTCTTGTGCCGGCAGACCGATTTCATCCAGGCTGTGGCGCGCAGCGGCAAGCCGGTCAACATCAAGAAGGGCCAGTTTTTGGCGCCGCACGACATGACCAATGTCATCGCCAAAGCCCGCGCTGCAGCGCGTGATGCCGGCTTGACTGAAGACCGTTTCATGGCCTGTGAGCGTGGCGCCAGTTTTGGCTACAACAACCTGGTGTCGGACATGCGCAGCCTGGCCATCATGCGCGAGACAGGCGCACCGGTGGTGTTTGACGCCACCCACAGCGTGCAACTGCCGGGTGGCCAAGGCACCAGCAGTGGTGGCCAGCGCGAGTTCGTGCCGGTGCTGGCGCGCGCTGCGGTGGCCGTGGGTGTGGCAGGCTTGTTCATGGAAACCCACCCCGACCCGGCCAACGCGCTGAGCGACGGGCCGAATGCGGTGCCACTCAAGCACATGCGCGCACTGCTGCAGCAACTGCTGGCGCTGGACCGTGTGATCAAGGCCCAGCCGCTGCTTGAGAATGACTTCACTTGCTAGGAGCCTGTCGGGCTTGGGGAACGTCGGCTGCGAAACGGCCTCAGCGGTCCATTTTTTACCGGCTTTTTGTCCCATAGTTGAACTATGGGCCTGCAAATCCGGCAAAAACTGTCCTCGCTGGGGCCGTTTCTCGCTA
>JANPOW010000351.1:0-18060 GCA_031428185.1 Betaproteobacteria bacterium | reverse complement strand
GGCCGCAGGTGGCGGGTGTCAGTGGCAGCAGGTTGATCACGGTGCGGGCCCGAGCTAGCGCGTTGGCCGGGGCGACGGCGCTTGCAACCACTGTCACCCCGGCCGCGCCATCGGCCGCCGCCGGATGGGCCGCCGAATGGGCCGCAGGACGGGCCGCCGCGCCGCGCCGCCAGGCCGTCACCGGATAGCCCTGCTGCGCCAGCCGCAACGCCACCGCCTGGCCCATCTGGCCAAAACCCAGCACCAGCACCACCACCTCGTCGGCGCGGCGCTGCGGCAGTTGCTGCCAGACACCGGCACGCTGCTGCGCGGTGTAGTGGAAGAAGCCCCGCTGCAGCGCCAGCGTGGCCCACAGCGCGGTCTCCGCCATCGCGTCCGTCATGGCCGGGTCCACCATGCGGGCGACGGGCACATCAGGCGGCAGTGTGGTGTCGGCCAGCAGCCGGTCCACGCCGGCCCACAGGCTTTGAATCAGGCGCAGCCCGGGCAGGCCGGCCAGGCTGCCGGGCGCGGGGTTGGCCACGATGGCGGCGTCCAGTTGCGCGTCGGGCACAACGCCACGCGCCAGGTGCAGGTGGTGGCCGGGCAGGGCCTGGCGCAGCGCGGCGGCCCACGTGGCGCGCTCGGCGGCGTCCAGTTCGCCGACCAGCAGCAGGTTCATGCACTTGGGGGCGTGTGCGTTGGTGTGACGGGCGCCAGCAGCTCCACGCGGTCCAGCAGGCCTTGCAGCGCGCAGGCCACGGTGGCCTGGCGCACGGCGGCGCGGTCACCGTCAAAGTGCTGCAGCAGGGTGTGGGTTTGCGCTGCGGCAGCGGGCGTGGCGCCGCGCCAGGCCCAGGCCAGCCACACCGTGCCCACCGGCTTGCTGGCACTGCCACCACCCGGCCCGGCCACGCCGGTGACGGCCACCACCCGGTCGGCGCGGCTGCGCGCCAGCAGGCCGGCCGCCATCGCGCTGGCCACGGCCTGGCTGACGGCGCCGTGGGTCTGGATCAGGCCCGCATCCACCCCCAGCAGGTTGGTCTTGGCCTGGTTGCTGTAGCTGACGATGCCGCAGTCAAACCAGTCGCTCGAGCCGGCCAGGTCGGTGCAGGCCGCGGCAATCAGCCCGCCGGTGCAGCTCTCGGCGGTGGCCACGCGGGCATTGCGGGCGCGCAGCGCGTCGGCCAGCAAGGCCACGTCGGCGTTGATCAGGTCTTGCAGCAAGGCGGCTTTTTTCATGGTGTGTTTCCTCAGGCAAACAGGCGCTGCCAAAGCGCAACGACCAGCGCGATGACCAGCAGGGTACACAGGGCGGCCACCAGGTCGTCAAACAAGATGCCCCAGCCCTGGCGCCAGCCGATCGCCTGCCCGGGCTGCAGTTTGTACAAGCGGTCGGCCCAGCCCACCGGGCCGGGTTTGGCGGCGTCAAAGTAGCGGAACAGGCCAAACGCCGCCGCCTGCGCCCAAAAGCCGGCCGGCATGATGAGCCACAACACCAGCCAGAACGCCAGGATCTCGTCCCAGACGATGGCGCCGGGGTCTGCCACGCCCAGGTGCTGGGCGCAGCGGGTGCAGGCCCACCAGCCCAGCGGCAGCGAGGCGGCGATCAACCAGCCCCACTGCGCGCTGCTGAGCCAGCCGCTGGCCACCAAAAACGCCACCCAGGCCCACAGCGTGCCCACGGTGCCGGGTGCGCGGGGCGACAAGCCGCTGCCAAAGCCCAGCGCAATCATGCGTGCCGGGTGGCCCAGCATGAAGCGGGCGCTGGCGCGGCGGGCTGGCTGCGCAGTGGCCTGAGGTGCCAGCTGCATCGGGTCGGTCACGCCACAAAGTGGTCAAAACCACGCCCGGCAAAAGCCACCGCCGCGCCGCTGTGGTCCTGCAGGCGCAGGCCGGGTGTTGCGCTGATCTGGCCGATGCAGCGCACCGCCACGCCGGCGGCGGCAGCCGCAGTCAGCACTTGGGCCTGCGCAGCGGCCGGCGCGCTGAACAGCAGTTCATAGTCATCGCCGCCGGTCAGGGTGCAGGTGCGCTGCAGTGCCAGCGGCTGGCGCGCCAGCACGGGGCTGCAGGGCAGCGCGTCCACATCCACCCACGCGCCCACGCCTGAGCGCTGCAGCACATGGCCCAGGTCACCCAGCAGGCCGTCGCTCATGTCGATGGCGGCGGTGGCCAGGCCACGCAGCGCCAGGCCCAGCGCCACGCGGGGCTGGGGCAGCTCCATGGCCAGGCGCACGCTGGCAAAGTCAGCACCGGGTAAATCGTGCGTGCCGCGAAAACACTCCAGCGCCAGCCGCGCATCACCCAGCCCACCACCGGGTGGGTGGCTGACCCACAGCGCGTCCCCCGCCTGCGCGCCGCTGCGGCGCAGCGCCTGGCCGGGCGGCACCTCGCCCAACACGGTGATGCAGATGTTGAGCGGCCCGGCGGTGGTATCGCCGCCCACCAGGCTGATGGCGTGGGCGTCGGCCAGCGCAAACAGGCCGTCGGCAAAGGCGGCCAAAAACTGCGGGTCAGCGCGTGGCAAGGCCAGCGCCAGCGTGAAGGCCACCGGCCGTGCGCCGCAGGCGGCCAGGTCACTGAGGTTGACGGCCAGCGCCTTGTGGCCCAGCCGGCCGGGCAGCACGGTGGGCAAAAAGTGCCGGCCTTCCACCAGCATGTCGCTTGAGACGGCCCACTGCTGGCCGGGGCTTGGCTGCAGCAGCGCGCAGTCGTCGCCAATGCCCAGCGCCACAGCGCCCGGCGTGGCCCGGTGGGGGCGGGTGAAAAAACGGTGGATGAGGTCAAACTCGCCAAGCGCCATGCGCCGGATTGTCAGCGACCGGTTTGGCTGGGTCGGCCGCTGGATCGGCTGCCGGATCGGCGGCTGTGTCGGCGGCCGTGTCGGCTGCCGGATCGGCTGCTGTGTCGGCTGCCGGATCGGCTGCTGTGTCGGCGGCTGTGTCGGCTGCCGGATCGGCGGCTGTGTCGGCTGCCGGATCGCTTGTCGCGGCGCTTGTCGCGGCGCTTGCCGGGCCGGCCGCAGGGCCTGGCGCAGGCAGCACACCCAGCGTGTCCAGCGCGCTGCGCAGCAGGGCCAGGCTCACGGGTTTGGCCAGCACCCGGTCCGCGTCGCCGGCGTCAGTCAGCTCGGTATCCCCCGTGCACAGCAGGCGGCGTGGGCAGGGCCGGCCGCTGGCGCTGGCCTCGGCGCCGATCTGGCGCAGCAGGGTGGGGCCGTCCATGCCGGGCATGTGGCGGTCGCTGATGACGGCGGCCAGGGCTTGTGTGCGCCAGCAGGCCAGCGCGGCCAAGGCGTCGTCGGCTTGCAGCACCACATAGCCCGCATGCAGCAGCATTTCGGCCATCAACTGGCGGCTCACCGGGTCGTCGTCCACCAGCAAGACCGTGCCGTGGCGTGCTGTGCCTTGCGGCCAGGCGGTCTCGTGGGCCAGCCCGGCCTGCAGCGGCGGCAGCGGCAGCAGCACCTGCACTTGCGTGCCCACACCGGGGCTGCTGTGCAGTTGGATGCTGCCGTGCATGGCCTGCACCAGGCGTTTGCAGATGGCCAGGCCCAGGCCGGTGCTGCGCTCGGTGCCGTCGGCCGCAGCGGCAAGCGCGGTGAGCGCTGGCGCACCGCGCTGCAGCGCACCAAAGGGCTCAAACAGGCGGTGCTGCTGCTCGGCCGCAATGCCCACGCCGGTGTCTTGCACCGTCAATGCCAGGCCGTCGGGCTGCAGCCTGGCCAGCACGGTGACGCCGCCTTGCCGGGTGAACTTGAGCGCATTGCCGATCAGGTTGGCCAGCAACTGGCGCAGCCGCAAGGCGTCCAGCTGCACCTGCTCCGGCAGGCCGGGTGCCAGTTGCAGGGCCAGCTGCAGGCCACGTGCGTCGGCGGCCAGGCGGTGTTGCTCAACGATCTGGCCCAGCAGTGGCGCCAGCGCCAGCGGCGCGGTCTGCAGCCGCACCTCACCGGCTTCAAAGCGCGACAAGTCCAGCACATCGTCAATCAGCTGCACCAGGGTGTGGGACGCGGCCTGCGCCACCTGCCAGCACTGGCGCTGCACGGCGTCCAGCGGGCCGGCGCCCAGCCGGTGCAGCGCCAAGCCGATGGTTTGCAGCGGCGCGCGCAGCTCATGGCTGGCGCTGGCGACAAACAGGTTTTTGGCCTGCACCGCGTCCAGCAACTGGGCTTGCAGCGCACGCTCACCCGACACGTCGATCAGGTAGCCGGTCCAGGCGGTGAGGCCGGGCGCGGCCGGGCGGGCAGTGATCTCGCAGTGCAGCCAGCGCGGTGCGGGCGGGCTGGCCGCAGCGCCGTTGCGGGCGGCACCGGTTTGCTGCGCTTCAACGGGTGCCAGGTACTGGAAGGTCTGCTTGAACGCTTGGCCGGTGTGCAGGCTGGTGGCCCAGGCGCTGCGCAGGCTGCTGGCCTGCTCAGGCGGCATGCGCTGCAGCACCAGGTCGGCCAGGTCAACCCCGGGCTGCAAGCCGGGGCCGAGAAACGCGGCCACCGCGTCGCTGCGGTAGACCTGCTGCACCTGGCCGGCCGCGTCGCGCACGCTCTGGAACACCACGCCGGGCAGGCTGTTGGTCACATCTCGCAAGCGCTGCTCAGCCGCGCTGCGCGAGCGCACCTCACGCGCCAGGCGGCGCATCCACCAGATGCTGGCCGCCGCCAGCAGCAGCAGCATGGCGCCAGCGGCCAGCAGCAGCGGGGCAAATCGGCGCCAGGCAAAGCCGGGCCGGATGTCGACCGCCACCCAGCGCCGGTACAGCCGCTCATGCTCGGCCGGCGCAATGTCGGCCAGCGCGCGGTTGATCAGCGGGATCAGCTCGGCCGCCGCGCGTGAGGCGGCAAAGTGGAACTGCGCCGGGATTTCGTCCACCCTGGCGGCCTGGCGCAGCACGCCGTCGTTGTCCTGGCTGATGCGCAGGTTGGCGTACAGCTTGGCCTCCACCGCGGCGTCGGCCTGGCGGCTGACCACCATGTCCATCGCGCCCGGGCCGGGTGGTGCGTCAACGATCTGGATGGCGGGGTAGCGGCTGGCCAAAAACTCGCGCAGCGGGTGCTGGGCGGCAAGCGCCAGGCGCTTGCCGTGCAGGCTGGCCAGGTCCCAGTACAGCAGTGAATCACTGCGGGCGATGACGTGGTAGGGCATCTCCAGATAGGGGTCGGAGTAGGCAAACACCTTCTCGCGCTCAGGTGTGCGGGTCAGCAGCGGGGCGATGTGGATGCGGCCGTCGCGCAGCGCGTCCAGCAGTTGCGCCACGCTGTCAAACGGCAACACGTCCACGGCGGTGCCCAGCCGGGCCGCCACCTGGGCGGTGTAGTCGGCGGCGATGCCGGCATGGCCACCACCGGGTGTGGCCTCGTTGAGCAGCGCCAGGCCGCGCACGGCGCCCACCCGCAGCACGCTGCGGCCGACGAGCTGGCGCTGCTCTTGTTGGCTGAGCGGCAGCGCCAGTGTGATGCTGTCTTTTTGCGCCCCCAGCGATTGCAGCGCCGCCTGCAGCGACGGCATCGGCGACTGGCGCAGTGCCGCCACGCCCTTGCTGAGCGCGCTGGCCAGCAGTGGCCAATCCTTGCGCACGCCAAAGTGCATCTGCCCGGTGCCGTAGATCAGCGATTTTTTGACCGCCAACCCGGTGATGGTGTCGCGCTGCAGCCTGTCCATGGCCATCAGCAGGCTGCCAAAGTAGTAGTCGTCCTCGCCCAGCGCCACGGCACGCAGCGCGGCGGCGGTATCGGGCTGGTCATTGACCAGCACGTCGGGGTAGAGCCGGCGCACGTAGTACTGGGTGACGTAATCACGCTCCACGGCCACCCGGCGGCCGTTGAGCGATGGCTCGCCCACAAAGCGGTTGTCCATCGCGCGGCCGATGATGGCGCCCGGGTTGGGCGCGGTGCCCAGGGTGTAGGCCAGGTAGGCCTCGCGGCTGGCCTCAAAGCCCACCGTGGCCATCATGTCCACCCGCTGCTCACGCAGTGCGGCCAGCGCGTCCGAGAAGCTGGCCAGCACCACCGGCTGCAGCCGCAGGCCCAGGGCCTGGGCCAGATGGGTCAGGATCTCGATCTGGATGCCCGAGATTTCACCGTCGGCGGCAATCACCTCGTAAGGCCTGTTGTCGGGCAGGTTGAGGCCCACACGCAGCACCGGCAACTCGGCCAGAAAAGCCCGTTCACGCGGGCTCAGCAAATCGACCGAGGGCAGGATCAGGCCGGCGCGTGGCGCTTGGCGGAAGCGGTAGTGCGGTTCGGCGGTCTGGGCTGCGGCCAGGCCGGGCGCCAGGGTTTGCAGCACCAGCACCAGCACCAGCAGCAGCAGCAGCAACATCTGCGGCCAGCGCAAACGGCCCGGGCGTGGGCCCCGGATCAAGGCAGGCAAGGCCATCGCCGCGGGCTCAGGCCGGTGGCTCGCGCAGCAGATTGGCCAGCTCTACCGCCGAGCGCACGTTCATCTTCTCGAACATGCGGGCGCGGTGCACTTCCACCGTGCGCACGCTGATGTTCAGCGCATCGGCGATCAGCTTGTTGGCCAGGCCGGCAATCACCCGGTCCATCACCTCACGCTCGCGCTCGGTCAGCTCGGCCAGGTGGCCGTTCAGGGTGTGCTGCGCACGCCGGCGCAGGATGGCCTGGCCGCTCAACTCAAGTGCCAACACCACCCGGTCCACCAGCGCGTTGTCAGAGAACGGCTTCTCGACAAAATCAAACGCACCCCGTTTGACGGTGGCCACCGCGGTGGGCACGTCACCGTGGCCGGTGAGGAAGATCACCGGCAGCAGCGTGCTCAGGCCACGCTCGACCAGGCGCTCAAACAGCACCAGCCCGCTGGTGCCCGGCATGCGCACATCCAGCAGCAGGCAGGACGGTGCATCGGGCCAAGCTTGTGCATCCCGCGTGGCCAGAAAGGCCTCAAACGCCTCGGCATGGGCAAAGCCCTCGGACAGCAGCCGGCGTGAGCGCAGCAGCCAGGCCAGTGCATCACGCACCACGGCCTCGTCATCCACCAGGTAGACCACCGGAATGCCCAGCGTCGGGCGTACAGAGCTGGGCATCATGGCGCCCAGTATCGGGCAAAGCTTTGGGGCCGGGCACAGTGCCGGCGGTGATGGCCGCAGCAGGCGTGGCGGGCGGATTGCACCGGTGCTGATGCCCGCCACGGCCCGCAGCTCAAGCCGCCTGGCCGCGTGGCAGGCTCAGCGGCAGCGTGAAGCGGAACTCAGCGCCACCCGCTGCGTCGCCGGTTGCACCCTGGATTGGCAGGTTGTCAAAATCCAGCGCCCCGCCGTGCTGCTCGATCACGGTGCGGCACAGCGACAGCCCCAAGCCCATGCCCTCCACCTTGGTGGTGAAAAACGGCGTGAACAATTGCTGCGCCACCGCTGGCGGTATGCCCGGGCCGGCGTCAATCACCGAGAACACGACCCAGCGCGCTGCGCTGCCCGGCAATGCTGGTGCTGGCTTGTCCGGTGTGGCCGGCAGCAGCCGCACACGCAGCGTCAGCAGCCGTTGGTCCAGCGCGGTGTGCTGCTCCATTGCCTGGATGCCGTTGCGCGCCAGATTCAGCAGCACCTGCTCGACCATCGTGCGGTCCACCTTGACCCGGGGCGCCGGCTGCTGCACGTCCACCACCACCGTGGCGCCACTTTTGCGCGCCTGCAGCCGCACCAGCGGCAGCACGGATTCGATCAGCACATCCGCCGCAATCACCTCATGCGCCTGGTGGCGGCGGCGCACAAAGTCATGCACGCTCTTGATCACCCGGCCGGCGCGCTCGGCCTGCTCGGCAATGCGCTCCAGCGCGTGGCGCAGCAGGCCCACCAACTCGTCCGGGCTGGGCGCGGCCAGGCCGTCAGCCGGGGCGGTGCCGGCGGGCTCGTTGACCAGGTTGAGCGAGCCGGTGGCGTAGCTGGCAATGGCCGCCAGCGGCTGGTTCAGCTCATGGCTGAGCAGTGAGGCCATCTCGCCCACGCTGGCCAGGCGGGCGGTGGCTTGCAGGCGCTCTTGCTGCTGGCGCAACAAATCCTCGGCCCGGCGCTGGGCTGACAAATCCAGCACCGCGCTCATCCAGCCGCTGTGCTTGCCGGTGCCGGTGACCAGGGGCGCCTCGTAAATCATCACCGGAAAGCGCTCACCGTTGCGGCGCAAGAACACGGTTTCGTCGCCGCTTTGCGGGCTGACCAGGGCCGGGTCTGCCGCCAGGCGGTCAGCCTGCCGGGCGCGGTAGCTGGCGGCCTGCTCGGGTGGCCAGTAGGGCGGCTCGGTGGCTTGCAGCAACTCGTCACTGCTGTAGCCCACCATCGCGCAAAAGGCCGGGTTGGCGTAGACGATGCGGCCGTCCCGGTCGCGTGCACGCAGGCCGGTGAGCAGCGAGTCCTCCATCGCCTTGCGAAAGGCCAATGCCTCGGCCAGCAGGCCCTCGGCGCGGGCGCGGCGGCGGCCGTCACGCACCAGCAGCAACACCACCACAAACAGGCCGATCGACAAGCCCAGCACCAGCGCGGTGGCCAGGTTGGGGATCAGGCTGGGCGCACGCTGCACCGCGTCCACCCGCACCTGCAGCGTGGTGCCGGGCAAATCCACCACCCGGTCGGCGATGAACACCCCACCGCCACGCACCGACCCACTGCGCGCCAACCGGGTGCCGTCGGCCTCGACAAAACTCAACTCGTGGCTGCGGCCCACCTCGGCCACCCGCACCTCTTCCAGTAGCAGTGGCAGCACGATGCTGGCCACCGTGAAGCCGACCAAGCGGCCGGCTTGCTGCACGGGGGTGCAGGCGTCGATCACCTCGGTGCCCGTGCCACCGGCCATGGGCACAAACTGGCTGCGTGAAAACACCGGCGACATGACGCGGCGCGCGGCGTCGCAGGCCACTTCGGTGTCCAGGTCCATCTCGGCGCGTGGCCAGTGGCCAAACAAGGGCACGCGCAGCGGAGACTCCGCCGCCTCGACGATGTGCGTGGCCAGGTCACGCCGCTCGATGCGGCCAATCTCACGCTGGCCCTGCATCAGCGCCTGGGCCTCAAGGCGCCAGGCTTGTGGGTCACCGGTGCGGGCCTGCAGGCCTTGCAAGCCTTGCAGCACGGTCTGGGTGCGGCGCCGCACCTCGCCCAGCGCGGCGGCGGCCACTTCGTCGCTGCGCTCCTGGGCGCGGGTTTCTTCATAACGCAGCGTGAGTGCGACCAGCAGCGTCTGCGCCACCAGCAGCAAGCCCACCAGCGCGGCCCACAGCAGCGGGCGTGTGGTGCGGCGCGCCGGCTGCCACCAACGCCGCACGGCCCGCCAGCTGGCGGGCGCTGCGGCGTTGGTTGGGGGCGGGGGCTGGTGCAGGCGCATGCTGGGTTGCAGTATTTCGCCGCTGTGGGTTGTGGCAGCTACGCAGTTTCGCGCATGGATCGTGGCCGCCGCTGCGTCACACTGCGCTGCCTAGAATCACGCCCCGTCTGCTCCCCGTCACGCACCACTGTCCAGCCGGACTGCCAGGATCACCATGCCAAACCAGGACGACAAACGCGCTGAACTGCGCCGCGCAGCACTCGAATACCACGAGTTCCCCACGCCCGGCAAAGTGGCCATCGCGGCCACCAAGCAGATGGTCAACCAGCACGACCTGGCGCTGGCCTATTCACCCGGCGTGGCGGCGGCGTGTGAAGAAATCGTGGCTGACCCGGTCAATGCCTACCGCTACACCGCACGCGGCAACCTGGTGGCGGTGGTGACCAACGGCACCGCCGTGCTGGGCCTGGGCAACATCGGGCCACTGGCGGCCAAGCCGGTGATGGAAGGCAAGGCGGTGTTGTTCAAGAAGTTTGCCGGCATCGATGTGTTTGACCTGGAGATCAACGAGCTGGATGTGGACAAACTGGTCGACATCATCGCGTCGCTGGAGCCCACCTTCGGCGGCATCAATCTCGAAGACATCAAGGCCCCGGACTGCTTCTACGTCGAGCGCAAGCTGCGCGAGCGCATGAAGATCCCCGTCTTCCACGATGACCAGCACGGCACCGCCATCGTGGTGGGCGCGGCCCTGCTGAACGGCTTGAAGGTCACCGGCAAAAAGATAGCCGAGATCAAGCTGGTCACGTCCGGCGCGGGGGCGGCAGCACTGGCGTGCCTCAACTTGCTGGTCAAGCTGGGCCTGCCCAGGAAAAACATCGTTGTCACCGACCTGGCGGGCGTGGTCTACAGCGGGCGGGTGGAGTTGATGGACCCGGACAAGGCCGAGTTTGCGCAAGACACCCCGCACCGCACGCTGGCCGAGGTGATGGTGGGTGCCGATGTGTTTTTGGGCTTGTCGGCCGGTGGGGTGCTCAAGGCCCAGTCGGTGGCGGCGATGGCCGCCAACCCGCTGATTTTTGCGCTGGCCAACCCCACGCCAGAAATCATGCCCGAGGAGGTGAAAGCGGTGCGCAGCGACGCCATCATGGCCACCGGCCGCACCGACTACCCGAACCAGGTCAACAACGTCCTGTGTTTCCCGTACATCTTTCGGGGTGCGCTGGATTCCGGCGCCACCACCATCACCGACCCGATGGAAATTGCCGCGGTGCATGCCATTGCCGACCTGGCCCAGGCCGAGCAAAACGATGTGGTGGCTGCGGCTTACGCCGGCACCACGCTGGTGTTTGGCCCCGAGTACCTGATTCCCAAGCCGTTTGACCCGCGCCTGATGATGAAGATTGCGCCGGCGGTGGCGCGCGCTGCAGCGGCGTCCGGCGTGGCAGCCCGGCCGGTGACCGACTTTGCAGCCTACGAGGAGCGGCTGCGGAGCTTTGTCTACGCGTCGGGCAACGCGATGAAGCCCATCTTCAGCCAGGCCAAGCGCGCCAAGCGCCGCAACGTGGCCTTTGCCGAGGGGGAGGACCGGCGGGTGCTGCGCGCGGTGCAGGTGGTGGTGGACGAAGGCCTGGCGCGGCCCTGGCTGGTGGGGCGCGCCAGCGTCATCACCGACCGCATCGACAAGCTGGGCCTGCGGCTGCAGGCCGGGCGTGATTTTGAGATCGTCAACATCGACAACGACCCGCGCTACCGCGACTTCTGGCAGACCTACCACCGGCTGACCGAGCGCAAGGGGATCACCGAGCAGTTTGCCAAGATCGAGATGCGCCGCCGCTTGACGCTGATCGCCAGCATGCTGCTGCACAAGGGTGAGGTGGACGGCATGATTTGCGGCACCTGGGGCTCGACCACCCAGCATCTGGCCAACATCGACCAGGTGATTGGCCGCCGGCCGGGTGTCAATACCTACGCCTGCATGAACGGGCTGATCCTGCCGGGGCGCCAGATTTTTTTGGTGGACACGCACGTCAACTACGACCCGACGGCCGAGCAACTGGCCGAGATCACCGTGCTGGCGGCCGAGGAGATGCTGCGTTTTGGGGTGCAGCCCAAAGCCGCGCTGCTGTCGCATTCCAACTTTGGGTCCAGCAACCAGCCGTCGGCCATCAAGATGCGCGACGCGCTGGCGCTGGTCCAGCAGCGTGCGCCCTGGCTGGAGGTGGACGGCGAGATGCACGGCGACGCCGCGCTGGACGCGGCCTACCGCAAAGAGCTGATGCCACGCGCCACCCTGACCGGCGAGGCCAACCTGCTGGTGCTGCCCAACATCGACGCCGCCAACATCAGCTACAACCTGCTGAAAACCGCCGCCGGCGGTGGCATTGCCATCGGCCCGGTGCTGCTGGGCGCGGCCAAGCCGGCGCACATCCTGACACCCAGCGCCACGGTGCGGCGCATCGTCAACATGACGGCATTGACGGTGGCGGACGCCAACGCGGCGCGTTGACGTCGGGTGTTGTCAAACAGCAGGCCGGCCGGCACAAGCCGGTCAGCCGTCGCAAATCGGCTGACCGGCTGTTAACCGAAGTACGCCGGCCCAGGCTGGTTGAAGTTGGCCAGGTGCGGGAACAGCGCGCCCAGGTCGGCCGCACCCACGCCAAACCAGCTGGCCAGGCTGGCGCTCATCTGGTCCACCGCCGTGCTGGGCAGCCAGCGGCCTTCGTCCGACACATCGTCCGGCCCGCCCAGCAGCAGTTGTGGCATGCGGCCGTACAGCCCGCCGCGCACCGCGCCGCCCAGCACCAACTGGTGGTTGCCCCAGGCGTGGTCGGTGCCGCCGCCCGACGCCGGCTGCAGCGTGCGGGCAAAGTCAGACGCGGTGAAGGTGGTCACCTGGTTGGCCAGGCCCAGCTGGGCGGTGGCGTCATAAAACGACTTGAGCGCCGGGCCGAGCTGGCTGAAGAGATCGGCCTGCTGGGTCAACTGGTTGTTGTGGGTATCAAAGCCACCCAGCGCGACAAAAAAGAGTTGCCGGTTGACACCCAGGCTGCTGCGCGCCTCCAGCAGCTTGGCCACGGTCAACAACTGCTGGGCCAGGCTGCTGGTCTGGCCGGCAAACAGGCCGGTCACGCTGCCGCTGGTGGCCAGCGCGGTGTTAAGTGCGGTGCTGGCGCGCAAAGCCTGGTTCAGCACGCTGGCCGCAGCCCGTTGCTCAGCGTTGGCCACTGGCTGCTGCAGCAGGCTGGCGTAGAGCGCGTACAGCGGGTTGCGCGCCGGGTTGTTGCCGAAGCCTTTGACGGCAAACCCGCTGCCGGTCGAGACCGCCAGGCCATCGGTGCTGGCGCCGTTCATGAACACGTTGTTGCCGCTGACCGACAGCACCGCCGGCACGCTGCTGTGCGGCTGCAGGTCGGCCACACGGCCACCCCAGCCGCTGGATTGCGCCAGCACTGAGCCACCCTGCTGCCACTGCGCCTGCTGGTCACTGTGTGAAAACAGGTTGGCCGGCAGCGCGCTGCCACCGACGCTGACCGCCGCCTTGCTGAGCGGCCGCACCAGCGTGCCCACATTGGCCTGCAGCGCCAGGTGGCCTTGCGCCCACACCTGCGCCAGCGGTGCCAGCGCGCCGTGCAGGCCCAGGTTGACGCCGCCCAGCGGCGCCAGGCTGGACGCCTGCAGCGCCAGCCCGCCCGCAGCGGCGTTGCCACGCGCTTTGGCATAGGCCGCGTAGCCGGCGCTGTCCATCGGCACCAGCATGTTGTTGCCGTCGTTGCCGCCGTACAAAAACACGCAGACCAGCGCGCGGTAGTCACTGCCCTGCAGCGGCGCGGCCAGGCTGTGTGCGGCCGCCAGCGGGCCAGCGGCGGCCAGCGCGGCGCTGCGGCCCAGCACTTGGCGGCGGGTGAGGGGGCGCTGCAGTTGATCGTTGTGCATGTCAGTGCTCCACCAAATATTCAGGGGCCATCGTGGCCAGAAACAACGCGGCTTTCACCCTGTCCAGCGGCTTGGTTGCGGGGAAGAGTTGCGCCGCCTGCAGCAGCGCTTGCTGCAGCGGCGGGCTGCTGCGGCCGGCCAGCAAACGGCGCTTGATTTCGCGCACCAGCGCTGGCGGGTCAGCGGCCAGTGGCAGCCAGGGCGTCAGGTCAATCTGGCTGCCGATGCTGCCGGCCACGCTGGCATCGGGCGCCACGGCCCGGCCACTGAGCGCGGCGGACAGCACACCGCTGAGCTTGAACGCCGCGCTGGCGCTGAACACCCCAAACGCCGGGCCGTCCAGGTTGGCGTCGTCAGGCAGGTCAAAGTCAGGCGGGAAAAAGTTGAACACCGAGGCCGGGCTGAAGATGGGCTGGCCCAGCGCTGCGGCTTGAGTGCGCAGCCACACCCCGTCGCTCACGCCACCCAGGGCGCGGTAGAGGTGGGTGAGCTGCAGGATGGGCTCACGCAGCTTGCCAAAGTGCTGCGGCGCGGCCGGGTTGCTGGCCTCCGGGTCCAGCAGGATGGCTGTGAGCACGGCTTTCATGTCGCCGCGCGGCGCACCGGCCACACCGTTGAACGCGGCAGTCACCCGCGCCACGTAGGCCGGGCTGGGGTTGGCGGTGACCAGTTGCTGGATGAGTTGCCGGCCGATGAAGGGGCCGACGTTGGGGTGGTTGAAGATGTTGCTGATGGCTGCTTCCAGATCGGCGTCGGCGCTTTGGCCTGCCGGCAGCGTGGCGCCGGCCAGCAGTGTTTTGGCGCCCAGATCATGGTGTTTGGCCACCGCCACCATCGGCCCGGCAAACCAGGCCGGACTGGGGAATTTGACCGCCGCGCCCGGCCGGGGCGGGTAGGTCCAGCCAGTGAAGGCGTGGGCAAAGCCCTCTACCGCCGCCTGGTCGTAGCTGGGCACGGGCTGGCCATCGGTGCCCAGCTTGCGGCTGCCGTCGGGGTTGAGCATCCACAGGCCGATGCTGAAGAGCTGCAGCACCTCGCGGGCGTAGTTCTCGTTGGGCTGGATGCCACGCGCCGGATTCGGCTTGTCGTTGTTGGCCATGTTCAAGAACTTGCCCATCGCCGGGTTCAGCGTCACCTCACGCAGCAGGCTGCGGAAGTTGCCGAATGCGTTGCCAAGCAACAGGCGCTCGTAGTTGGCCATCGCGTAGGGCAGGTGGATTTGCTGGCCCGAGACCACCAGGATCTCGCTCAGGGCCAGGGCGGTGCGCTGGCGCAACTGGTCTGGGCCGGTGAGCGCATTGCGAAAGAATTGCACCTGCAGCGGGAACAGGCTGTAGTTGTCGCGGTGGCAGGTGGGCAAGGCGCTGGCCGGGCAGCCCACGGCGCTGTTGTGGTCCACCGGCGGCAGGCCGGTGTAGTCAGATGCCGGCAGCAAAAACTGCTGCTGCAGCCAGGCCGCTTTGCCACTGGCCATCACGGCCTGGGTGCTGGCCTCGGTAGGGCCAAAGCTGGCCTGCGCCAAAAAGCGCCGGGCCAGACCTTCGTCCAGCGGTGCAGCCCAGGCGGCCGGCCACCCACCCAGCCAGGCACCGGCGCAGGCGGCCACCAGGGTGGTTTTGGACAACACATTTCGACAACTTGGCAACATGGGCATCTCCAGTGGATGCGCATGCTAGGTGGGCTGTCGGGTCAAGTTGTGCGTAACCGCTGCAATCGAATGTAAGAACTGTGCGGGCGTGGCGGCAGCTGCGCTTGTGGCTATTCGCCGCTGCTGCCGACGTGGGCGATGGCCTGCCGTGGCCTCAGGCTGCCTCAGTGCCGGCGGCCGGCAAGTCCGGCTCGGCCGGGCGGCGCGCCAGCAGGTCGCTGCTGATGGCCTCATAGCCCGCCGCCACCCGCAGCAGCGCAGCGTCACCCAGCGGCTGGCCGATCAACTGCAGCCCAGCCGGCCAGCGGCCGTTGGCATGGAAGCCGGCCGGCAGGCTGATGGCCGGCAGGCCGGCAAATGTGGCGTACAGCGTGCATTCCATCCAGCGGTGGTAGCTGTCCATCGCCCGCCCGGCGATGGCTTGTGGCCAGCGCTGCGCCATCGGAAAGGGCCAGACCTGGGTGCTGGGTAGCGCCAGCACATCAAAGCGGCCCAACAACTCCACCATCTGGTTCTGGAACGCGGTGCGCACCTCACTGGCCCGCATGAACTGGTGGAAGCTCAAGTCCTGGGCCTGGTCGTATTCCCACAGCGCCTCGGCCTTGATCTGCGCCCGGCTGGCGCCGGGCCGGGCCAGCAGTGCGGCCACCTTGGGCGCCACCAAAGCCTGGCGCCACACCAGCCAGGCTTGCCACAGCGCGTCGGCACCAAAGCCCAGCGTGGTGGGCGTGATCACGGCGCCATGGGCCGCAAAGCGCTGTAGCGCCGTCTCCAGCACAGGCAGCAGGCCGGCATCCAGCGCCAAATGGCCACGCAGGTCTGCCAGCCAGCCGATGCGCAAGCCTTGCAGCGCCGCCGGGTGGCCGATGTCGGCCGGCGCCAAAAACGCCTGTGGCCCCTGGGCGACGGACAGCGGCGCCCGCAGGTCCTGCCCGGCCTGCGTGGCCAGCAGCGCGGCCAGGTCACGCACGCTGCGCGCCATCGGGCCTTCGGTGCCCAACTGGGCCACCCAGGCGTCCGCCACCGGCCACATCGGCACCCGGCCCTGGCTGGGGCGCAGGCCAAACACATGGTTCCAGGCTGCCGGATTGCGCAACGAGCCCATGAAGTCCGAGCCGTCAGCCACCGGCAGCAGGCGCTGCGCCAGCGCCACCGCCGCGCCGCCGCTGCTGCCCCCGGCGCTGACCTGCGGGTCCCAGGCGTTGGCGGTGGCGCCAAACACCTCATTGAACGTGTGTGAGCCCAGGCCCAGCTCGGGCATATTGGTCTTGCCGATGACGATGCAGCCGGCGGCTTTCATGCGGGCCGTCATCAGGCTGTCGCGCTCGGGCAGCACAGCCTGGAGCAGCGGGCTGCCTTGCGTGCTGGGCAGGCCCAGCGCATGCCCGGTGTCCTTGATCGCCTGCGGCACACCGTGCAGCCAGCCGCGTGACGTGCCCGCCACCAGCTCAGCATCGCACAAGTCCGCCTGGCGCAGCAGCAGCGCGTCGGGCAGCAGGTTGACGATGGCGTTGAGTGCCGGGTTCAGCCAGTGGATGCGCGCCAGGTAAGCCTGCATCACCTCGCGGCATGACATGCGGCGGGCTTGGATCTCGGCCGACAAGGCGTGTGCGTCGAGGTCAGTCAGGGTTAAGGCAGGCATGTGCAGGGTTCCGTGGCGGGTGGTTGGTGGTGTGCTGTTGGCGGTGGCGCAGCGGCCCCAGGGGCACGCCGTCATCATCTGGCCAATGTAGCGCCAGCGCCCCGCCTGCGGGCGGCGCCGCTGGTGGGTCACCAAAAAGGTGCATTGCCAACGGTGGCCACAAAACTTTGCACCATTCAGTCGGATGTTCTCTATTGACAGTGGGCACAGTTTGGTAATTCAACCCCTGTAGCGATTGTGAGCGCACACTCATCGGTTTGATATCCCGCCCAAAATTGAGGCAACCACTTGAGTTATTGGGGGGGTTCCGATACCATTGCTGCATCAGATTTCAGGGTAAACCAGTGGGCCAGACCGTTCGGTCATCAATGTGGGGTTCCATGCGCAAGCTGGGGGCTACCGGGTTGGTGGCCCTGGGCATGTTGGTCGGATCAGCGGCTTTTTCGCGAGAACAAGCCAAAGCGCCGACAGAAGGATTTGCCACGGTAGCGCTGTCAGCGCTGCCCAGCCAAGCCCAGCACACCCAGCGGTTGATCACGGCAGGCGGTCCGTTTCCGTACACCAAGGATGGCATGGTGTTTGGCAACTACGAGCGTCAGCTACCACGGCGTCAACGCGGCTTTTACCGCGAATACACCGTGACAAGCCCCGGCGCCCACAACCGAGGCGCACGCCGCATCGTGTGTGGCGGTGTGCAGCCCACCCAACCTGAAACCTGTTTTTACACCGCTGACCACTACACGAGCTTTCAACGGATCGTGCCGTGATCGGTGATTGATCGAGAACCGACTACTTTTGCCCTGGAGGAACGCGACATGCAACTGCAGACCGTCCGTCCCAATATCGTGCAGGCGATCCGCGCCTACCGCGTCGAAGACCTGATGCTGGCCGCTGAAACCGCTGGCCAGCATTTTCTGTATGCCAATCTGACCGACGCGCAGTCCAAGCAGGATGTGCTGGACAAACTCGCCGAGTCGTTTTTGTTCCCGGCGCATTTCGGCAAGAACTTTGATGCACTGTTTGACTGCATGACCGATCTGGTTAACCGCTCGGGCAACCAGCCGGGTTTTGTGGTGGTGCTGGAGCAAGTGCCGGACGGCCCGCGGTTTGATCGAGAAGCGCGCGAGCAGTTGTTGGACATCTTCCGCGACACGGCCGATTTCTGGGCCGAGCGCCGCATCCCCTTCCGTTGCTTCTACTCGTTTGCAGTGGCCCGTGGTGCCGAGGCCAATGCCTGGGACAAGCCCGGCGACGCGCCGCCGGTGCCCGAAAAACCAGCGGCCAAGTCGGTGTCCAAGACCGGCGCCAACCCCAACTTCGGCATGAACATGCCGATGATGAGCAGTGCGTTTGACACCGGGATGTGGCTCACGGCAGCCTGATCCGGTCGGCCTGCGGGCCAACGACCAAAGGCGCTCCAGTGAGCGCCTTTTTTCATGCCTGGCTCCTAGGAGCCTGTCGGGCTTGGGGAACGTCGGCTGCGAAACGGCCTCAGCGGTCCATTTTTTACCGGCTTTTTGTCCCATAGTTGAACTATGGGCCTGCAAATCCGGCAAAAACTGTCCTCGCTGGGGCCGTTTCTCGCTA
>JANPOW010000350.1:0-4279 GCA_031428185.1 Betaproteobacteria bacterium | reverse complement strand
ACGGCGGCAGCCAGGGCAAAGCAAGTGAATCCATCGCGGGTGTCTTGGGTGAGAGTTGATGGAGACCGCTTGCGGCTCCGTGACTTACACGGCCCCAACCGGTGGCCGGCTGCTGGGGGCTAGAGCTTGCGTGCGATCAGGGCGACCATTTCGCCCACGTTCTGGATCTCACCAATCTCGCCCGCGCCGCAGCGCACGCCCAGGTTTTGCTCAATGGCCAGGAACAGCCGCACATTGCCCATGCTGTCCCAGCCGTCTACCGCTGAGGCATTGAGTTCAGGGCTGGCGACCAGATCGTCGTTGTCAAAGACATCCCGCAGAATCTGTGTCAATTCGGCATAGATCTGTTCGGTGCTGAGCTTGGGCAAGATGGAACCTCGGTGGCGTGGGCAGGGCAGGCCGACGCATGCTGCGGCCCGATTTCAGCGCCGATTTTTGCATGCGGCACTTGCCGCCACGCCAGCTGCAGCGCGTCAAGAGCCCGGCTTGGCCGATTCGGTCACAAACCCGATGCGCGCCAGCCCACCCGCCTGCACCAGGCCAATCAGCTCGGCAATGCGGCCGTAGGGCACTTGTTGGTCGGCGCGCAGTTGCACCTCGGTGCCCGGGTTGCGCTGTGCCGCGTCGCGCACCTTGGCCTGCAGTTGCTGCGGCGTGATGGGCACATCACCCCAATACAGCGCACCCTGGGCGTCCACCGCCACGCTGACAAACTGCACCGCGGTGTTGGCCTGCGCGCCGGTGGTCTTGGGCAGGTCCAGCCGCAGGCTGGCGCTCATCAGCGGCGCGGTGATGATGAAGATCACCAGCAGCACCAGCATCACGTCGATCAACGGTGTCATGTTGATCTCGCTCATCGGCTTGGGCGTGCCGCTGCGCTGCAGTCTGCCGAAGGCCATGGGGTGCGGCTCAGGTGCCGGGGTGGGCGGCGGCGCTGGTGGAGGGGTCGCCAGACGGGTGGATGGATGCACCGCCCTGCGCCAGCTCCAGCAAGTCATGCGCAAAGCCTTCCAGCTCGGCCTCGCAGGCCGCCACCCACTGGCCAAACAGGTTGTAGGCCAGCACGGCGGGGATGGCCACGGCCAGGCCGGCGGCCGTCATCACCAGCGCCTCACCCACCGGGCCGGCCACTTTGTCGATGCTGATGGCGCCGGCCGCCGAGATGGCCACCAGCGCGTGGTAAATGCCCCAGACCGTGCCAAACAGGCCCACAAACGGCGCCGTGCTGCCGACGGACGCCAGCAGCACCTGGCCAAACTGCAGGTGCGCCAAGCCACGGTGCAGCGCGTCACGCAGGCGCCGGGTCAGCTGCGACGCCACATGGCCGTGGCTGGCCAGGGTGCCGGGTGCGTCGGGCGTGGTGCTGGCCTGCAGCAGGGGCAGCAGCAGTTGTTCGCGGTCCAGTGCGGCCAGCCTGGCCTGGCCGGCGGCCAGCGTGTGTGCGGCCCAGAAGGCGGGCACGGCGCGCGCGATGTCACGCCGCGCACGCTGCAGTACCCAGCCCTTCCACAAAATCACCACCCAGGCGCTGACCGACATCGCCAGCAGCAGCGCCACCACCGTGCGGCCGATGGCGTCGCTCTCGGCCCAGAAGCTGCCCAGGCCGTCCATCGTCAGGTGATGCCCAGCACGTCATTCATGTCGAACAAGCCGGTGGTGTGGCCCGCCAGGAAGCGCGCGGCGCGCAAGCTGCCCTGGGCGTAGCCGGCCCGGCTGCTGCTCTTGTGGCTGATCTCGATGCGCTCACCGGTGCCGGCAAACAGCACGGTGTGCTCACCCACGATGTCACCACCCCGGATGGTGGCAAAGCCGATGCTGGATGGGTCTCGTGGGCCGGTTACGCCGTGGCGGGCATACACCGCGCAATCTTTCAGGTCGCGGCCCAGCGCGGCGGCCAGCACCTCGCCCATCTGCAGCGCAGTGCCGCTGGGCGCGTCCACCTTGTGGCGGTGGTGGGCCTCAATCACCTCGATGTCGTAGCCGGTGTTCAGCGCGCGGGCGGCCTGGCTCAGCAGCTTGAGCATCACGTTGACGCCCACGCTCATGTTGGGCGCCAGCAGCACTGCGGTGCGCTGGGCCTGGCTGCCAATCTGCGCCTTTTGCGCCGGGCTGAAACCGGTGGTGCCGATGACCAGCTTGATGCCGCGCTCGGCGCACAGCGCCAGGTGGGCCAGCGTGCCCTCGGGCCGGGTGAAGTCAATCAGCACCTGGGCCGTGGTCAGGCCGGCGGCCAGGTCGCTGGTGATCAGCACGCCGGTGCTGCGGCCGGCAAAAGCACCGGCATCCTGGCCCAGGGCCGGGCTGCCGGGTATGTCCAGCGCGCCGGCCAAGCTGCAATCGGGCGCGGCCAGCACCGCTTCGATCA
The DNA here is from genome assembly GCA_031428185.1 of Betaproteobacteria bacterium. Classification (GTDB taxonomy): domain Bacteria; phylum Pseudomonadota; class Gammaproteobacteria; order Burkholderiales; family Burkholderiaceae_C; genus Pseudaquabacterium. The sequence goes on along the minus strand of JANPOW010000350.1, from coordinate 1,914 downwards.
GCATCTGGCCCATGCGGCCGGACGCGCCAGCAATCGCGATGCGCAGCGGGGCGCCGCCCTGCGGGCCGCCGCTCACGAGGGTTCCAGCGGCGGGTAGCTGCGCAGGGCACCCACCGGCGCTGCGGGCTCCGTCGGTGTTTTGGGCGGCACCGGCAGCGCTTGTTTCTGCTCGGGCGTCAGCTCCAGCACCGGTGTGGCGCCGGTTGCCCGGGTGCGGCTGATGGATGCGACAAACTCACGTTCGGTGGGCAGCTCGGGCGCGTCCAGGCGGTCCAGCTTGTCGTCTTTGAAATACGCCACGATGGCGCGGCGCTGCGGCGCTGTGCCCTGGCGCACGATGGTGAACACATAGTCCCAGCGGTCGGCGTGGAACATGTCGGTCAACATCGGCGAGCCCAGGATGTCACGCACCTGGGCCCGGCTCATGCCGGGTTTGATCAGCGCCGCTTGCTCTTTGGTGACGACATTGCCCTGCACGATGTCCATGCGGTACGGCGCCAGCACACCCAGAAAATTGCCGCCGGCCGTGACCGATGGCAAGGACGGCAGGAAGGACATGTCCGGCATCGGCGGCAGCATCGAGCAGCCGCCCAGCCCGGCAACACTGAGCACCAGTGCGGCGCAGCGCAGCGCAAAAAAGTCAGAGTTCACTGGGCCTGCCGATCGGGTGGAGCTTGGTTTGGTGGCGTGCATCGCGGGGCTTGGAGGGGTGCCGCTGCAGGGCGCTGCAAGCGTCGCCACAGGCTGGATATCATCCAACGATTCTAGCCACCCGCCTGCCACGGGCACCCGACCCGCCATGACGCACGCCGACGAGCTCAAGAGCAGCGGTCTGAAGGCCACCCTGCCGCGCATCAAGATTCTGGAGGTCTTCCAGCGCACCGCGCAGCGCCACATGACGGCCGAGGATGTGTTCAAGGCCTTGCTGTATGAAGGCGCCGATGTGGGCCTGGCCACCGTCTACCGGGTGCTGATGCAGTTTGAGCAGGCCGGGCTGCTGACGCGCAGCCATTTTGAGTCGGGCAAGTCGGTGTTTGAGTTGAATGAGGGCACCCACCACGACCACCTGGTGTGCCTGACCTGCGGCCGGGTCGAAGAGTTTTTTGACCCCGAGATTGAGCAGCGCCAGCGCGCTGTGGCCATTGCCAACGGCTTCGAGTTGCAAGACCACGCGCTGTCGCTGTACGCGGTGTGCACCAAGCCGGCCTGCCCGCACCGCAGCAAGTGACGGCGTGATCCGGGCGCCAGCCGCTCAGCCCTCGTCCGACTGCTGCATTGCCCGCTGGTGGCGCTCGATGAACTCTTGGTAGGTGTCGATGCCCCGCAACTGCAGGATGGTGTTGCGCACTGCGGCCTCCACCAGCACCGCCAGGTTGCGGCCGGCGTCCACGGTAATGACCGCCTTGCGCACCGGGATGCCCAGGATGTCCTCGTACAGCGGCTCATAGGGCAGGCGCTCAAACTCACGCTCCATCGTCTCTTTGCGCACCAGGTGCACGATCAGCTTGAGCCGCATCTTGCGGCGCACCGCCGTCTCGCCAAAGATGGCGCGGATGACGAGCAGGCCGATGCCGCGCACCTCCAGCAGGTTCTGCAGCAACTCGGGGCAGCGGCCCTCGATGGTGGTCTGGTTGATGCGGTACAGGTCGACCGCATCGTCGGCCACCAGGCCGTTGCCTCGCGAGATCAGCTCCAGCCCCAGCTCACTCTTGCCCAGGCCCGACTCGCCGGTGATCATCACCCCCAGGCCCAGGATGTCCATGAACACGCCGTGCATGGACGTGCGCTCGGCGAAGTGCTTGGACAGGTAGGCGCGCATCACGTCGATGACGAAGGCCGAGGGCTCGTGCGTCGCGAACATCGGAATTTGCGCGCGCTCGCACATCGACACCAGGGCGTCGGGCGCGACCTGTC
>JANPOW010000349.1:0-11167 GCA_031428185.1 Betaproteobacteria bacterium | reverse complement strand
GCCTGTGTGCTGATGAACGGCAAGCTGGCCGAGCAGCGTGGCATCCAGCCGCTGGGCATCTTTCGCGGCTTTGCCATTGCCGGTTGTGAGCCCGACGAAATGGGCATCGGCCCGGTGTTTGCGGTGCCGCGCCTGTTGCAGCGTGCCGGCCTGAAGGTGAGTGACATCGGCCTGTGGGAGCTGAACGAGGCCTTTGCCTGCCAGGTGATTTACAGCCGCGACACGCTGGGCATCCCGGATGAATTGCTCAACGTCAACGGCGGCGCGATCGCGGTGGGCCACCCCTACGGCGTGAGCGGCGCGCGCCTGACCGGCCATGCGCTGATCGAGGGCAAGCGGCGTGGCGCCAAGTACGTGGTGGTGACCATGTGCATCGGCGGTGGCCAGGGTGCTGCCGGCCTGTTCGAGGTGGTGTGATGGCCCCCCCCGCAGCACCTTCGGCGCCTCCCTCCAGGGGGCAACGCCAGCGGCCCGGCAAAGCCGGTTCCGCGGCGTTTGCTGGGTTGTCCTGCTGCATGCGCTACCTGTGGCGCATTGGCGCCACGGAGCACTGACATGGCACACGCCTCTCGTCAGCTGCTGCGCCCAGCGCAGCACGCCAGCCTGGTCAGCCAGATCAGCCGCCCACCATTGCCGTTAGCACAAGGCGTGCTGCCGCTGGACGCGCTGCGCCCGGCGGAGGTGCGGCAGGTTGAATCGGGTGCCTGGTTTGCCGGTTTGTCGCTGGGCCTGCGCCAGGCCATCCTGGCGCGTGCCCGGGTGCAGCGGGTGCGGCGGGGGGCCACCTTGTTGCGCCGCGGCAGCGTGGCCACCGACTGGGTGGGCGTGGCCGGTGGTGCGCTGGGCCTGGCCACCCGGGGCCGCGACGGCAAACCCTTCACGCTGGACTTGTTAGGCCCCGGTGACTGGTACGGTGACGTGGCCCTGATTGACGGCAGCGCGGTGGACTGGGACATCGTGGCCCAGGCCCACAGCACCGTGTTGCTGGTCGGCCGCAGCAGCCTGCAGCAACTGGTGCAGCAGCAGCCCGAGCTGCGGGCCGCGCTGCTGATGCTGGACTGCCGGCGCTTGCGCCACATGTTCCGCCGGCTGGAGGAGGTACAGACCCTGGCGCTGTCGCAGCGGGTGGCCCTGCAACTGCAGCGCCTGCTGCGCCAGTTTGGCCAGCCGCTGGCCGCTGAGCAGCCCAGCCGCAACGGCCCACCGGGGCAGGCCCGGCAGATCGAGCTGACCCTGACCCAGGGCGACCTGGCCAGCCTGCTGTGCGCCAGCCGCCAACGCATCAACGGCACGCTGCGCCAGATGCAGAGGCTGGGCATTCTGGGCGCCAGCCACGGCCGCATCGAGGTGCTGCAGCCACAGCGCCTGGCTGATGCGGCACAGGGCCGGCTGGTGTTGGATGGGGGTGGCGACTAAACCCGGTCGGCGGCGCCGCTGCTTGGGCTGCTTGGGCTGCTTGGGCTGAGCGCCTGGGCGTTTGCGCCCCACCCGCCGCACTTGGCGACGCCGGGCAGCGCTCGGTCACAGGCCGTGCGCCGGGCTGGCCGGGCTGGCCAAGAATCCGGCCCATCCCCACCCGGAGTTGCCTGATGAACCCGTCCCGCCGCCGCCTGCGTGCACTGGCCACGCTGTTGCCCACCGTCTTGCTGGCCGCCAGCCTGGCACAACCCGCTGCAGTGCTGGCCCAAGCCGCCAGTGCCCCAGCCGCCCTGCAGGCCGGCCTGCGCATGCTCACGGTGCCGGCGTCAGCCAGCGGCGCGCCAGCCGTCCCGGTGGCCTTGTTTTATCCCACCCAGGCGCCCGCCCGCAGCATCGCAATGGGGCCATTCAGCGTGCAGGTGGCCGTGCAGGCGCCGCCCGAGGCCACCGCGAAAGGCCTGATCCTGCTCAGCCACGGCACCGGTGGCAGTGAGCTGGGCCACGCCAGCCTGGCCCAGGCACTGGCCCGCGCCGGTTACCTGGTGGCCGCACTGCGCCACCCGGGCGACGATTGGCAAGACCGCTCGCTGCTGAAAAAAAACCCCGCCCGCTACTTCGATGAGCGGCCGCGCCAGGCATCGCGGGTGATCGACGCGCTGCTGGCCGACCCGGCTTGGGGCCCCCGCATCCGCAGCGATGCACGCGGCCCGCGCATCGGCGCACTGGGCCATTCGGCCGGTGGTTACACCGTGCTGGCCCTGGCCGGCGGCCTGCCCGAGCTGCCGCGCATCACCGCCCACTGCGTGGCCCACCGCAGCGAGGACCCGATCTTCTGCGGCGTGGGTGATGACATGCCGGACATGCCACCGCGCAGCGCGGCGCCGGCAGCACCCGGCGCCGCGTTGCGTGACCCCCGGGTGCGGGCGGTGGTGGCCCTGGCGCCGGTGGGCGTGGTGTTCAGCGCCGCGTCGCTGGCCACCATCCCGGTGCCCACCGCGGTGTACATCGCCGCACTCGACCGCTACCTGGTGCCACGCTTCCATGGCGACTGGATCACCAGCAATCTGCCCGCCGCCAGCCGCCGCCCGGTGGCCAATGCCTGGCACTTTGCGTTCATGGACAGGCCCAGCATGGCCATCCCGTCCGAAGACGGTGACCTGCGTGCCGACCCCCCGGGTTTTGACCGCGCCGCGTTTTTGCAGCAACTGGGCCAGGCGCTGCCGCTGTTTTTTGACCAGGCCTGGGACTGAGCGGCCAGGCCCGCGGCGGCAACTCAATCGCCGGGCCGCAGCGGGCTTGGCACGGCGGCCGGCTTGAAGCGGCCCACCAGCGCCCGCGCCGCCGCCACCAGCAGCAGTGCGTCCACACCCACGGCCACAAACAGCGCGCCGGCGTCCAGGTAGCGTTGCGCCTGGGCCGGGTCAGTCATCAGGATGCCGGGCGCTTTGCCGGCAGCGCGCACGGTGCTGATGCCGTCCAGCATGGCCTTGACCACCTCGGGGTGGCCGGGCTGGCCGGGGTAGCCCATCGAGGCCGACAAATCTGCCGGGCCAAAAAACACACCGTCCACCCCTTCCGTCTCGGCGATTGGCCGCAGGTTTTGCACCGCCAGCCGGGTTTCGACTTGGACCAGCAGGCACATCTGGCTGTCGGCCTCGGCCAGGTAGTTGTCCACCTGGTTCCAGCGTGAGGCGCGTGCCAGCGCGGCGCCCATGCCGCGGATGCCCGCCGGCGCGTAGCGCATGGCCTGCACCATCAGCGCGGCGTGTTGTGCGGTGTCGATCATCGGGATCAGCAGGGTCTGCGCGCCCACGTCCAGGTACTGTTTGACCAGTGCCACATCACCTACCACCGGCCGCACCACCGGCTGCACCGGATACGGCGCCAGCGCGCGCAGTTGGGCCAGGATGCTTTGGGGGTCGTTGGGCGCGTGCTCACCGTCCAGCAGCAGCCAGTCGTAGCCGGTGCCGGCCAGGGCCTCGGCGGCGTTGGCGTCGGCCAGGCCCACCCACAGGCCGATCTGGGGGGTGCCGGTTTGCAGCGCGGCCTTGAAGGTGTTTTGTGGGGTCTGCATCGGTGGGTGCTGGGTTGGGTAGGTGAGCGGCGCGGGCCGGCGGGTTGCGCTCTGGGTGGGTTGGGTGATCGGGCAGCAGCGCTGCGTGGCTGCGCTGTGCCGCGCTCAGTCAGGCAACAGCCACTGCGGCGCGTGGCTGCCGGGTGGCATGGACGGCAGCGCGGCGTGCGCGGGCAGCGTGGGGAAACGTGCAGCGGGCCGCACCGCGCGCAGCAGGCCGGGCTTGCCGCTGTGGCCAAAGCCGCTGGGGCTGTCCTGCAGCAGTGGCGTGATGTCAGGCCGCTGCGCCGCCAGGCCGTCGGGCTGCCGGCCCAGGCTGCGCAGCCACAAGCCCACACCCGCCAGGCTGACCCGCACCCGCCAACTGCCACCCTGGCTGGCCTGGCGTAGCAACGCGGCCTGGATGCCAAAGGCCAACAGGTGGCCGGCCGAATAGTCCAGGATTTGCGCCGGCATGGCTTGTGGTGTGCTGCTGCCAGCGGCCGCCGCCTCGGCCAGGTTGAAGCCGGTGGCCGTTTGCACCAGCGAATCAAAACCACGCCGGCCAGCCCACGGGCCGGTCCAGCCGTAGGCCGACAGCTCGGCCACCACGATGCCGGGCCGCTGCCGCGCCAGCGCTTCGGCGCTGTAGCCGTGGCCAGCCAGGGCGCCGGGCCGGTAGCCTTGCAGCAACACCTGGCAGCCGTCCACCAGTTGGTTGAATTGCGCCCGCTGCGCTGGCTGGCGCAAGTCGATCAGGCACGAGCGCTTGCCCCGGCTGGTATCGGCAATGGCCGCAATATTGGGCAGGTGTGGTGCGTTGACCAGCAACACATCGGCACCAAAGCCGGCCAGCAGACGGCCGGCCACCGGCCCGGCCAGGATGCGGGTGAGGTCCAGCACGCGCAGGCCGTGCAGTGGCGGCTGGTCCGGGCTGCTGGCCGGCCAGGGCAGTGGTGGCGCAGCGGGCTGGCCCAGGCCGATCGGCGCATGGCCGATCTGCTCGCGGCCGATCGGCTCAATGGCCACCAGCGGCTGGGCCACCACGGCGGCAGCTTGGGGCTGGGCGTCCCACTCCGCCAGGCTGCGCAGGGCGGCCACCACCAGGCCGGCATCAGCGGCGGCTTGCTCAAAGTCCTGCGCGGCCCAGCCGCGCAGCGCGATGGCCACGGCCACCCGCGGGGTGGCCGGGCCAGGTGGCAAACCCAGCAGGCGCAAGACGCCGTCACGGTGGTGGGCAAAGTTGGCGTGGATGCGGACCCAGCCGCCAGGGCTGTGGCCGGGCACCGCAGCGTTGGTTGGCAGCGTGGCGTTGGTTGGCAGCGTGGCGCTGCCGGGCAGCGCAGCCCCGCAGGGGTAGAGGCCGGACAGGGGGTCCCAGGCCGGTGGCACCCAGCCGTCGATCGAAAAATAGGCGGTGCAGTCCAGCGTGGCGTGGGCCCGGTCCAGCTGCACCGGCAGGCGGGCGGCGGTGGGGTGGCGCAGGTGCCACAGCTCGGCGGCGGCCAGGGCAGCTGCGCCCTGGCTGGCCTGGGCGGCGGTGGCCACGCAAAACGACGAGGGCAGCACCGCAGCGCCGCCGTCACCGTCACCCAGCAGTTGCAGCTGGGCCAGGGCGTCAACAGGCAACTGGGCATCACGCCAGAGCGCGGCCAGGGCGGTGCGGCAGGACACGGGGGCGGTGATGTCGGGCATGGTGGTGGCAGCGCAACTGGGGTGGGCGTTGAACTTATCAGGTCCGCCCGCAGGCCTAGGCCCCGAATGCCGGCAACAGCGTGCGGTACAAGGCCTGAAACTTGGCGTGGCGTGGCAACAGCACTGCCCGCTCGGCCGCATCGGGCACAAAGCGCTGGGCCACCGGTGGTGGTGGGCAGACCTGGGCCAGCGCAGCAGCATCCACCCGGCCCAGGCTGGCCAGCCAGGCCAGGCGTGCCGCACCCAGCGCGGCGCCAGCCTCACTGCCCGGGTGGGTGTGCAGTGGCAGGCCCAGCGCGCTGGCCAGCAACTGGGACCACAGCGCGCTGCGGGCGCCGCCACCCACCAGGGACAAGGCCGCCACGCTGCCGGGTGCGGCGCCCAGGGCCAACCAGCCGTCCAGCAGGCCAAAGGCCACACCTTCGATCACCGCATAACCCAGTGCTGCAGCGCCGTGGCTGGCGTCCAGGCCAAACAAAACGCCCTGGGCCTGCGGGTTGTTGTGCGGTGTGCGTTCACCGCCCAGATAAGGCAAAAACAGCGGCGCGCTGGCGCGCTGGGCGGGGCTGAGTGTGGCCACCTGGGCCAGCAGGCTGGCCTCGTCGGGCTGGCCTAACAACTGGGTAGCCCAGCGCAGGCTGCTGGCCGCACTCAGCATCACGCTCATCTGGTGCCAGCGGCCGGGCAAGGCGTGGCAGAAGGCATGCACCGCCTGCGGCGGGTTGGGGCGAAACGCATCACTGGCCAGAAAAATCACGCCCGAGGTGCCCAGCGACACAAAACCCTGGCCCGCCTGCACCACACCCATGCCGACCGCACTGGCGGCGTTGTCACCCCCACCACCGGCCAGCAGCACGCCGGGTGGCAAGCCCCAGCGCCGGGCCAGCGTGGGCAGCAGGTGGCCGGCCACGCTGCTGCCCTCTACCAGGCTGGGCATCTGTGCTTTGCTCAAGCCGCAAGCGGCCAGCATCTCGGTGCTCCAGCGGCGGGCGGCCACGTCCAGCCACAAGGTGCCGGCGGCGTCGCTCATCTCGCAGATGCGCTGGCCGGTGAGTTGCAGGCGCAGCCAGTCTTTGGGCAGCAGCACAGCATCCACTTGCGCAAACAGCGCCGGCTCATGCTGCGCCACCCACAACAGCTTGGGGGCGGTGAAACCGGGCATGGCCAGGTTGCCGGTGATGTGCTGCAGCGTGGGCACGCGGCGCTGCAGCTCGGCGCATTCGGCCGCGCTGCGGCCGTCGTTCCACAAAATGGCCGGACGCAGCACCTGGTCTTGTGCACCCAGCAGCACCGCCCCGTGCATCTGGCCCGACAGGCCGATGCCGCGCACCTGGGCCATCGCGGCCGGGTGGCTGTTGGCCAGGCTTGACAACGCGCGGTCACAGGCGGCCCACCAGTCGGCCGGGTGTTGCTCGCACCACAGGGGCCGGGGGCGCTGCAGGGTCAGCGGCTGGCCCACGCTGGCCACGATCTGCTGCCGGTCGTCCAGCAGCAGGGCTTTGAGTTCAGACGTGCCGAGGTCGATGCCGAGGAACATGGTGGTGGGCTGCCAAGGCAGTCAAGCCAGCGCGCCGCTGAAGCGTTTTTCGGCCTGGCGGCGGAACTCGGTCGGCGTCAGGCCCTTGATCTCCAGAAAGCGCCGGTTGAAGTTGGCCAGGTTGTTGAAGCCCACGTCGTAGCAGATCTGGCCCACCGGCTGGTGGCTGTCCATCAGCAACTGGCAAGCGCGGTTGATGCGCACCCGGTTGACAAAATCAGTGAATGTATTGCCGGTGGCGCGGCGGAAGAAACGCGAAAACCGGCTCTCGCTCATGCCCAGGCCGGCCGCCACCTCCGCCGCCACCATGGGCTGCGACACATCGGCGATCAGGCGGTTGACGATTGCGTTGATCTGCTCCAGTTCGGCGTCGTCGTCCACGGCCTGCATCTGCACGGTGGACAGCAGCCGGTAGTCAGTGCAGCGCGCCAGGTCGGCCAAAAAATCGCAGAACGCGGCAAAGCGCCGCAGGCCCCGGCTGGCCCTGACCTGTTGCCAATGCACCTGCGCGCTGTCGGCCTGGCCAAAAAACTCGATGCCGTGACGGGCCCGCGCCAGCAGCGGCATGGCGTCGGCCAGCTCGGGGATGTGCTGGGCGGCGGTGGCGATGGGCGCATGGGCAAACTGGATCACCAGGTCGCGCTGCGCCACGCATGCGCCGTCCAGGTCCATCGACACCCAGTTGTGTGGCAGGTGCGGCCCCACCAGCACCAGATGGCCGGGCTGGAAGGGGCCGATCCAGTCACCCACAAAGGCTTTGCCCGAGGTGGCGGTGATCAGGTGCAGCTCGTACTCGTCATGGTGGTGCCAGCGTGCCAGCGGCGTGGGGAAGCCATGCGCCAGGCAGCGGACCAGGCCGGCGTCCTCTGGCGCTTCATAGCCCAGCGCCGGGTTGCGCGCGAAGTCGCGCTCCAGCTCGGGCTGGCGGTCGCGCTGGCGGGCGGGGCTGGGGCGGTCCTGGGTGGGCATGGCGTGATTTTGCGGCGCGCTGGTGTGGCGTGGCCTGGTGCTGTGGTCTCTGTCGACGTGGTCAAGCAAAGTGGGCGGGTGCGCCGACGGCGGGCTTGCCTGCGACGCTCAGGACATCACCGCGCCGCCGTCCACGTTGAGTGTCTGGGCAGTGATGTAGGACGCTTCATCACTGGCCAAAAACACCGCAGCGCCGGCAATGTCGGCCGGTGCGCCCATGTAGCCCAGCGGCACGGCTTTGCCCACCTGGCGTTTTTTCTCGCCGATGGGCAAATGTTCGTACTTGGCAAACAGCGCGTCCACATGCGCCCACATCGGCGTGTCAATCACGCCGGGCGAGATGGCGTTGACGCGAATGTGGTGCGGCGCCATGGCCAGTGCGGCGCTTTGTGTGTAGCTGATCACCGCGGCCTTGCTGGCGCAGTAATGCGCCACCAGCGCCTCACCACGCCGGCCGGCCTGGCTGGCCATGTTGATGACCGCCCCGCGTGTGCCCTGCGCCACCATGCGCGCCAACACTTTTTGCATGGTGAAGAACAGCGCCTTGACGTTGACCGCAAACACCCGGTCGTAGCTGGCCTCGGTGGCGTCCAGCAACGGTGCCATGTCAAAAATGGCGGCGTTGTTGTACAGGATGTGCAGTGGGCCGAACTGCGCTTGCGCCCCGTCGATCAACGCGTCCAGCGCCGTCATCTGGGTGATGTCGGCGGCGCGGTACTGCACCTGGCCGGCAAAGGGCGCCACCGCGTCGGTGTAGGCGCTGGACGGTTGCGGCGCCATGTCTACCACGGTGCAGCGCGCGCCTTGCGCCAGGTAGGCCTGCACCACCGCCAGGCCGATGCCACCACCGGCACCGGTCAACAGCGCGTGTTTGCCGGCCAGCCGGCCGCCGCCGGCTGGGTTGGATGAAGGGTTGTTCACGCTTGATGCTCCTGAATGAATTGATCCACCCGCCCTGCTGCTGCCCGCAACGCAGCCACCAGCCGGGCATCACCCGCCAGCTCGCCCCACAACGGCACATCCGCGCAAAACGCGGCCACCGGGTCAGCGGCGCTGCAAATGGCGTGGGCCACCGCCGGGTCCATCGCCTGGTCTTGGTAGGTGTAGGCAATCTGGCCCCGGTGCCAGCGCTGCAGATAGGCCAGAAACAGCGCCGGCAGCATGGCCACGCTGTGGATGGACGCACCCTGCGCCAGGCGCTCACGGATGGTGGGCACGATGAAGCCGGGGATCTTGCTGAAGCCGTCCATCGCCACGCGCTGGTTGGTGTCGGCGATCGCCGCGTTGCCAAAACGGTCCAGCACCACATCGCGGTAAGCGGCCAGGTCCATCGGGCTGGGGTGCTCTGGGGTGTCCAGCACCGGGATCACATCGTCAGTGGCGTAGTCATAGACCATCTGGCGGATGGCGGGCAGGTGGGTGCCCTCGTGGATGAAGCGCAGGCCCAGCAAGGTGCCGGCCCAGGCAATGCAGCTGTGCGGTGCGTTGAGCAGGCGAATCTTGGCCTCTTCATACATGTCCACTGACTGCACCAGTTGCACACCCACGGCCTGCCAGTCTGGCCGGCCGGCGGCAAAGTGGTCTTCGATCACCCACTGGATAAAGCTTTCGCCCATCAGCGCTGCGGGGCAGTCAACCCCGGTGGCGGCTTTGACGCGCTCGCGCACATCCGGTGTTGGGCGTGGGGTGATGCGGTCCACCATCGCGTTGGGGCTGGTGGTATTGGCCTGCACCCAGGCCAACAAATCGGTGTCGCCGGCCAGGCGGATGAACTGCAGCAGGCCACCCCGCACGCGGTCGCCGTTGTGGCGCAGGTTGTCGCAGTTGAGCAGGGTGACGGGGCCGGCACCGGCGGCTTTGCGGGCGCGCAGGATGGCGGTGAGTGCGCCGTAAATGGTGGGCGTCTGGGGGTGCGGGTGGCCGGCAATGGTCGCCGCCAGGTCGGCAGCAAGATCAGCAAAGTTCAGGTCCAGCTGGTGGGCGGCGTCGAGGTAATAACCCGCCTCGGTCACCGTGAAGGACACGATGCGGGTGGCCGCATCCGCCCCGGCAGTGATCAGGCCGGACAGGGCCGGGTCATGCGGGATGACGCGGCGAATGGCGCTGATGCGCTGGTAGCGGCGCTGCCCCGCCGGGCTCACCGTCTCCAGCGTATACGCCCCACCACTGGCCTGCAATGCGGTGATGGTCGCGGCCATGTCGGGCCGGATGTTGCCGCCGTGCAGCACCCAGCGCGCATCCCCAGCATCGTGCAGGGCTTGAAAGTAGACGGCCTGGTGGGCGCGGTGGAATGAGCCCAGGCCCAGGTGCAACATCACCAGCGGCGCGGCGCCTGTGGCCGGATGGGCTGGGACCACGCTTGGGGTAGCGCGTGGGGTAGCGCTTGAGGTTGCGCTTGAGGTTGCGCTCGGGGTAGCGCTTGAATTTGCGCCTGTGCTTGCAGTTGAATCGGGCATCAGCTTGGGTCCAGTCGCGTGGTCCAGTCAAACAGGCATCACGCCGCAGCGGCGCCCTGGCGGGTGAGCTTGCCGCCAGCGTCAAACAGGTGTGCGGCATCGGCGTCCAGCCCCAGGCCCACGGCCTGGCCGGCTTGCAGGCTGGTGCGGGTGTTTTGCCGCGCCACCAGTTGGGCGCCAGAGGCCAGCGCCACATAGACCAGCGTCTCGGCGCCCAGCGCCTCCACCAACTCCACCCGGCCTTGCACCGTGCCCTGCCCGGCCGGCTGCAGCAGCACGTTCTCCGGGCGTAGGCCGATGAACCCACCGGCCGCCACCGGCCAGCCGGCCAGCGCCGGCAGCGCATCGGCCGGCAATACATTCATCTGCGGTGTGCCGATGAACTGGGCCACAAACTGGTTGGCGGGCCGGTCGTACAGCGCCAGGGGCGAGCCCACTTGCTCGATCTGGCCATCACGCAGCACCACCACCCGGTCGGCCAGCGTCATGGCCTCGACCTGGTCATGGGTGACGTAAATGGTGGTGGCGCCCAGCTCGCGGTGCAGCTTGGCAATCTCCACCCGGGTCTGGCCGCGCAGTGCAGCGTCCAGGTTGGACAGCGGCTCGTCAAACAAAAACACCTTGGGCGCCCGCACGATGGCGCGGCCGATGGCCACCCGCTGGCGTTGGCCACCCGACAAGGCTTTGGGCGTGCGCTGCAGGTAGGCGCCCAAGTCCAGCACCTTGGCGGCGCGCTCCACTTTTTCGCGGATCACCTCGCGCGCCACTCCGGCCAGCGTGAGGGCAAAGCTCATGTTGTCGTACACGCTCATGTGGGGATACAGCGCATAACGCTGAAACACCATCGCCAGATCACGTTTCGCGCTGGGCAGGTCGGTGATGTCACGCCCGTCCAAATGCAGGCTGCCACCGTCAATCGGCTCCAGCCCGGCAATCAAGCGCAGCAGGGTGGATTTGCCACAGCCCGACGGGCCGACAAACACGACAAACTCACCTTGCTCAATCGTCAGGTCAATGCCTTTGATGGCGCGGTGGCTG
>JANPOW010000348.1:0-4047 GCA_031428185.1 Betaproteobacteria bacterium | reverse complement strand
GCGTACAAATCGTTGATGCGCAGCTTGGGCATCACGTCGGGGTTGAGCGTGGTTTTCCAGCCCCGGCCACTTTTGACCACCATCACATCGGGCACCACGATGTTGGCCTCGGCCCGGGTAAAGGGCCGGCCCGGCTTGGGCTCGCAGGCCTTGATCAGGGTCTCGGCGGCGCGCAGCGTTTCTTCGCTGGCGCCGGTGGCGGTCATCAGTTTTTTGATGTCTTTGCGCGCCAGCAGGTCCAGGTGCTTGCGGCAAATCTGGATCGCGGCGGCCTTGGCCGGGCAGTCGGGCCGGTCACGCAGTTGCAGCGCGATGCAGTCACCCAGGCCAGACGCGCCCACACCCGTGGGCTCAAAGCACTGCAGCCATTTCAGCGCGCAGCGCAGGCTGTCGGACAGCTCTTCACGTTCTTCAGCGGCTGCATCGCCTTCCAGGCCCATGCCAAATGCCAGCTTCTCGGCGATGTCTTCCAGCGTATCGGCCAGGTAGCCGTCTTCATTCAGCGACTCGATCAGCACCATCACCGCCGCGGCATCTTCGGGTGACAGCCGCATGCCCAGCAGTTGGCGGCGCAAATGGTCTTGCAGGCTGATGGCGATGTCGGCGGATTCGATCGGCTCGTAGTCGTCGTCGCCACTGCCGCTGCCCGTGCTGCTGCTCTGGGAGGGCAGCTCGCGGATGCCGTCAAAGTCATCACGCTCGGTGCCGTTTTCCCAGTCGTCGCGCTCGGTGCCGCCAAAGTCGGCGCTGTCCACACCGGCGGGCTCGTCGGCGCTGCTGTTGCCGTCAGCACCATCCTCCCGCTCGGACAGCTTGCTTTTTTCGCGCTCGGCGCTGGCGTCCGCCGGTGCGGCCACCCGCTCCAGGCCAAACTCCATCGGCGTGTGCTCGTCGTCGGTGTCGAGAAACGGGTTTTGTTCGAGCATCTGCTCGATTTCCTGGTGCAATTCCAGCGTGGAGAGTTGCAGCAGGCGGATCGACTGTTGCAGCTGGGGCGTCAGCGCCAGGTGTTGCGACAGCCGGACTTGCAGTGACGGTTTCATGGGCGGGGTGGCGGCGCTGGCGGCTTACATGCGGAAGTGTTCGCCCAGGTACACCCGGCGTACCTCGGCGTTCACGATGATCTCGGCGGGGGTGCCCTCAGCCAGCACCCGGCCCTCGCTGATGATGTAGGCGCGGTCACAGATGCCCAGCATCTCGCGCACGTTGTGGTCGGTGATCAGCACGCCGATGCCACGCGACTTGAGGAAACCGATGATGCGTTGGATCTCGATCACCGCGATCGGGTCAACGCCGGCAAACGGCTCGTCCAGCAGGATGAAACGCGGCTGGGTGGCCAGCGCGCGGGCAATCTCCACCCGGCGCCGCTCACCCCCCGACAAGGCCGGTGCGGGTGAGTCACGCAGCTTGGCGATGGACAGGTCGTGCAGCAATTGCTCCAGCAGCGCATGGATGCGGGCGGCCGGCAGCGCCTTGCCGTCAGGCCCGATTTGCAGCTCCAGCACGGCGCGGATGTTTTCTTCCACCGTCAGCTTGCGGAAGATCGACGCCTCTTGCGGCAGGTAGCTCAGGCCCATGCGGGCGCGCTGGTGGATGGGCAGCGACTGCACCTCCACGCCGTCGATGCGGATCACGCCGGCGTCGGGCCGCACCAGGCCCACCACCATGTAAAACGTGGTGGTCTTGCCGGCGCCGTTGGGGCCCAGCAGGCCCACCACCTCACCGGCGCCCACCGCCAGATGCACTTCTTTGACCACCTGGCGTGAGCCGTAGCTTTTTTGCAGGCCAGTCACGTCCAGCCGGCTGCTGCTGGCCACGTTGGGCGTTGGGTTGGCGCTGGTGGTGGCCGGCTTGGCATCCAGCACGGCCGCGCTCACCGGCGGTCCCCCAGCGCACCTGACGGCCGCAGCGCCGCGCTGGCCGGGTTGCCGGGGCTGATGGCAGGCGCTGCATCGGCCTGGGCACGCGGCGCAATCACGGCGCGCACCCGGCCGCCCGGGTTGCTGGCGGTGGCCGCGCCACCGCGCACGTTGAAGGTCTCGGCCACGCTGTCCCAGACGATCACACCGCCCTGGATCTCGTCAGCCACCGTGCTGCCCTGCAGCCGCCGCACCTGGGCCTGGCCCTCAAAACGCAGGGTGCCGGCGCGGCTGTCGTAGTCGATGCGCTGGGCCTGGCCCTCCACCACCTCGTCCACACCGTCGCGTTTTTGCCGGTAGGACGCCAGCTTGCCGGCGCCGCCCAGGGCCTGCGCAGTCTGGTGGCCTTGTGGGGTTTCACGCAACTCCAGCCGGTCCGCACGCAGTTGCAGCGTGCCTTGGATGATCACCACATTGCCACTGCACACGCTGGTCTGCTTTTGCAGATTCACATCGCAGGGCTGGTCAGACTCCAGCGTCATGGCCTTGCTGCGGTCGGCTTTTTCAGCCAAGGCGGGTAGGCAGGCCGCAGCCAGCAGCAGGGCGGCTGTCACGCAGGCAAGGGGGATGGGAGGTTGGCTAGGCATGTGTCGGCACAGAACTTGCAGGCTATTCTAGACGCAAGACTCTACGCGCAGCCCCCACAAAGCAAGGGCGAGTGCCAACTGTGCGACAGCGCAGGCCCGCAGTGCAGCCTGTCAGGCACCCGGCGCCGCCGCACCGGGGGCTGTTGCGCACTTTGCGCAGCCGGCCCAGCCCACCCCGCTGCGCCAACCCGGCAGTGCCGCGTCAGGCTTTGCGCACCTGCGCGATCAGCGTGTCAGCCACCATCAACGCCCGCTCTGCCGTGCCGGCAATGGACGGCGAGGTCATGAAGCGGCCCTGGATGCCGAGTGTGGGCACGCCGTCGATCTTGAAGCCCTCCGACAAGGTGCGTGACTGGCGCAGCTTGGTGGCCACCGAGAAGCTTTTCATCGCGTCGCTGATCTTGGCGGCGTCGGCGCTTGCCGTCTTGAGCCACTCGGTGATCTCGGCATCGGTGTTGAGGCGCGTCTTTTGTAGGTGGATGGCGGCAAACACCTTGCGATGCAAGGCGTCAACCTGGCCCAGCAACTCGATTGCAAAGTACAGGCGCTGCAGTGGCTCATGGGCGGCGTTGAAGGCCACCGCGATGCGGCGGAAGGCCACCTGGGCCGGCTGCTTTTTGACCCAGGCGTCCAACTGCGGCTCAA
Source organism: Betaproteobacteria bacterium (assembly GCA_031428185.1). Classification (GTDB taxonomy): domain Bacteria; phylum Pseudomonadota; class Gammaproteobacteria; order Burkholderiales; family Burkholderiaceae_C; genus Pseudaquabacterium. Next base: position 896 of record JANPOW010000348.1, on the reverse strand, counting down.
ACGCGTGGCAGTGCGGGCACCAGTAGCCAAAAAACTCGACCACATCCACCTTGCCCTCAGGTACCGGCAGCGGCTGCGCCACGCGCTTGAAATCGGTGCCCTCCACCAGCGGGCCACCCTGGGCCCACAGCAGTGTGGGCAGGCCGGCCAGACAGGCCGCAGTGGTGGTCAGCGCAAATTCACGACGGTTCATCACAAGATCCTTTGGTCCGCAGACCGGGGTTCAGACAGTGTCACAACGCGGGTGGGCGTGCTGCGGTGCACCAGAGATTCAACGCTCGACCCGCACCAGGTTGGCGTCGATGCCGGCGCCGGACAAGCGGCCTTGCGCGTCCTCGGCGTCGCTGCGGCCATCAAACGGCCCCAGCCGCACCCGGTAGACGGTGCGGCCGGCCTGCTCACGCTCGGTGATGCGGGCGTTCAGGTCCAGCAGCGCCAAGCGGGCGCGCTGTGCTTCGGCGTCTTCTTGCCGGGTGTAGGCGCCGGCTTGCACAAAAAAAGCTGCCACCACCGCACTGGCGGCCTTGGCCACCGGCTTGGGCTGTGACGCGGCTGGGTCCGCCTGGCCGGCCAGGATGGCGGCCGGGTCGCGCCCGGTGCGCGGGTTGGCGGCGGCACTGGCGGCGGGCTGGCCGGGCAGCGCACGCTGCGCCGCCAGTGGCCCGGGCGCTGCCGGGGCTGCCGTGGTGGTTGCAGCTGCAGGCACCGGGCTGGTGCCTGCGGCAGGCTGGTCGGCATCGGCATTGCCTGCTGGCGGCGGCGCCGGCTGCGCGGCCACGGGCTGCGGCTTGGCCGGGTTCTTGCCGGCCAGCGGGGTGTTGGGGTCCCAGTGTTTGTTGCGCTCGGCCTCTGCCGCGTCCTGGTCAGCGCTGTGCTGCGGCGCCTTGTTGACAAAG
>JANPOW010000347.1:0-9969 GCA_031428185.1 Betaproteobacteria bacterium | reverse complement strand
GGCCAGCGCAAAGCCCAGCGCCGTGCCAACGGCCGGGGCCGGCTGAAAAACGACTACAGCAAAGCCAAGATCATCAAAAGTGTGTGCCTCAACTGCTCCACCGTGTGTGGCATCCAGGGGTATGTGATTGACGGCCAATTGGTCAAGGTGGGCGGCAACCCCGAAGACCCCAACAACGGCAAAAGCCTGTGCGCCAAAGGCCAGAGCGGGCCCACCATCAACACCTACGCTGACCGGCTACTGTACCCGCTGCAACGGGTGGGGCCACGCGGCAGCGGCCAGTGGAAACGCATCACTTGGGAGGACGCCTACGCCCAGATCGCGCCACGCATCCGCAAGGCCATGGACGAGGGCAAGCCCGAAGAGGTGGCCATCCACATTGGCCGCTCACGTTTGGGCGAAGAGATGACCCGCTTCCTGAACGCGGTGGGCACGCCGTCGCTGTTCAACCACCGCGCCATCTGCTCCAGCAACAAACGCGCCGCCAACTATGTGTGCCTGGGCGAGACCGATTGGGAAAGCCCGGACGCCGAGCACACCAAATACATCCTCAACTTTGGTGCCAATTTTTATGAGGCGCACCAGGGCGCCATCCATGTGGCCAAGCGGGTGGTGCGTGGCCGGTTTGACAACGGCGCCAAGCTGGTGACCTTTGATGTGCGCTTGTCCAATACCGCCGGCCGCAGTGATGAATGGTGGGCGCCTAACCCGGGCAGTGATGGTGCGGTGGCATTGGCGATGGGCCACAGCATCATGCAAGCTGGCCAGGCCGACCGGGCATTTTTGGACGACTGGTGCAATGTCAACGCGACTGACCTGCAAGCCTGGCTGCAACCCTACACACCTGAATGGGCCGAGCAGTTGTCGGGCATACCGGCGGCCGACATTCGCCGCATGGCGCTTGAATTTGCGGCTGTGCGGCCGGCCTGTGTGGCCTTCACCAACCGGGGCTCATCGGCCCACTACAACGGCTTCAACAATGACCGGGCGGTGATCTTGCTCAACGCCATTGTGGGCAGCATTGGCAAGCCAGGGGGCTATTGCTACGGCGAGGAGCCCACGCAGGTGCCGCCGCGCATCTTCCCGCAGCCCATGCCACGGCCGCCTGCGCCCACCGCCAAAAGCGCGATCGAGAACCCACCCGAATGGCCGCTGGCCAACAAATGGCAGCGCATGAAGGTGGGCCAGATCGTCTATGACTACTTGAAGCAGGGGCGCGGCAAGCTGCAGGTCTACATCAGCTACACCCTGGCCGCACCGCAGACCTGGCCCGAGGGCCGCAGCCTGGCGGTGGAGGTGTTGAAGAACGAGGCACTCATCCCGTTTCATGTCTGCTCCGACATCGTCTACAGCGAGACCGCGCACTACGCCGACCTGATCCTGCCCGACGCCAGCTACATGGAGCGCTGGGGTTTTGATACCCGCAACAACATGGAGCTGCGCGATTACGTCACGCTGCGCCAGCCCATCGTGCCGCCACCGGCCGAGTGCAAGAGTTTTGTCGATGTGCTGATCGACTTGGGCAAACGCATCTCGCCGCAAACCGCCCAATACTTCCAGTTCAAGGACCATGAAGACTGGATGCGCCAGCGCTGCGCCGGCCTCACCAAACTGGTGGGTGAAGACGGCTTTGACTACATGAAAACCCACGGCGTGTGGCAAGACATGCGCAAGCCCAAGTACTACGGGCTGTATGGCTGGGCGTTGAGCCCCGCGCAATTGCAAGGCACGCGGCTGGATGAGGCCACACAAACTTACCTGCGCAAAGGCGCTGACGGCAAAGAGCAACCCGTGGGCCTGCTGCGGGATGGCAAAGCGCGGCGCGGTTTTGCCACACCGTCGCGCAAGTTCCAGGTTTTCAGCCAGGACGTGGCGGACGCGGCCAAGGCACTCGCGTTCCCCGAGCCGTATGGCGCGGGCATGCCGGGCTGGTTTGCGGTGCCGTCGATTGCCAGCATGGGGCCTGACCACCTCCACCTGGTCACCTTCAAATGGAATGTGCACACCCAGGGCCGCACTGCATCGCAAAAATACCTGACCGAAATCGTGCACCACAACCCGCTGTGGATGCACACCTCGGCGGCTGAGGCGCGTGGCTTGAAAACCGGCGACCTGGTGGAAATCACCACCTGGCGTGGTGTGGCCCATGCCTACAAACACGCCACCGGCAAACCGGGCGATGCGATTGGCACGGTGGTGGTGCCGGTGGTTGTGACCGAGGGCATCCACCCCCGGGTGATTGCGATGTCCAACAGCCTGGGCAACTTTGCGCACGGCCGCGCTGCCAACGGCAAACGTGGGCCACGCGCTGACTTTGCCGGTTTTGATGACGCCGTGATTGCCGAAGACCAGGACTTGTCGGAAGACCAGTGGTGGGGCGCCGGCCAGGGCTTGTGGTCACGCCTGACGGGTGCGGGCAACGGCCTGGGCGTGGGCTACAACATCAACGCCATCCTGCCCATCTACCCGGCGCCGCTGGTGGGCATGCAAGGCTGGTTTGACACCGTGTGTACCGCGCGGCGGGCGTGATGTTGCGCTGACGGCTACTTGCGGCGCGCCCTGGGGTGCGCCGCGTCGTAGGCCTTGGCCAGGTGCTGAAAATCGAGCTTGGTGTAAATCTGGGTGCTGGTGATGCTGGCATGGCCCAGCAACTCTTGCACCGCGCGCAAATCACCGCTGGACTGCAGCAGATGCGATGCATAACTGTGGCGCAGCATGTGCGGGTGTACCCCGGTGGCCAGGCCCGCATCGCGCGCCAGCCCTTGCAGGCGGCTGCGCACCTGGCTGGTACTCAACCGGGTGCCCCGGTTGCTGACGATCAACGCGGCCTCAGCGGGCAAGGCCAGGCTGCCACGTTGTGCCAGCCAGGCGGCCACGGCCTGCAGTGCCGGGCCACCCACCGGCACGCTGCGCCGCTTGCTGCCCTTGCCCAGCACATGGGCGGTGGCGTCAGGCGCATCCACCCAGCCGGCGGCCAGCGGGCCGGCATGCACATCCAGCCCCACCAGTTCAGCCACCCGCAGGCCGCAGCCGTACAGCAGCTCGCAGATGGCGTGGTCACGGGCCTGCAAAGCCGTGTTGCTGGTGCGCGGCAGTTGCTGCGCCAACGCCACCGCCTGGTCCACGTTGAGTGCCTTGGGCAGCGGCTTGGGCGCTTTGGGCGGGCGGATGCCGTCCACCGGGTTGTGCGCCACCAACTGCTCACGGCCCCAGTGTTTGAACAAGCCACGCCAGGCCGCCAGCGCGATGGCAATGCTGCGTGGCCCCAGGCCCCGTTCACGCAACTGCGCGGTCCAGCCGCGGATGTGGTGGGCCTGTGCTTGCTGCAGCACCACCGCGTCATCGGCCGCCAGTTGCTGCAGCCAGCCCAGGGCGTCGGCATACATCACAAGGGTGCGGTTGGCCAGGCGGCGCTCGACCCGCAGGTGCTGCAAAAAGCGGCTGACGGGCTCGCTGAGGGCGGGCCGGGGCATGGCGCGGCTCAGTCGTCTTGATGCGCTGCGTGGTGCGGCAACAAGCGCGTCAACCCGGCACTGGCCACCTCACCCACGCGCACCAAGAAGTCAGTGGCCATCTCGGCACTGAAGCGGGTGGGGTCGGGTGAGCCCAGCACCAGCAGGCCGATTGCTGCGTCCCCCAGGCCGGCGCGCAGGGGGATCAGCGCCACCGACAACACGCTGGCCGCGTCGTCTAGCCACGCCACCGGCTCAAAGCCCGAATTGAGGCCGCAGTAGGGCAGTGTCAAGCCGTTGACAAAAGCCTTGATGTCCTCACTGACCCCGCTGGTGAAGGGCAGGCCGTCAAAGGCGTCGTCCACACCCCACAGGCGCACGCCGGCCATCGGGATCATGAATTCATGCTGCAGTGACTTGACCAGGTCCACCGGCAGGCCACCCGCCGTGGGCGCCAGCAGGATGGCGCGGATGAAGCGGTGCAGCCGGTCGGCAATGGCCTCGTTCTCCTGGCTGTGGCGCACCATTTCCATGATGCGGCGCTCCAGGCCCTTGATGCGGTCACGCAGCATTTCCATCTGCCGCTGCTGCAGTGACACCGCGCGCTGGCCGTGTGGGCTGGTCAGCTGGATGGAGGCCAGCAAATCGGCGTGGCGCTCAAAAAAGCCGGGCGTGTTGGCCAGAAAGTTGGCGATGTCGATCTCGGTGATGGCGCCTTGGATGGTCACAGTTCGATCTCTCCCTCAAACACGGTTTCGGCCGGCCCGGTCATCAGCACCGGTGCGTTGTCATCGGCCCAGTCGATGGTGAGCACGCCGCCCCTGGCCTGCACGTCCACCTTGCGGTCCAGCCAGCCCAGGCGGATGCCGGCCACCACCGCTGCGCAGGCGCCGGTGCCGCAGGCCAGGGTCTCACCGGCGTCACGCTCATAAACGCGCAGCGCAATCTGGTTGCGGCCCAGCACCTGCATGAAGCCGGCGTTGACCTTGCGCGCAAAGCGGGCGTGCTGTTCGATGCGCGGGCCGAGCTGCAGCACCGGCGCTTCACGCACATCGGCCACGCGCTGCACCGCATGCGGATTGCCCATGGACAACAGCGCCACCTGCACGGTGCGGCCCTCGCCCACATCCAGCGGCCAGAGTTGGAAGTTGCCTTCGCTGCGCGGCACCAGGCCGCTGGCGTCAAACGGCAGCCGGTCCAGGTCAAACACCGGCCGGTTCATGTCCACCGTGACACGGCCGTCGTCCTGCAGGTGCAGCGTCAGCAGGTTGTTGACGGTCTCGACCCGCAATGTCTTGCTGCTGCTCAAGCCCTGCGCATGCACAAAGCGCACAAAGCAGCGCGCGCCGTTGCCGCAGTGCTCTACCTCGTCGCCGGTGTTGTTGAAGATGCGGTAGCGGAAATCAACCCCCGCGCTGCGGCTGGGCTCCACCAGCAGGATCTGGTCAGCGCCCACGCCAAAACGGCGGTCGCCCAGATGGCGCAGTTGCTCGGTGCTGAGGTTGATGGGCGCGCGGGTGCCGTCCAGCACCACAAAGTCATTGCCGGCGCCCTGCATCTTGGTGAACTTGAGTTTCATGGCGGCTGGATTATCGGGCTGACCTGCAGCAGGCGGCCACGGCGGTCAATACAAGCCCGGCTCACCCGGCGGCCGGGTCTTGAAGCGTTTGTGTACCCACAAATACTGCGCCGGGTTGCGCCGGATTTCATCGGCAATCCAGGCGTTCATGCGGGTGGTGGCGTGCACATCGTCGTCACCCGGAAAGTCATCCCACGGCGGCAAAAAGCGCACCCGGTAACCGGCCCCACCGGGCAGCATCTCGGCCACCACCGGCTGCACTGCCATCCCCAGGCTGCGGGCCATGCGGGCCGGCGCCAGCAGGGTGGCGGCGGGCACGCCAAAAAAAGGTACAAAGGCCGCCTCTCGCGCGCCAAAGTCCATGTCGGGCAGGTTGAAAAACACCGCGCCCCGGCGGATGGCGCGCACCAGCGGCAGGGCGCGGTCACTGCGCGCAAACACCTCGGCCAGACCGAACCGCACCCGGCCATTGCGCATGGCCACATCAAACACCGTGTTGCTTTGCGCCTGGTAGATGGACGCCACCTTGCGGCCCTGGAACAACTGGGTGGCCACACCCGCCACGTCCAGCGCCACAAAGTGCGGCACCAGCCACATCACCGGCTTGGCGCTGCGCTCGGCAAAGCCCACGTCGCCCTCGATCTGGATCAGCTTCTTCAGCCGCGCCGGCGTGGCAAACCACAACAGCCCTCGCTCCAGCAGGCTGCGCGCCAGCCACTGGAAGTGCTGGCGCACCAGTGCGGCGCGGGCGGCCTCATCCAGCGCCGGCAGGCACAGTTGCACATTGCGCAGTGCCACCCGCCGCCGGCCTCCGGCCAGTGCGTGCAGCAACCGGCCCAGGCCACGGCCCAGCGCGGCCTGCACCCCCAGCGGCAAGGCCTGCAGCAGCCACAGCAGGCCCAGGATGGCGCGGGCGGCCAGTTCACCGCTCATGCCGCCGCCTCGTCACCGGAGACGGCATGCACCCGGCGTGGCTGCTTGTAGCGGTTGTAGCCCCACAAATACTGGGCCGGGCATTGCTGGATCAAGCGTTCCATCTCGGTATTGACCGCCGCTGCGCAAGCCTGCTGCAGCGCCGCGTCATCGGCCGCCTGCTGTGGCAGCGCCTGGGCTGGCGGGCTGACACGCAGCACATAGCCCCGGCCTTGCGGCAGGCGCTCGGCCCAGATCAGCAGCAGCGCAGCGCCGGTCTGCTGCACCAGCCGGGTGGCCAGCGTCATGGTGTAGGCCGGCTGGCCAAAAAATGGCGCCCAGAGGCCCATGCCCGCAGGCGGCACCTGGTCAGGCAGCAGGCCCACCGCCTCACCCCGGCGCAGCGCGCGGATCATCTGCCGCACACCGGCCAACGCGGCCGGTGCAGTGGCCAGGCCGGGCCGGGCGCGGGCGGTTTCTTCCAGGCTGCGCAGCCAGCGCTGGCGCGCCGGGCGGTACATCGCGGTCAGCCGGGTGCGCTGGCCAAATTGCTCGGCAATGGCTTGCGCGCAGACCTCAAAGCAGCCCAGATGCGGCGTCAGCAGCACCAGGCCGCGGCCCTCGTCCAGCGCTGCACTGATCAGCGCATCGCCCTGCCACTGCACCAGCGCACCCAGCGGGCGGTCGGCCGGGCGCAGCCACAGCCAGGGCAGCTCGGCCACCATGCGGCCAGCGTGCGCCACCGCCTGGCGGCGCAGCGTGGCAGACAGCCCGGCCAGCCGGGTGTTGGCCAGATGGCGGCGCCGGTACGCCGGCGACAGCCCATAGGCCAACCAGCCCAGCGCGGCACCCAGGGCGTGCAAAGTCATCAGCTGGCGTCGGGAGAGCCAGCGAATCAGGGTCAGCATGCTTTCTATAATCCGTCGGGTCGCTGAGTTAAAGAACAACTTGCGGAGCGACTGGTGGTGGTGCTTGGCAACACGTTTTGATGCGTTTTCAACGTGTTTTCAACATCCACCACCGTGTGCCACAGGGCCTGCCCCGGGGCAAATCCAATACCGCTAAAGCGTTCGCCACAGCTCCAAAAAGTTGAATTGGCGGCGCCGAGTCCCAACCAACCCAGGAGTGTATTGAAGTGGCGAACGACTTTCTCTTTACGTCTGAATCGGTCTCTGAAGGCCATCCCGACAAGGTGGCAGACCAAATCTCGGATGCGATTCTTGACGCGATCCTTGCGCAAGACCCGCGCAGCCGGGTGGCCGCTGAGACCCTGACCAACACCGGTTTGGTGGTGCTGGCCGGTGAGATCACCACCAACGCGCATGTTGACTACATCCAGGTGGCGCGCGACACCATCAAGCGCATCGGCTACGACAACACCGAGTACGGCATCGACTACAAGGGCTGCGCGGTGATGGTCTGCTATGACAAGCAGAGCAACGACATCGCCCAGGGCGTTGACCACGCCAGCGACGACCACTTGAACATCGGCGCCGGTGACCAGGGCCTGATGTTTGGCTACGCCTGCGACGAAACGCCTGAGCTGATGCCAGCGGCCATCCACTACGCCCACCGGCTGGTGGAGCGCCAGGCCCAGCTGCGCAAGGACGGCCGCCTGCCCTTTTTGCGGCCCGACGCCAAGAGCCAGGTGACGCTGCGTTATGTGGACGGCCAGCCGCATTCGGTGGACACCGTGGTGCTCTCCACCCAGCACGCGCCCGAATACAGCCTGGGCGACCGCATGACGGACGCCTTTTACGAGGCCATCCGCGAGGAGATCATCAAGCCGGTGCTGCCGGCGGCCTGGCTGACCAAGGACACCAAGTACCTGATCAACCCGACCGGGCGTTTTGTGGTGGGTGGCCCGCAGGGTGACTGCGGCCTGACCGGCCGCAAGATCATCGTGGACACCTACGGCGGCGCTTGCCCACACGGCGGTGGTGCCTTCAGCGGCAAAGACCCGAGCAAGGTGGACCGCAGCGCTGCCTATGCCGCACGTTACGTGGCCAAGAACATCGTGGCCGCCGGCCTGGCGCGCCAGTGCCAGGTGCAGGTGGCCTACGCCATCGGTGTGGCCAAGCCGATGAACATCACCGTCTACACCGAAGGCACCGGTGTGATGGGTGACGACAAGCTGTCCGCGCTGATCGCCCGGGGTGACATCTTCGATCTGCGGCCCAAAGGCATCATTCAGATGTTGGACCTGCTGCGGCCGATCTACCAGAAGACCGCTGCCTACGGCCACTTTGGCCGTGAAGAGCCCGAGTTCACGTGGGAGCGAACCGACAAAGTCGCGGCACTGCGCGACGCGGCCGGGCTGTAAGCCCGCCGCGCGCAGCGCGGTTTGTCGGTTCGCAGGGCTGGGCTGACTTCGCGACGTCAAGACCCGGCAACTGACACGTTTGTGGGGCGTCCCGAACTATCATTTGGGCGTTCCATCGAAAGTCGCAAACCATGACAACTTCTGCCCGGCCTGCGCTGTCCACTCCGAAGCGGACCAAGAAGGCGGCGCCCGGCACCGCTGCAGCGCATGCCAGGTCGGCCGCCCGCGAGCGGGCAACAAAGTCCGCCACCAACCTGGCCATCGCCACAGAACTTGCGCCTGCAGTCGCCATCGCGTTGCTCGACAAAACCGTCCAGCCCCCCGGTGCCGCAGCACCGTCGTTGGATTGCCTGGCTGCAGGGGCAACGCCGTCCGATACGGCGGGCAAAGTTCGCGTGCAACTCATGTTTGAAAACGGGGCTGTGCTACCGGTCGAAATGAGCAACGCCGCAGGGGCGGCGCTGGCCAAAGGGTTGGCTGCTGAGCTGGTCAAGAAATAGTGTGTCGGCCTGCAAGGCCCGTCACTGTGCGGCACGCTCAGGCGTTGCACGAAGTCGAGCCAAAGCTCATTTGCTGTCGATCAACATGGTGCCAACTGCGCGCTGGCCAACTCCAGGTTGGCAGTGGCGGAAACAAGCGCGTCTCTCGCGTCCGCGTTGGCGGGCGAGGAACGCGCCAATCGCAAGGCCTTGCACGACCACACCACAGGCCTGCCCAACCGGGCGCTGTTCGATGATCGCCTTGCCCAGGTGCTGGCGCTTGCCGAACACCACGACTGGACGCTGGCCGTGATGTTTCTGGATCTCGACCGCTTCAAAAGCGTGAATGATGAGCACGGACATGCCGCAGGCGATGTGGTGTTGAAAGTGGTTGCGAAACGGCTTGCGCAGGGCGCACGGGACGAAGACACCGTGTGCCGAAACGGCGGCGACGAATTTTTGTACTTGTTGATGCATCCGCAGGGCCGAAGCAACGTCGAAAGGATTGCCGCCGCAGTGATCGACAAGCTCGCACGCAGCATTTGCGTTGGGGACAAACAATTGACCGTCAGACCCAGCAGCGGGATTGCCATCTACCCGGGGGGTGGCGTCACTGGGGTCACCTTGATCCGGAACGCGGATGCCGCGATGTACCGGGCAAAGAAGATCGCGTGCGGCTATGCCGTCCATGACGCCCAAGCCGGGCGCGAGGCTTAGCGCACCGGGCTGCGGCCGGTTTTGAGGCGCCGTGTTGACTGGCCCGGCCGGACGCCAGACGCCAGACGCCAGACGCCAGCAGCCCGCATGGGCCCACCCAGCCACCCACCCACCCAATCGGGGCAGCCCAGCCGTGCATCAGCGGCCTGGACGGGCGGCGCAGGCCACCCTTTTCACGCCCGGCGCGGCTTGACCGTGGACGCCACCAGCTTGGCCTGCACACGCGCCCGCTGCACATCGGCGTCATGCACCAGTGCCACGCCCATGCGGCGTTTCACATAACTTTCGGGCTTGCCAAACAAGCGCAGCGCGCTGTTGGGCACGGCCAGCGCGTCGGCCACGCCGTCAAACACGATGCCCACCGCATCGACCCCGCCGTAAATCACGGCGCTGGCACCCGGGCTCTTGAGCGTGGTGTCCACCGGCAAGCCCAGGATGGCGCGGGCATGCAGCTCAAACTCGTTCTGCCACTGGGTGATCATGGTCACCATGCCGGTGTCGTGCGGG
>JANPOW010000346.1:0-9550 GCA_031428185.1 Betaproteobacteria bacterium | reverse complement strand
GGGCCGGGCAGCAGCATGCAGTAGTTCAGCGCGTGCAAAAAGCGCTGCTCGCTGATCCAGCGCCGGCGCTCCACCAGCTCGGTGTGCATCAGCGCAATTTGCCCGGCCGGGCCGCCAAAGCTGACAAAGCCCAAATGCAGCCAGAAGCGCAGGGCCTGGACAAAGGAGACGGGCGCCGGGGCGGTGGTGGGGGTCATGGCGGTGGATGTTGGGGTTGCGATCAAGTGCCGGCTGCAGGCGCCGCGTACAGCGCATCAAACACGGCGGACCCAGCGGCCACCAGCGCATCGTCATCGGCATGCAACTGACGCAGGCCGGCCAGCACGCTGTCCAGGCCGGCGGCCTCGGGCACAGGCAAACCACCAGCGTCCAGGTAGTGCACCAGGCCGGCCAGGCGGTGCAGGGCGGTATCACCGCTGAGGCCAAAACTGGCCAGCAGCACTTCAAACGTGACCAGCGCGCCCAGATGCGTGAAACGGGCGCCGTCGTAGTCAAAACCCAGTGCGCCGCGTGGTGTGCGGGGTGGGGTGTCGGTGTCAGGCAACCACACCAATTCCGCCTGCGGATCAATGAAGCGGCGGATCAGCCAGGCGCTGGCCAGCCTGTCCACGCCCGGCCTGGCCCGGGTGGCCCAGCGCTGGGCCTGGACCTGCGCCCGGTCCAGCAACGCGATGGGCGCGGGCGCTGCGGCGTGGGGCTCACCGGGTGAGAACTGCCGGCCCAGCGTGCTGCGCAGCACGGCCAGGTCGGCGTCGGCCTGCTTGGCGGCGGGGCCGGGGTGGTAGTCGGTGCTGTGCAGGGTGTGCAGTGCATCGGCCACCGCGCGCAGGCGGCGCCGGGCGTCGGGCTCGGCCAGGCCGGGCAACTCGGCCAGCAGCGTGCTGGTGCTGCTGCGCCAGGCGGCGTAGGCGGCGCTGCGGTCAAACAGGGCCAGCCATTCGGCTTGCTGTGTGTCGTCGCGCGCGGCCAGCGCCAGCACGGTGGCGCTGCCGCCGTGCTGGCGTGCTGCATCGGCCAGCCGGTCCAGTGCCGGGGCCAGCGCTGCAGGCAGCAGGTAGGCGCCGTCACGCAGCGCAGCACAGCCCAGCGCTTTGAGCGCACGCCAGACGCGCAGCCGCACGGCATTGGGTTGGGTGGGCAGGGTGATGAGCAGCATGGACCACATGATTGAATCATATGCTACTCAATTTGAAATAGACACTACATTTCTTGGAGACTGCTTGGCCAGCACATCAGTGCTTGACCCGCTACCGCCGCGCGGTCGCTTGCGGCCCAATGCCAGCGCACGACACCCACCACCACAGGAGACATCTTTTGACCCACCGCCGACGCTTTTTCACCACCTCCAGCGCGCTGCTGGGCGCCAGCCTGCTGGCCGGCCTGCCGGGCTGCGCCACCCTGGCGCCCGACGCCGGCTGGACCACGCTGATCGACGGCCCGCGCACCACCAGCCTGGATGGCTGGGCCGAATTGGGCGCCGGCAACTGGCGCATCGTGGATGGCGCGGTGCAGGGCCAGGACGGCAAGCTGGGCTATCTGGTCTCCAACGCCAACTACAGCGACTTCGAGATCCACGCCGAGTTCTGGGCCAATGCGCTGGCCAACAGCGGCATCTTCATCCGCTGCCAGGACCGCAGCAAAGTGACCTCCGACAACGCCTACGAGGTCAACATCTTCGACAAGCGGCCCGACCCGAGCTACGGCACGGCAGCCATCGTGGACGTGGCCAAGGCGCCCCAGCCCTATCCGCAGGCCGCCAACCACTGGAACACCTTCCACATCACCGCCAAGGGCGACCGGTTGGTGGTGGTGTTCAACGGCCAGCAGACGGTGGACGCGCGCGATGCACGCTGGCGCAGTGGGCCGATTGCGTTGCAGTCCGCTGCCGGCACCATCCGCTTCCGCAAGTTGCAGATCCGGGCGCTCTGAGCGGCGGTTTTGCCGCGTCAATCGCGGTTGGGTGCGCCCAGCGGAAAGTAGTGCCGGAACGGCCTGGCCTCGTCCACCGCGCGGGCAAATGCAGGCCAGGCCAGCAGGCGTGCCCGGTAGGCCTGCACGGTGGCAAATTGGTCGGCGATGGGGTGCACCCAATCGGCATAAAACAGCGAGGGCGCGGCAGCGCAGTCGGCCAGGCTCAATGCGTCACCGGTGGCCCAGGTGCGCCCGGCCAGGCGTTGCGCCAGCCAGGAGTAGGCCAGGTCCAGCGCGCGCCTGGCCTCAGTCATCGCGGCGTCCTTGCGAGCGCCGTCTGTGCGCAACACTTCAAAGACGGGTTTTTGCATCGCCGCCATCACATCGTTGTCAAAAATGCGGTCGAGGAATCGCGCCTCCAGCGCGGCCACCGGGTCGGCAGGCAACCAGCGCACCCGGCCACCGTGCTTCAGCATCAGGTGCTCGATGATGATGGTCGATTCAACAACCGTCTGCCCGTCGTCCACCAGCAGCGGGAAGCGCGCAAAAGGCCAGCGGGCTTTCAACTCGACCATGGCCGCCGGGTCTTCCAGCGTGCGGTACTCAAACGCGATGTTGTTCTCGTACAGCGCCACCAGCACCTTCTGGCAGTAGGACGAAAAAGGATGGGCGTACAGCGTGAGCGGCATGGATCACCTCGGCGGGTTGCACTGGTCCAGCGGGCACAAATCATCGGGCGGCAGCGGCCCCCAAACCACGGCGACAACCAGGTCCAGCAGCCCCACCGAAGCCAGCCCTGACGGCCTGCACGGCGGGATCCCGCAGCGGGTGCGCGCGGCTGCGGCCGAGGCAATTGCGTTTGAGATGCGCGTCTGACGTGCACCCCTTCAGCGCGGTGGAAAATCCCGCCCGGCCGGGCCTGACGGCAAGCTGTGGAACGCCCAGTTGCACGTCGGCAGCGCTGGACGCTGATCTCAAGCCACCATTTCAGCGCTGGCAACATCCAACGCCACCAGCGTGGCCGCCGGCAAGTGCAGCCGCGCCGCACCCGCCAGCTCGGCCCACTGCGCCGTGCTGGTGGCGCTGCAGATGGGCGCGGTCAGGCCGGGCCGGTTGATCTGCCAGGCCAGTGCCACCTGGGCCGGTGTGCTGTTGAGGGCTTGCGCGGCAGCGTCCAGCGCGGCCAGCACCGCTTGGCCACGCGGTGTCAGGTAGGCCTGGATGCCGGCGCCGCGTGGCGCTTTTGCCCAGGTCGGCAGCGCTGCGGTATTTGGCGGTCAAAAAAACCACGCGCCAGGCCAAAAAAATTGATCACGCCCAGGCCTTGCGCGCGGCACAGCGGCTCCAACTCGGCCTCGTAGGCGGCGCGGCCCAGCGGCTGCAAGCGCTCATAACGCGGCAGGCCCAGGCGGGCGCTGGTGGCCAGGGCCCCGGCCAGGCGCGGGGCGGTGAAGTTGCTGGCGCCGATGGCGCGCGACTCAACGAATTGAGTTCTGACGCTCGCGGCTCCGGTCATTGCCTGAAATAAGGACGGGTAATTTTTTTGCGCTGCGCGGACTATGGAGGCGAGCAATTGACGCAGCCCCAATAACCGAGATTAATGTCGCGAAGCCCCTCGGTGAGATTAAAATCCCATGATAGCGAGTTCCCAATATTAGTTTCTAGCTGTATTGGCAGTTGCTCCGCAACGCCAATGTAGGTGGTGGAAATTGAGTCCTGAATTATTGTCACCGAAGGTGTTATCCATCTCGGTAAGACATATGGTATGTATATCGACCAGACGCCTGAAAGAGGATTCGGGGCGGGTCCCAAAGGAGTAACAACAAAGCCTCTTGTTCCAGAATACTGAGCGCTTGGAATCTTCACTTTTAGATTCGCGGGCCTAGCAAACCCTGACTTTTTGGGTAGGAACAACGAAGTCGCAGCAACATAAAATACCTCCATGCAATTTTGTAAATTGCACACCGTTATATTTGAATCCGGAATCCACCTCTGAATTTTTTCGCCCGCGTGAATTTCATTGTTTGCAACTCTTATAAAGTTGTTGATATCGATTGGAGCCGCTGAATCTAAAGAAATGGATGCATCTGGAATGTAGCAGGCTGTGCATTGCCAGGCTCCATAATTGATTGGTGCCGGACGGAATAAATTACCGAACCAGTCTGGAAATCTTGCGCACGCCGGAGTCAGAAGGGTGGATGCAAGTATTGCTGCTGCGACGCACTTTTTGCTCACGACTTCCCTCCCAACGCCTTATTCGCAAGCGCAACGCCTGCTTCAGTTGCTTTGACTGCGTCCTCTGCTGAGACGTGAGAGGTGAGTTCCGAAATAATAGAGGCTATACCGTAGAGCGGTCTATTGTTCTGTTTCTCGTAGACAATGCGTTGAGCCACTGCATACTTCAAGGCATGTGCGTAATTCACTTGTCCAATAATGCCTGCGCCACTGCTGTATTGATTTACTAAGCTGCCGATTGACATTGCATCGCCGTTCTCGGCGGCGTGTTCAATTAACTGAGAAACTCGTCTTCTCCAGTCCAAAACGCTCGGATCATTTGCTCTGTCTTTTAGAGCATTGAGGTCGCCCCACGGACCCTCGCTTGCGAGGCGAAGCGCAGCCATCGGCACGCCCGCGTTTGCAGCAATCTCCAAGTAGTCCAATCGCTTTGCGATGAGCCGATTGTCAATGTCGCCACATGCCGCTGCTGTACTTTTCTGAAAATCGCCGTTTACAATTCTGCTGACTGTTTGAGCGTCGCGGTCTGCTGATTTGGTAAGGGATGCAGCGAGTTCTTCTTCACGGGCAATTTTGCATCCAAGAATAATTGTGTATGCACGAAAGGCATCGACTGGGGATTTGCTCTCGACTAATTTCGAAATTTCTACAGATCGGCTGGAAATTGGAGATTCCGAGGATATCTTCAGTAAAGTTGTTTTGTCTTGACCTCCAACTTTCTCTGTGGGGCTCTGTTCTTTTGATCCGGCAGGTTGTTCTTCGGAAGCCGCAGTCCCAGATGCGAGCTTTTGACCACAAATCGCCCAGTTATAAAATGCCAGCACAAATAATATTCCGGCGGTTGCTATGCCGGCGCCGATCGCTGTGTGTTTAACTTTCATCATTGCCTTTGCGGTAAATATTTGGATGAAGTGAGGTAAA
This sequence comes from Betaproteobacteria bacterium, assembly GCA_031428185.1. Taxonomy (GTDB): domain Bacteria; phylum Pseudomonadota; class Gammaproteobacteria; order Burkholderiales; family Burkholderiaceae_C; genus Pseudaquabacterium. The sequence continues at coordinate 4,483 of JANPOW010000346.1, read as the reverse complement.
TTACTCATGATTTGTCACGAGCCTCAGCCAGGCTCATTCTTCGAGCTAGCGACCCTCTAAGGTAGTTGCGCAGCACATCGCTGTTGCTCACTCCGCCGCGTATCGGCAGAGCCAAGTCCAACTTGGCCCACTGCGGCCCAAGCGCCTTCAGGTACTGGCCTACCAACGCCAGACCACCCACGGGCGTCAGGACGCAATCCAGTTGCTTGGCTTCAATTCGGCGCATCGCCCGATTGTCCACAGCACTCAGCACCAAGCTATCTGCGAGCACTCTGCGCGCGTAGTGCTCACCGAGGTGGGTTCACGGATTCAGATTTACGACAACGTTCTTGATGAATTCGCAATGCATCTGCAAATCCACAGACTCCTAGCAGAGTATGGTGATTCAGTATGTATCGGTCAACTGGTGGCTGCGCTGGCCAGGTCCAGCGCCGCCACCGTGGCAGCCGGCAAGTGCAGCCGCGCCGCACCCACCAGCTCGGCCCACTGCGCCGTGCTGGTGGCGCTGCAGATGGGTGCGGTCAGGCCGGGCCGGTTGATCTGCCAGGCCAGTGCCACCTGGGCTGGCGTGCTGTTGAGGGCTTGCGCGGCAGCGTCCAGCGCGGCCAGCACCGCTTGGCCACGCGGCGTCAAGTAGGCCTGAACGCCCGCGCCGCGTGGGCTTTTGCCCAGGTCGGCCGCGCTGCGGTATTTGCCGGTCAAAAAACCACGCGCCAGGCCAAAAAAATTGATCACGCCCAGGCCTTGCGCGCGGCACAGCGGCTCCAGCTCGGCCTCATAGGCGCTGCGGTCCATCAGGTTGTAGAGCGGCTGCAGGCTCTCGTAGCGCGGCAGGCCCAGGCGGGCGCTGGTGGCCAGGGCATCGGCCAGGCGCGGCGCGGTGAAGTTGCTGGCACCGATGGCGCGTACCTTGCCCTCTTTGATCAGCTCGCCAAAGGCGGCCAGGGTCTCGTCCAGCGGGGTGCTGGCGTCGTCGTCATGCGACTGGTAGAGGTCGATGTGGTCGGTCTGCAGCCGGCGCAGTGAATCATGCACGGCCTGGCGGATCCAGCGGCGCGACAGGCCAGCCTTGCCGTTGCCCGCTGTGTCTGACATCGGCTTGCCCACCTTGGTGGCAATCAGCACCCGGTCGCGTCGGCCCTGTTTGGCGCCGGCGGCCAGCCACTCGCCGATCACGGTTTCAGACTCACCGCCGCTGTGGCCAGGCACCCAGCGTGAGTAAACATCGGCGGTGTCGATCAGGTTGAAGCCGCCGCCGACAAACGCATCCAGCAGCGCGAAGGACGTGGCTTTGTCCGCCGTCCAGCCGAACACATTGCCGCCAAAGGCCAGCGGGGCGACATGCAGGGTGGACCGGCCGAGCTGGCGCAGTGGCAAGGGGGACAGGCTGTTGGTCATGGTGAGCAATCCGGTGTTGGGGTGCTCATTCAATCGTGAGCCGGCCGAACCAGCGTGCGCCGGGGGTGATGTCGTCCCGCAGCGCAGGCCGGAAGGGTGGGATGGCAGGCTGGTCGGGTGGTGCGCTGATGCGGTTCAGGTCCACCGCCTGCGGGCTGCCGACCAGGCCTTTGTCGGTCAGGCGCAGCTGAAAGTACACCCCGTTCCACAGCTTGGCGCCAAAGTCGGTCGGGGTCTTGAACATGAACAGCAGCGCATGCTCCAGCCACGCGAAGTCGGGTTTGGGCCCGCTGGCGTTGATGGTGCCCGGCTGCGGGTAGGGGTAGGGCACGTGGCAGAACACCTCGGCCCCGCCCTCCACACACTTGAACTCTTTCATCGACAGGAAAAAGTCCTTGAAACGTTCACCGTCCATCACCAGCACAAAGCGGCTGCGGCCGTCTGTTTGGCCGCCCGGCGCCGGGCTGAAGGTGACGGTGCCCAGCCGCAATGGTGGGCCGTCGCGGCCGTGCAGCAGCACGGCGTGTGGGCCGGCCAGGTCCCAGGCCTGGGCGGTGGCCGCGGCGCTGAGCAGCAGCCTGGCCAGCAGGGTGGTGGGCAAGGTGGACCGGCGGTTGATCCAGCTGAAAAAACGGCGCATGTGGGGCTCCGGTGCGGGCCGCCGCATGCTCACACGGCGGGCGCTGGCCGGTGGCCGTGCTGCTCAGCCGGGTTTGTGCCGCGCCGCCCGGTCGGACAGCGCGTTGGGGAAGTACAGCGCCGTCAGGCTTTTGCTGTGCACCGGTGAAAACGCGGCCGATGCCCTGGCCTGCGCGCCGGCCTGCGGACCGACTTGGGCGCTGAATCGGCGCCAGTCACGGACCCAGAAGATGTCGTCGGCCACCTCCATCAAGCCCATGGTTTCGCGGTCGCCCACCAGCACGCCTTGCACCCGCAAGCCTTGCTGCGCACGTGCGGCATCCAGGCGGGCCAGGGTGGCGGCAGTGCAGCCAAATTCACCGTCGCTGACGATCAGCAAATCGGCGCTGGCCCAGCGTGCGCGCTGCACTTTGTGGATGGCGTGCTCGATCGGGCCTTGCAAGTCGGTGCCGCCGTCAAAGGCCTGGCCCAGCACGTCCAGCAGCGCAGCCAGGCCGTCGCGGCTGTGCACCAGCTCACGCTCGATGATCTCGCCCGGCCCGCCAAAAGCGATCAGCAGGCAGCCGCGCCGCTCAGCATGCGCCGTGCGCACCGCCTGCAATACGACGGCCTTGGCCAGGGTTTCGGGTGCGCCGCGCATCGAGCCCGAGGTGTCGATGCAGACGATGATGGGGCCACGCTCCAGCGCTTGCGTGTGGGGTGGTTTGCTGGTCTGGCGCGGCGGCGCGCCGGGGTCGGGCAGCCAGTCCTGCCACACCGCCTGGCTGTCGTAGGTCAGCAGCCGGCCCTCGGCGCGGCGCGCGCGCCAGAGTTTTTTCAGCACCGGGTGCAGCAGCATCACCGCCTCGCTGCCCAGCATGGCGTCAATCCGGTCGGATTGGCGTATGCCCAGCAGCTCACCCGGCATCCCGGGCAGGCGGGTCTCCACAGCGCGTTGGCCGGCGTGGTGCGGCGGTGGTGCTGGGGCCGGGCGCGGCGGCAAGGCCAGTGGCTGGGCCGCGCGCTGTGCCCGGCCCAGGCGGCGGATCAGCGCCACCAGCGCCGGCAGGGTTTTGAGGGTCTCGCTGAGCTGCTGTGCGGTCTGCCATTCACGCCGCTGCAACTGGCCGGCCTGCACATCCCAGCGCATCTCGCCGTGCTCACCCAGGCCTTGCAGCAGCGCCTGCGCGGCAGCCCAATCGCCCTGCAGCAGTTGCCAGGTGGCGCTGAACTCTTGGGTGGTCTGGGCGATGGCGTCATCGCGGCCCAGTGCCGGTTGCAGGTCGATGAGACGGTCCAGGTGCCACAGCAGGGTGCGCAGCACCTGCTCGGCCATCGCGTCGGCGCTGCGGGTTGTGGCGGGCAGGTTCAGTGCGCCCACCACGCTGCGCAGCGCGGCACAGGCTTGGGGGTCGCCAAAGTCAGCGTCGGCGGGTGGCAGTTGGCCTTGCGCCAGCGCGCTGCGCCAGCGCTGCACATCGGCCAGGCGCTGGGCGCTGTGGTCGGCCTGGGCAGCGGCGCCGGTATGGCTGATGAGTGCCGGCAGCCACAGCGTGCGCGGCAGCGTGGCCAGCTGGTGGTAGGGCGCGTCGGGCGCGGGCTCAGGCATGGCCGCCGCTGGGGTGTGCATCAGCCGGCCACACTGCCCAGCACCACCGGTGTGGGTGGGCTGGCGGGCAGCTTGTTGTCCACCCGCAGCACGGCAAAGCCGGCCCGGGTGTTGGCCAGGCTGGCTTGTTGAGCGGCCAGGGTGGCCAGGGTGGCCTGGTGCGCCGCCAGCCAGCCGGCGGCCAGCGTGGGGGGCAGCCACAGCCGCTGGGCCACGCGGCGGGCCAGGCTGTCGTGCGCGGTTGACACGCTGGCGCGCAAGGCCTCGGCCCGGCCGGCCAGCACATCCACCTGGGCCAGCCGGGCGGCGACATGCACGGGGCTGAAGGCACGGCGCAGCTTGTGCTCCAGCGCGGCGGCGCGCAGGCGCTGGGGCTCGCCGGAGGCGGTGCCGGCGGCGCTGCCATCCGGCGTGGTGTCGCCCAGGCCGATGCTGCGCGCCAGCGCCAGCTTGCCGGCGCTGGCGTCCAGGCCTTGGTCGTTGTCGGCCGGCAGGCTTTGCTCCAGGCCCAGCTGTTTGTCGAAGGCGGTGACCGCGGCGATCAACCAGGGCAGCGGCTGGGCTTGCGCCTGCAACACATCGTGCGCCACCCAGGTGTGCAGCGCGGCCAGGTGCAGGGCCGTGCTGTCCACGGCATAGGGCACCAACCACAAGTCCAGTGCGTCCACGCTGGCGCGGCCGTCGCTGGCGGCGGCGCAGCGCAGCAGGCCCACCAGTTGGCGCCAGCGCCGGTCGGACACCGTCAGGCCCAGGCTGGCCACCTGGCCGCGCAGGGCGTGCAGGCCGGCCAGCGCGTCGTCGGCCAGGTGCACACGGCTGGCGGCTTGCTGCAGCGCGTGGCGGTCGGCGCGGGTGATG
>JANPOW010000345.1:0-3054 GCA_031428185.1 Betaproteobacteria bacterium | reverse complement strand
CAACTGGTGCCCCTGAGGCCGGCTCTGCCGTCCTGTCCCCCAAGGGGAGCGCGCCGCCTTGGGGCGGCCCGGCGGCGGCGCCATCCAACGACCAGCGCGTAAGTTTTGCCGTGCCCTCAGGCAACTTTGGCAATGTGTGTGCCGGCCATGTGGCCCGGATGATGGGCCTGCCCATTGCCCACCTGCTGGTGGCCACCAACGAAAACGATGTGCTGGACGAGTTTTTCCGCACCGGCCATTACCGGGTGCGCGCCAGTGCCGAAACCTTCGAGACGTCCAGCCCGTCGATGGACATCAGCAAGGCCAGCAACTTCGAGCGCTTTGTGTTTGACCTGCTGGGCCGGGATGGCGCACGGGTAGCGCAATTGTTTGGCCCGGCGCTGGCGCGCGAGGGTGGCTTCCAGATCACGCCCGATGAGTTGGCGCGCATTGCCGAGTTTGGTTTTGTCTCAGGCAAAAGCAGCCACGCTGACCGCCTGGCCACCATCCGCAGCACCTGGCAAGACCACCAGGACATGATCGACACCCACACTGCCGATGGCCTGAAGGTGGCGTATGAGCACCTGCAACCCGGTGTGCCCATGATCGTGCTGGAGACTGCGCTGCCCGCCAAGTTTGCCGCCACGATTGAAGAGGCGCTGGGCCGCCAGCCACTGCGCCCGGCTGCACTGGACGGTATTGAGTTGCTGCCCAAACGCTTTGTGGTGATGCCGGTGGATGGGGCCCAAGTCAAGGCCTACATCGAGCAGCATGTGCATGATTGACCGCGCTGTTGTGGCGCTGTTGTGGACCTGAGCCCATGAAGGTTGTCGGTTTTTGCGGCCCGTCCGGTGTGGGCAAAACCACGCTGGTGGAGCAACTCATCCCCCTGCTCAAGGCCGGCGGCCAGCGGGTATCGGTGATCAAACATGCCCACAAGCGCTTTGATATCGACCAGCCCGGCAAGGATTCATGGCGCCACCGCCAGGCCGGCGCGTTTGAGGTGCTGGTGGCCTCCGGCCAACGCCTGGCCCTGCTGCGTGAATACGAGGCCGAAGGCCAGCCGACAGTGCACCAGTTGATTGCCGAAATGGTGGGCTGTGACTGGCTGCTGGTGGAGGGCTTCAAACACGCCGACATCCTGAAGATTGAGGTCTGGCGCGCTGCACTGGGGGCCAACGCCGGCCAGCCCGGCTACCCGGAAGACCCCTTCATCACGGCCATCGCCACCGACACCCCCGCAGCGCTGCCGGTGCCCACCGGCCGGCCGGTATTCGATCTGGCCAACCCCGCCGCGCTGGCTGACTATTTGGTGGCCCATGCCGAGCGCTATCACTACCACCCACCACGGCTGCCGGCCTGAAGTCATCCACACCCCACCCCCACCATGGCTGAACCCACCCCGCAACACCGCCCCGCCATGCTCAGCCTGGACGAGGTGCTGCAACGCCTGCTGGCCGTGGCGCGTGACCGGGTGATCCCCGAGACCGAAAAACTCGCCACCTGGGACGCCCTGGGCCGGGTGCTGGCCCGCCCGGTGGTATCAAACCTGGATGTGCCGCCGGCCGCCAACAGCGCGATGGACGGCTACGCCCTGCGTGCCGCCGATGTGCCGCAAGCCGGCACCGTGCTGCCGGTCAGCCAGCGCTTGGCCGCGGGCGTGGTGGGCGTGCCGCTGCAGCCGGGCACGGCGGTGCGCATCTTCACCGGCGCGCAGGTGCCGCCGGGCGCGGACGTGGTGGTGATGCAGGAGCAGTGCGAGGCCCAGCCTGGGCCGGGCGGCGTAGCTGGCAGCCCCGGCCTGGGCAGCGTGCGCATCAACACCATGCCGCAAGCCGGCCAGTGGGTGCGGCGGCGCGGTGAGGATGTGCAGCTGGGTGCCGAGGTGCTGGCCGCCGGCTGCAGGTTGACACCGCAGGCGCTGGGCCTGGCCGCTTCGGTGGGTGCGTCGCGCCTCACGGTGCGGCGCCAGCCGCGGGTGGCGCTGTTTTCCACTGGCGATGAGCTGGTGATGCCCGGTGAATCCCTCAAGCCCGGCGCCATCTACAACAGCAACCGCTTCACGCTGCGTGGCCTGCTGCAGGCAGCGGGCTGCGTGGTGGATGACTTAGGCGTCGTGCCCGACCAGCTTGGCGCCACCCGCGACGCGCTGCGCCGCGCCGCGCAGCACAACGATTTGATCCTCACCTCGGGTGGTGTGTCGGTGGGCGAGGAGGACCACATCAAGCCCGCAGTGCAAGCCGAGGGCTGGCTGGAGGCCTGGCAAGTGGCGATGAAGCCCGGCAAGCCGCTGGCCTTCGGCGCGGTGCGCCGCGACGACGGCGAGACCGAGGCGCTGTTCATGGGCCTGCCCGGCAACCCGGTGTCCAGCTTTGTCACCTTTTTGCTGGCGGTGGCACCCGTGCTGCGCGCCCTGCAGGGCTGCCCGGCCGCACTGCCGCAGGCGGTGCAAGTGCGGGCTGATTTTGATTGGCCCCAGCCCGACAAGCGGCGTGAGTTTTTGCGCGCCCGCTTCAATGCCCAGGGCGGGGTCGAGCTGTTCCCCAACCAGAGCTCAGGCGTGCTCACGTCCGCCGTGTGGGCCGACGGCCTGGTGGACAACCCATCCGGCCAGGTGGTGCAGCGTGGTGACACGGTGCGCCTGCTGCTACTCGCGTCCTTGATCGGGGCCTGAGCATGACGGACACCGTGAGCGTCACCGTGCGCTACTTTGCTGCCCTGCGCGAGGCGCTGGGCACCAGCGAGCAAGTCAATCTGCCCGCCGGCAGCACGCTGGGCCAATTGCGCGATGCGCTGATTGCGCGTGGAGCGCCGCATGCCGCGGCGCTGAAGCGGGGCAGGGCGCTGCGCTGCGCCCTGAATCAGGTGATGGCGGACGAAGCCACGGTGGTGCCGGCCGGCGCAGAGGTGGCGTTTTTCCCGCCGGTCACGGGCGGTTGATGGCAGGCCCAGGTTGACGGTCCTCAAAGGTTTGCACTGCCACGGCCGTGCACAGCGGCGTTGGGCTTGGCCCACCCTCGTCAGGCGCTGCGCAATTCCTCAGGTGGGCCCACCCCAACGCCGCCGCGAGCGCTT
>JANPOW010000344.1:0-2777 GCA_031428185.1 Betaproteobacteria bacterium | reverse complement strand
GGCCCGGCCTGCGGGGTCAAGTTCCACCCCCGGCCTGCCGAAAGCCCGGTGATGCGGGCATGTCGCCCGCGCTGCTGGCGGTGTGACTGCCGGCGGCCCAGCTTGCCAGGAAGTACACAAGCCATGTCGATGACGGTCGGGATCGAAGAACTGCAGGTCGGGATGTTTGTCCATCTGGACCTGGGCTGGTGGGCCCATCCGTTTGCGCTGTCCAGCTTTGTGGTCAGCACGCCAGAGCAGATCAGCACCATCCGTGGCCTGGGCTTGAAGACGCTGCGCTGGAGCCCGGACAAAAGCCGGCTGGCAATGCCCGATGTGGCTGCCATGCCCAGCACGGCGGGCCAGCCAGACAGCCCGGGCAGCACCACACCGCGCACGGCCAGCACGGCCAGCGCGGCCAGCGCAGCAGCGCCAGACGCCGGCCCGGTCGCCCTGGCCCTGACGGCTGCTGCTGCAGCAGCGCACCTGGCCCCGCCAGCGCGCGGTCCCCACCCCAGCCGCCACCCCAACGCCGAGACCCGCGCCGATGCCACCTACCTGGTGCATGCCGCCCTGCCGCTGGCGCCACGCAGCCCGCTGGCCACCCAGCGCGCCGCGCTGCAGTTGTGTGAGCAGCAATACGGTGAGGCCGGCTGTGCCTGGCGTGAGGCGCAGCGCCAGTTGCCCAAGGCGCCCGAGCAGGCGCTGGCCATCACCCTGGGCCTGACCCGCGCGCTGCTGGACAAGCTGCTGGTAGACCGCGAGATGTGTGTGCGGGTGCTGGGCGATGTTCCGGCTGACCCGGTGTCGGGCCACGCGCTCAACGTCACCGTGATCTCGCTGCTGATGGCCCGTGTGTTTGGGTTTGAAGCGGCCGAGATGGAAGACATCGGCATCGGCGCACTGCTGCATGACGTGGGCAAGCTGGGCCTGCCCGAGCGCGCCCGCCACGACGGCACCACGCTGGACCAGGCCGACCGGAAGCTCTACTGCGACCACGTGGCGCTGGGCGTGGCCCAAGGCCAGCGCATGGGCTTGAGCGAGGGTGCACTGGCGGTGCTGGCCCAGCACCACGAGATGGCCGACGGCAGTGGTTTCCCGGCGCGCCTGGGGCCCGACCGCATGAGCACGGCCGCGCGCATCGTGGCCCTGGTCAACCGCTATGACAAGCTGTGCAACCCGCCGCAGGCCGCGCTGACCATGACACCGCATGAGGCCTTGTCGCTGATCTTTGCGCAAAGCCGGGGCAAGTTTGACGGCACCATGCTCAACGCCTTCATCCGCATGATGGGCGTCTACCCACCCGGCTCGATCGTGCAGTTGACCGACGACCGCTACGCCACGGTGGTCAGCGTCAACTCGTCGCGCCCGCTCAAGCCCCGCGTGATGGTCTGCGACACGGCCGTGCCGGTGCAGGACGCACTGCTGCTCAACCTGGACGTCCTGGCCGACCTGGGCATCCGGCGCAGCCTCAAGCCCGGCCAACTGCCGGCCGCCGCGCGGGACTACCTGTCACCCCGGCCGCGCACGGTGTACTTTTTTGAGCCGGTGCAGCCCGAGCCGGCCCAGGCCGTGCAGGGCCTGGCCGCGTGACTGCTGCCAGCGCCGCCGGTTTGCTGCCGGTGCATCGGCCCGATGCTGGCGGCGCACCTGTGCCAGCCCTGGCCACCACGCCCAACCCGGCAGCGGCCGAGCTGGCGGCCTGGGCTGGCCTGCTGGCCGCGCTGGCCGAGCCGGCCTGGCTGGTGTGTAGCAAGCACGGCACGGTGCTGGCCGCCAATGCCGAGGCGGGCCGCCTGCTGGGCCAGCCCGCCGCCGCGCTGCGTGGCCAGCTGGCCGAGCAACTGCTGGCCACACCGGAGGACCTGGCCTACTGGGCCGACCTGCGCGCCGGTGGCCAGGCCTTGCCGCTGGTGTCCGATACCGTGTTGCAGGACAGCGCCGGCCTGCTGCGCCATGTCACCCGGCACATCCAGCCCTTGCCGCCGGCCGTGCCCGCGCCCCAGCCCCTGGCCGCCGGCAGCGTGCTGCCACCGCTGCTGGTGCGGCTGCAAGACCGCAGCGCCCAGCAGCGCGATCAACAGACACGTGAGCTGTTGCTGTCAGAGCTGGCGGCCACACTCGAGTCCACCGCCGACGGCATTTTGGTGACCGACCTGGCCGGCCGCATCAGCGGCTTCAACCGCCGTTTTGCACAGGTCTGGGGCTTGCCGGACAGCCTGCTCGCCCAGCGTGACGATGCCGCCATCTTTGACTGGATGCGCCGCAACGTGCAGGACCCGGCCCGCTACATGCAGGCCCTGGCGCAGGTGGGTGAGGCCGGCCTGCCCGAGGCACCGGTGGCCATCACCCTGCGCTCGGGCCGGGTGCTGGAGCGGGTCAGCCAGCCGCAGTTGTGCGCCGGCCGGCCGTGTGGCCGGGTCTGGTCATTCCGCGACCGCACTGAGCTGGCCAGCGCGGTGCGCCACATCGAGACCTTGTCCACCACCGACGCGCTGACCGGCCTGGCCAACCGGCGCCACTTGGCCGCCGGCCTGGACGCCGCGATCATGCAAGCTCGAGGCACTGCCGGCCAGCTGGCGCTGCTGCTGCTGGACCTGGACCGCTTCAAGCAGATCAACGACAACCTGGGCCAGGCCGGTGCCGACCAAGTGCTGGTGGACTGCGCCGACCGGCTGACCGCCGCCATGCGCCAGGGCGACATCCTGGCCCGCGTGGGCGGAGACCAGTTTGCGCTGCTGGTGCACGTGGCCGACAGCCACGGCGCCGCCGCCACCTCGCGCCGGCTGCTGGACGCG
>JANPOW010000343.1:0-9193 GCA_031428185.1 Betaproteobacteria bacterium | reverse complement strand
CTTGACCGAGATTGACAAGGAGTATCTGGCGCAAAACTTCACCGCATTTTTCCGCCGTGATTACAAGCGCGTGGCCGAGCTGCACATTGAATCCGGCTGGGTGCCTGCGGGCACGCGGGTGGACGAGCTGGAAAGCGCCATCCGCGCCGTGTGTGAGCCGCACTTTGACCGGCCGCTCAAAGACATCTCGCTGGGCCAGGTGCTGATGCGGCTGTTCCAGACCTCACGCCGCTTCAATGTGGAGATCCAGCCGCAACTGGTGCTGCTGCAAAAAACCCTGCTCAACATCGAGGGCCTGGGCCGCCAGCTAGACCCCGAGCTGGATTTGTGGAGCACCGCCAAGCCGTTTCTCGAAACCTGGATGCAGCGCCAAGTGGGCTGGACGGGGTTGGTCGAGCGGTTCAAGAACGAAGCGCCGCGCTACGCCCAACTGCTGCCCGAGCTGCCGCGCCTGGTGCACCAAGCCTTGCTGCGTGAGCGCGCCAGTGACCCCGCCGTGCTGGCCCTGCTGGCTGAGCAGCGCCGCACCAACCGCCTGCTGCAAGCGCTGCTGTACGCGGCGGTGGGCTTTGTGGCGGGCGTGCTGGCAACACAATTGCTGCTGCGCTGGCCTGGCCACTGATTTACCTTTTTTTCGTCCAATCCGCATTTGCGGCAGTCACCACCATGTTGCTGACCCTGGTCTTTGCCTATCTGCTGGTCACCATCGCCATCGGCCTGTGGGCGGCGCGGCGGGTCAAGAACACGGCTGACTTTGCGATTGCCGGCCGCCACCTGCCGCTGGTGATGATCATCACCACCACCTTTGCCACCTGGTTCGGCTCAGAAACCGTGCTGGGCATCCCGGCCAAGTTTGTGCAGGGCGGCTTGAACGGTGTGGTGGAAGACCCGTTTGGCGCTGGCACCTGCCTGATCCTGGTCGGGCTGTTTTTTGCCAGCAAGCTCTACAAGATGACGCTGCTGACCATCAGCGACTACTACCGCGAGCGCTACGGCCGGCTGGTGGAGGTGGTGTGCTCGCTGGTCATCATCCTCAGCTACCTGGGCTGGGTGTCGGCCCAGGTCACGGCGCTGGGGCTGGTGTTCAACCTGCTCTCGGCCGGCACTATTTCCGTGCCCGTGGGCATGGTGCTGGGCACCGCGTCCATCCTGGCCTACACGCTGTTTGGCGGCATGTGGTCGGTGGCCGTCACCGACTTCATCCAGATGATCATTTTGGTGCTGGGTTTGAGCATCATCGCGGTGTTTGCCGCTGACCTGGCCGGTGGTGCGGACAAGGTCATCGCGCTGGCGAGCAGCAAGCAATTGTTCAAATTCTTGCCGGAGCCAGGCTTCAAGGAGCTGGCGTTTTTCATTGCCGCCGCGCTGACCATGATGTTGGGGTCGATCCCGCAACAAGACGTGTTCCAGCGCGTGATGTCGGCCAAAAACGAGGCCGCCGCCACCAAGGGCCCGGTGATCGGCGGCATCTGCTACATCCTGTTTGCCTTTGTGCCGATGTTTCTGGTGGTCAGTGCATTGATCATCATGCCGGAGGCTGCGGCCACCTTGATCAAGGAGGACCCGCAAAAAGTCATCCCCACGCTGGTGATGACCAAGATGCCATTTGCCATGCAGGTGATCTTTTTTGGCGCGCTGCTGTCGGCTTTGAAAAGCACCGCGTCGGCCACCTTGCTGGCGCCGTCGGTCACCTTTGTCGAGAACATCTGGCGCCAGTTTTACCCCCGGGTGAGCGACCGGCAGGAGTTGCGCACCATGCGGATTGCGGTGCTGGTGTTCAGTGTGTGTGTCTGCACCTACGCCATCCTGTCCCAGGGCACGCCGATTTACGACATGGTCTCGGGTGCCTACCAAATCACCCTGGTGGGCGCGTTTGTGCCGCTGGTGGCGGGGCTGTACTGGCCGCGTGCCACCACCCAGGGGGCGGTCTTGTCCATCGTGCTGGGCGTGCTGGCCTGGCTGGTGTTGCTGTTGACACCGGTGGGGGCGCAGTTTCCGGCCCAACTGGCCGGCCTGGTGCTGGCCGGTGTGGGCATGGTGCTGGGCTCACTGGCGCCGCAGTGGATGAAAAACCGCCACGGGTCGCACCACCGGGTGGTGGGCTTGTGAGCTTGCGCGCCGCAGTGCCGGCCTGAGGCGGCTGCCGCAGGGTCGGTTTTGTCGGCAGCCTGCCGGTGGGGCGCAGGCCGGCGCAACAGCCCGGCTCCCTATAATTGAATGTTTTGCGTCAAGGGTTTAGCCATGCCGATCTATGCCTACCGCTGCAGCACCTGCGGCCACGCGAAAGACGTGTTGCAGAGGATGTCCGACCCGCAGCTGCACACCTGCCCGTCCTGCGGGGCTGAAGCCTTCACCAAGCAAGTCACGGCAGCCGGCTTCCAGCTCAAGGGCTCGGGCTGGTACGTAACTGATTTCAAGGGTGGTGGCGCCGCACCCGTGGTGCCCGCCGCGGGCGGTGACGGCACCGACAAGCCGGCCGCTGCCGGCGACAAGAAAGACAGCGTTGCCGGCGATCAAAAAGGCGGCGACAAAAAGGGCGGCGACAAAGCGGCCGACAAAGCCGCAAGCACGCCCACCAGCGCACCGGCCGCTGCGCCCAGCGCAGCGTCAACGCCGGCCGCCAGTGGTGGCGGTTCGTCCACCCCCAATGCATCCTGAGGGGCCGCCCGGCCCCGTTGAGAAAGCCCATCGCGTGAGAAAGTACATCATTGCCGGCCTGCTGGTCTGGCTGCCGCTGGCCATCACCATCTGGGTGCTGCTGTGGCTGCTGGGGCTGATGGACGGCATGTTCTCGTGGCTGCTGACCATCAGCCAGGCGCTGCTGCCGGCCGGCGCCGATGCGTTCATCGAGTCACTGCGCCACATCCCGGGCCTGAGCGTGCTGGTGATGGTGGCCATGATGCTGGGCACGGGTGTGTTTGTGACCAACATCTTTGGCCAGTGGTGGATGCGGCAGTGGGACAAGCTGATGTCGCGCATCCCCATCGTCAACGCCATCTACAGCTCGGTCAAACAGGTGTCGGACACGCTGTTTTCCAGCAGCGGCAATGCCTTTCGCGAAGCGGTGCTGGTGCAGTACCCGCATGCCGGCTCGTGGACCATCGCGTTTGTCACCGGCAAGCCCGGTGGTGAGGTGCAAGCGCACCTGGACGGAGAGCATGTCAGCCTGTATGTGCCCACCACGCCCAACCCCACCTCGGGTTTCTTTTTGATCGTGCCGCGCGCCAATGTGCGGCCGCTGCACATGAGCGTGGACCAGGCGCTGAAGTACATCATCTCGATGGGCGTGGTGGTGCCACCACCACCCGCGCCACCCGCACCCCGGGTGGTGGCTGCGGCCCGAAATTGACCGGGCCGGGCGCCGCGGCTGGCGCCTGGCCCTGAGGGCTTGCAACACAGCCCCTTGCACGCCAACCTCACTGTTGTGACGGCTGCCCGCGTCGCAGTGCCGCAGCCGCCAGCCCCCAATCAAGACCTGGAGATTTGCCATGAGAACCACCTATTGCGGCCTCGTCAGCGAGGCCCTGATGGACCAGACCGTCACCCTGTTCGGCTGGGCGCACCGCCGCCGCGACCACGGCGGTGTCATCTTCATCGACCTGCGTGACCGCGAAGGCCTGGTGCAGATCGTCTGCGACCCCGATCGCGCCGAGATGTTCAAGGTGGCCGAGGACGTGCGTGGAGAGTTTTGCCTGCAGGTGGTGGGCAAGGTGCGTGCGCGCCCGGCCGGCACCGAGAACACCAACCTCGTCAGCGGCAAGATCGAGGTGTTGGCGCATGCGTTGACTGTGCTCAACCCCAGCGTCACGCCGGTATTCCAGCTGGACGATGACAACCTGAGCGAGACCACCCGCCTGACCCACCGGGTGCTGGACCTGCGCCGCCCGCTGATGCAAAAAAACCTGCGCCTGCGCTACCGCGTGGCCATCGAGGTGCGCAAGTTTCTGGACGAGCAGGGCTTCATCGACATCGAAACCCCGATGCTGACCAAGAGCACACCCGAGGGCGCGCGCGACTATCTGGTGCCGTCGCGGGTGCATGACGGCGCGTTTTTTGCGCTACCGCAGTCGCCCCAGTTGTTCAAGCAGTTGCTGATGGTCGCTGGCTTTGACCGTTATTACCAGATCGTCAAATGCTTCCGCGACGAGGATTTGCGCGCCGACCGCCAGCCCGAATTCACCCAGATCGACATCGAAACCTCGTTTTTGGGCGAGGAGGAGATCCGCGCCATCACCGAGGCCATGATCCGCACCGTGTTCCGCAAAACCATGGCTGTGGAGCTGCCGGTGTATGTGGAAATGACCTACGCCGAGGCGATGCACCGTTACGGCTCAGACAAGCCTGACCTGCGTGTCCAGCTTGAGTTCACCGAGCTGACCGACGCGATGCGTGATGTGGACTTCAAAGTGTTCAGCGGCCCGGCCAATGCCAAGGGTGGCCGGGTGGCGGCGCTGCGCATCCCCGGTGGCGCCGGGATGAGCCGCGGCGAGATCGACGCCTACACCGAGTTTGTCAAGATTTACGGCGCGCGTGGCCTGGCCTGGATCAAGGTCAACGACGCCGGCAAGGGCCGCGACGGCCTGCAGTCCCCCGTCGTCAAGAACCTGCACGACGCGGCGGTGGCCGAAATCCTTGCCCGCACCGGCGCCTGCAACGGCGACCTGATCTTTTTTGGCGCCGACAAGGCCAAGGTGGTGAACGACGCGCTGGGCGCGCTGCGCGTCAAGATCGGCCACAGTGAATTTGGCCGCGAGCACGGCTTGTTCAACGACGTGTGGGCGCCGATGTGGGTGGTCGACTTCCCGATGTTTGAGCACGATGAAGAAGCCGGCCGCTGGAACGCGGTGCACCACCCGTTCACCGCGCCAAAAGACGGGCCTGAGGACTTGATGGACACCGACCCCGGAGCGTGTTTGTCCAAGGCCTACGACATGGTGCTCAACGGCTGGGAGATCGGCGGCGGCTCGGTGCGTATCCACCGCGCCGAGGTGCAGGCCAAGGTGTTTGCCGCGCTCAACATCAGCCCGGAAGAGCAGCAGTCGAAGTTCGGCTTCTTGCTGGACGCGCTGCAATACGGCGCACCGCCGCACGGTGGCCTGGCCTTTGGGCTGGACCGCATTGCCACGCTGATGAGCAAGGCCGAGTCGATCCGCGATGTGATCGCCTTCCCCAAAACCCAGCGCGCCCAGTGCCTGCTGACCGGCGCGCCCAGCCTGGTGGACGAGAAGCAGTTGCGTGAGTTGCACATCCGGCTGCGCAACCCGGGTGGCATCACGGCTTGACCGGCTGACCGGCTGACCGGCTGACCGGCGGAAAGCCAAATCGCCGCCCACCGCCCACCGCCCACCGCCCACCGCGTGCTGCCCAGCGCCCGGCGGGCGGTTTTGCATCCGGCCCTGCGGACCGCTGTCATTCGATCAGGTATAACATCGGTTATAACTTCACAGGAGCCCCGCCATGCACGCCCTCAAGCTCACCCAGATCGGTAACTCGGTTGGGGTCATCCTGCCCAAAGAGGTGTTGAACTTGCTCAAGTTGGGTCGGGGCGACACCTTGTACCTGACCGAAAGCCCGGACGGCATGCGCATCACGCCGCATGACCCAGTGTTTGAAGGCCAGATGCAAGCCGCCCGCGACATCATGAAAACGCGCCGGGCGGTGCTGCGCGAGCTGGCCAAATAACACCATGGCTGCCAACCTGACCTGGAGCTGGATTGACCCGGCCGTGGTGCTGGCCGTGCATGAGGAGCAACTGGCCGAGCACGGTGGCGCTGCCGGTGTGCGTGATGTTGGCCTGCTGGAGTCGGCGCTGGCACGGCCACGCAATCTGGCCCACTACGGTGAGCCAGACGTGTGCGAGCTGGCCGCCGCCTACGCCTTCGGCTTGGCGCGTAACCACCCGTTCATTGACGGCAACAAGCGCTCGGCCTTTGTCGCCACGGTGCTGTTTCTCATGCTCAACGGTTGGCGCCTGACGGCGTCTGATGCCGATTGCGTGCTGGTGATGCTCAATCTGGCGGCTGGTGAGCTCGACGAAGCGCCCTTCGCGGATTGGTTGCGCAGCCGCGTCGCCGCCATCTGAACCCAATGACAACCACCATGCCATGCCCCACAGGACAGCCACCCCATCACCCAACCATGGAGCCGGCTTGACTATCGCCACTGCGGCCACCCACGACACCACCCGCATCGACGACACCCGCATCAAGGCGGTGCGGGCGCTGGTCTCCCCCGCCGTGCTGCTGGAAGAACTGCCCGTCACGCTGGCCATCGAGCAGTTGATCGAGCACACCCGCCAGGCCATCAGCGCGGTGTTGCACGGCCAGGGTGACCGGCTGGTGGTGGTGGTCGGCCCGTGTTCCATCCACGACCATGCCCAGGCCATGCACTACGCCCAGTTGCTCAAGCCGCTGGCCGATGAGCTGGCCGGTGAGCTGATCGTGGTGATGCGGGTCTACTTCGAGAAACCCCGCACCACAGTGGGCTGGAAGGGCTACATCAACGACCCCCGGCTGGACGGCAGCTTCCGCATCAATGAGGGCCTGCGGCGCGCCCGGGCGCTGCTGCTGGAGATCAACGCGATGGGCCTGCCCGCCGGCACTGAATTTCTGGATTTGCTCAGCCCGCAATACCAGAGTGACCTGATCGCCTGGGGGGCCATCGGCGCCCGCACGACGGAGAGCCAGAGCCACCGCCAACTGGCCTCGGGCCTGAGCTGCCCGGTCGGTTTCAAAAACGGTACCGACGGTGGCCTGCAGGTGGCGGCGGACGCCATCGTCTCGGCCGCCGCGCCGCACGCCTTCATGGGCATGACCAAGATGGGTGTGGCGGCCATTTTTGAGACCCGGGGCAATGACGATGGCCATGTCATCCTGCGTGGTGGCAAAACACCCAACTACGACGCCGCCCACGTGGCCGCCGCTTGCGCCGCACTGCGCAAAGCCGGCCAGCGAGAGCAGGTGATGGTGGACTGCTCACACGCCAACTCGGCCAAGCAGCACCGGCGCCAGATCGACGTGGCGGCCGATGTGGCGCAGCAAGTGGCAGCCGGTGAGCAACGCATCATCGGCCTGATGGTGGAGAGCCACTTGCATCAAGGCCGGCAAGATTTGCTGCCCGGCGTGTCGCTGCGGCCGGGGGTGTCCATCACCGACGCCTGCATTGGCTGGGACGACACCGCGCCACTGCTGCGCAGCCTGGCCAAGGCGGTGCAACAACGCCGGGCCGCAGCGGCATGACGACCACCATCCACCCGCCTGCACGGCGGCCCAAGATCCCGCAAAGCGTGCTGGTGGTGATCCACACCCCGGCGCTGGATGTGCTGCTGATCGAGCGCGCCGATCAGCCCGGCTTCTGGCAAAGCGTGACCGGCAGCAAGGACAGCGCCGCTGAAGACTGGGCCACCACGGCCATCCGCGAGGTGGCTGAGGAGACTGGCATCAGCGTCGGCGCAGCGGGCGTGCCCACGGCTGTGCCCAGGTCAGCGCTGCGCGATTGGGGCCTGCAAAACCGGTACGAGATCTACCCGGTCTGGCGCCACCGTTACGGCCCCGGCGTGACGCACAACACCGAGCAGGTGTTTGGCCTGGCCGTGCCGGCCGGCACACCCGTGCGCCTGAGCCCGCGTGAGCATCTGCAATACGCCTGGCTGCCCTGGCGGGAGGCGGCTGACCGCTGCTTTTCACCCAGCAACGCCGAGGCCATCCTGCACCTGCCGCGCCTGGCCGGGGGCCTGGGCTGATGCGCACGCCGCACTTCAGCGCGTCGCGTTTGCCGGCTGCCGGCCATGCCAGCCAGCAGTTCACCAGCCAGGTGCTGCGCGTGGCCACCTACAACATCCACAAAGGTGTGCGCGGTGTGGGCCCGGGCAAGCGGCTGGAGATCCACAACCTGGGGCTGGGCATCGAGGCGCTGGACGCTGACCTGGTGTGTTTGCAAGAGGTGCGGCTGTTCCACCAGCGTGAAGCGCGCCACTTCCAGCGCACCGTGCTGGGCTGGCCCGATGGTGGCCAGGCTGACTATCTGGCGCCCGAAGGCTACGCAGTGGCCTACCGCACCAACGCCACCACCCGCCACGGTGAGCATGGCAACGCGCTGCTGTCACGCTGGCCCATCGGCGATGTGGGCCACCAGGATGTGAGCGACCACCGCTTTGAGCAGCGTGGCCTGCTGCATGTGCCGGTGTTGTGGCAGGGCGTGGAGGTGCATGCGGTGGTGGCGCATTTCGGCCTGATCCACGCCAGCCGGGTGCGCCAGTGTGAGCGTCTGGCGTCCTTCATCGCCGAAGAAGTGCCAGCCGGTGCGCCACTGCTGGTGGCCGGAGATTTCAACGACTGGGGCGAGAAGCTGGACGGCCCGATGCTGGCCATCGGCCTGCAGCGTGCCAGTGCCGGCCCGGCGCGGGCGCAGCGCACGTTTCCGTCGGCCGTGCCGATGTTTGCGATGGACCGCGTCTACACCCGCGGCCTGGCCTGCCTGTCGGCCCATGTGCCACGCAACAGCGGTTGGGCCCGCATGTCCGACCACCTGCCGCTGGTGGTGAACCTGCAACTCGATTGAGCGTGCCCCGCGCGCCCACCATGCCCCCAGCCAGACCAACACCACCAGCGCCGCTGCACCCGGTCAAGGCCGGCCCGGGGCCGCTGCCCAGCGGTGGCAACACGGTGCAGCTACTGGCCGGCGGTGATGCGCTGTTCCCGGCCATGTGCCGGGCCATCAACAGCGCACGCCACCAAGTCTGGCTGGTCACCTACATCTTCCATGACGACGCCGCCGCCCACGCGGTGGCTGACGCGCTGGCCGCTGCCGCCCGGCGCGGTGTCTGGGTGGGCGTGGTGGTGGACGGCTTTGGCAGCAAGGCCACCCTGGCCATGCTGCGCCGCTGGTTGGTGGATGCCGGTGTGCATCTCACCGTGTTCCGCCCGCTGGACCGCTGGTGGCGGCTGCTGCAGCCGGGGCAGTTGCGCCGCCTGCACCACAAGCTGTGCGTGGTGGACGGCGAGACCGGCTTTGCCGGCGGCATCAACATCATCGATGACCGCAACGACCTGAACCACGGCTGGTCCGACGCCCCCCGGCTGGACTTTGCGGTGCAGTTGCAAGGCCCGGCCGTGACGGTCATCGACCAGACCGTGCGCGCCATCTGGAGCCGTGCCGCGCTGGGCGCCGATTGGCTTGACGAGGTGGCGCAGCT
>JANPOW010000342.1:0-7937 GCA_031428185.1 Betaproteobacteria bacterium | reverse complement strand
CGGCCCGGCCGAGTACTTCAGCCTGATGGTGCTGGGCCTGATCGGTGCGGTGGTGTTGGCATCCGGCTCACTGGTCAAAGCCATCGCGATGATCCTGCTGGGCCTGCTGCTGGGCCAGATCAACACCGACGTGATCTCGGGCGTGCCGCGCTACAGCTTTGACATCCCCGAGCTGACCGACGGCATCGGCTTTGTGGCCATTGCGATGGGCATCTTCGGCTTTGGTGAAATCATCATCAACCTGGGCCAGCCGGCCGAACACCGCGAGGTGTTCACCAAGAACGTGACCGGCCTGTGGCCCACCCGGCAAGACTTTCACGACGCCTGGCCGGCCGTGGTGCGTGGCACCGCGCTGGGCTCCATCCTGGGTGTGCTGCCCGGAGGTGGTGCTTTGCTGGCCTCGTTTGCGGCCTACACGGTGGAGAAGAAAATGCGAGCGCGGCCGGGTGAAGTGCCGTTTGGCAAGGGCAATATCCGTGGTGTGGCCGGGCCTGAGTCGGCCAACAACGCCGGTGCGCAGACCAGCTTCATCCCGATGTTGACGCTGGGCATCCCGCCCAACGCGGTGATGGCGCTGATGGTGGGCGCGATGACGATCAAGGGCATCCAGCCCGGCCCGCAGGTGATGACCAGCAACCCGCAGTTGTTCTGGGGCCTGATTGCCAGCATGTGGGTGGGCAACGCAATGCTGGTCATTCTGAATTTGCCGCTCATCGGCATCTGGATCAAGCTGCTCACCGTGCCTTACCGCTTCCTGTTCCCGGCCATCGTGGTGTTCTGCGGCATCGGCAGCTACACGCTCAACAACAGCTCGTTTGATGTCTACATGACGGCTGGCTTCACCTTGGTGGGCTATCTCTTTTACAAACTGGGCTGCGAGCCAGCACCGCTGCTGCTGGGTTTCATCCTGGGGCCGATGATGGAAGAAAACCTGCGCCGCGCGCTGTTGTTGTCACGCGGTGACTGGACCACGTTTGCCACCCGGCCGCTGTCGGCCGGCCTGCTGCTGGCGGCGCTGCTGATGATCGTGGTGGTGATGCTGCCGTCGATCAAGAACAAGCGCGATGAGGCGTTCCACGACGAGGGTTGACGGGCCCGGGGCTGCCGCCCTGGCGGCGGCTCGGCTTCTCGTGTCGCTGCGCTGCACGGTGGCGCGGCATGAAAAATGGCCCGCCCGGGCCGTTTTTTTTTGGGCTTGTGCGCTGCCGCAGCAGCCGTTGACGGCCGCGCCGCTTCAGTCCTGATTCAAACCATCGTCCACCGCCTGCAGCACCTGTTGTGGGTCAAGCGGCTTGCTGAGGAACTGCGCCGCACCGGCCTCAAAACAGTCGTCGATGCGTTGGGGCCGGCGCTCGGCCGACACCACCACCACCGGTGTGCGGCGCATGCGGGTGTCGGCCCGCAGCGCGTGCAGCAGCGCCATGCCGGGCTGGTCGGGCAGGTCCAGGTCCAGCAAGACCAGGTCGGCGTTGACTGCCTGGGCCAGGCCTTCGGCGGCGCTGCGGGCGCACACCAGCGTGACGCCCGGGCGCCGCTGCAGCAGGTGTTGCATCAGCGCGATGTCGCCCTCGTTGTCCTCGATGTAGAGCACGGTGCCGATGCTGACTTGCGGCACCAGCGGCGCGCTGGCCTGCACCACGGTGCGGCTGGGCTCGCCCACCGGCCGCGGCAGGCGCACAGCAAACAGCGATCCCTCGCCGTCGCGACTGCTCACGCTCAGGTCACCACCCATCAACTGGCACAGCTTGCGGCAGATCACCAGGCCGATGCCGGTGCCCTGGCTGCCTGGCGCACCGACCACACCGTGCTGCTCGCGGCCCAACCGGTGGAAAGGGATGAACAGCTCAGCCAGCTGCGCTTCGCTCATGCCGATGCCGGTGTCTTCGACCTCCAGGGTGATTTCACCCAGCGCACCAGGCCGCGTGCGCAGGGTGACGCGGCCGCCGGGCCGGTTGTATTTGATGGCATTGCCCAGCAGGTTGACCAGCACCTGGCGCAGCCGCAACGGGTCGGCCTGGGCGCGGTCGGCCTGGGGCGACAGGGACAAGTCCAGCGTCACACCCGCCTGCAGCGCTGCAGGCTCTACCAGGGTCATGGCTTCTTGGGCCAGGTCGGCCAGCGAGACGGGCTCCAGCGTCAGGCGCAGGCTGCCAGCCTCCATGTGCGACAGGTCCAGCACGTCATTGATCATGTCCAGCAGGTGCCAGCCGGCCTGGCGGATCTGCGCCAGGCCTTGGCGTTGGCCCAGGTTGCCATCAGCGCCGTCGTTGTCCTGGCTGCGGCCCAACATCTGGGCAAAACCGATGATGGCGTTGAGCGGGGCGCGCAGCGCGTCGCTGAGCTTGGCCAGGAATTCACTCTTGGTGCGGCTGGCCACCTCGGCCTCGTCGCGCTCACGTTCGGCTTCGCGCAGGCGCAGCACCTGGGTCAGGTCTTGCAACGCGCCCACCGTGCCAACCGGGTGCTGGTCGGCGTCATGCAGGGTGCGCAAGCTGGCGGCCACCTGCAGCACCCGGCCGTCACTGGTCAGGTAGCGTTGCCGCCTGGCCTGGCTGCCACCCACGGCAGTGGTGGTGCCGTCATCACCGGCCACATCGGGCAGCTTGATGTCGGCCAGCGGTCGGCCCAGCAATGCCCCTGCCGTGCTGCCCATCATGGTGCAAAACGCCGGGTTGACATCCACCAGCAGGCCTTGCGGGTTGACCACGGTGACGCCGATGGGCACACCGTCAAAGATGGCGCGAAACCGCTGCTCGCTGATGGCCAGTGCACGCTGGGCCAGGCGCCGCTCGTCGATCTCGGTGCTGAGGGCGGCGGTACGCTCACGCACCCGGTCCTCGATGCGCTGCAGCCTGCCGGTCAGCATCAGCAGCAGGGCGCTGAGCATGGCCGCACCTGCCACCGCCGGCAGCGCCAGCAGCCAGACGGCGGTGAAGATGCGGTTGTCGGCCGTGGGCGGCTCGCTGACCAGCAGATCGAAGCGCCGCTCGCCCAAGGCCACCCGGCCCAGTTGTCGGCGGATGGCGCTGCCAGCGGCGTCGTGCTCGCAGCCGGCTGGGCCGGCCAGGCGCAGCGCTTGCTGACCGGCGCCAAAGCCACCGTCCACCAGGCAGACGCGCACATTCGGGTCGTCGATATCGGGCATTGCCGCGGCCAGTTGCAGATCGGCCTGCACCACACCAAACACCAGCCGGCTGGCCGCGCCGCTGCCGCCGGCCGGGGGCACGGCCTGCAGCACCAGCAGGGATTGCTGGGCGGCAGCGGTGGTGGTGGTGGTGTCCGGCCGGGCGTTTGTGCTGTCGCTGGTGCCGGGCTTGAGCGCGCGCAATGTCACCGCCTGTGCCGAGACCGCCACCGGGCCATCGGCGGCCAGGGCTTTTTCCACCGCTGCACGCACGGCTGGCACCAGGCTCAGGCGGTTGTCGGGGTCCATCTGCGCGCCAGGCAAACGGGCCTGGCCCGGCTTGCCGGTGTAGAGGTGGCGCAGCACCAGTGCGGTGGCAGTGCTGCTGGCCGGCGTGGCCGAAAGACCGGGCGCACTGGCAACGGTATTGGCGGCGTTGGGTGGTGTGCCGGGCGCGCTGGCCACCAGGTCGATCCAGCCCATGGCGCGCAGCCCGGGGGTGCGCTCCATCCAGCCGCTGGCCAGGCGGTCAAACAAGGCGGTGGGCAAACCGGTGCCACCGGCCGCCAGCACACCACGCTGGGCCAGCACGGCGTCAGCCGGGTCACTGAACAATTGCTGCAGCCGCAGGCGGCGGGCATTGGCGTCGCGCTCAAAGGCGCTTTGCAAGCGCACCTCATCCCGCCTGGCCACCTGGTCAAAGCCCGGCAGCATGACCACCACCAGCAGCAGCAACGGCCAGGCCACCACCCGCCGGCGTGGCCGCCAGGGCGCTGCCGGGCGGGCCAGCCAGCACAGCAGCACCGGCGCCGTGACAACGATGCCGGCCCAGTCGGCCACAAAGCGGCCCAGTGCATTGGCCAGTTGTGGCCGCACCAGTGGCAGTGCTGCGGCGGCGTCCTGGCCCCATTGGGTCAGCATGCCGGCCACCATGCCCAGCGCAGCGGCGGCGGGTGCGGCGCGCAGCACAAAGCGGCGCAAGCGGCTGGCCGTGTCGAGCTGCAACACGTCGCCATCCGCCGTGCGGTGCAGCATGCCGCTGACCAGCAGGGCCTGCAGGCCCAGCACCAGCGCACCCATCAGCGCGGCCTGTGGGCCAACGCCGCCGGCCAGGTCTGCGGCGGCCACCCCGGCCATGGCGGCCAGCACCGTCCAGCCACCACGCGCCAGCACGGCCGCCACCGCCACACCCAGCGGCACGGACAAGGGTGCAAACGCTGATGCACCCAGGGTGTAGCGCGGCAGCAGCGCCTGCAGCAGCACACACAGCAGCGCCAGCAGGGCGTAACGCAACACAACACGGTGCCATGGGGAGGGCGTGTCGCTGGCCAAGGGTTTGTTCATTTTTTGATCCGTTCGGCCCAAGTATGCCCACGCAGCCGGGCCAATCCCCTCGGGGTTGACGGTGTTGCTGCTGCAGGCACGCATCGTTTGCCAACAGCCGGTTGGTGCGGCTTTGGGCAGCCGTGCGCGGGCCAGGGCGATTCCTACAATCCCGCCGATGCCCGCACCCGCCCCAGGCACACCCCCAAGCGCTGTGCTGTCTGCCAGCTGGGTCTGGTCAGCCCCCCTGCTGGCCATGACCGGCGCGGTGGCGTTTTCAGGCAAGGCCATCATCGTCAAGCTGGCCTACCGCCACGGAGTGGACGCCGTCACCCTGATCATGTTGCGCATGGCCGTGGCCTTGCCGTTTTTTCTGGCCATGGTCTGGTGGGCCGGGCGCGGCAGGCCAGCCTTGTCATGGCGTGACCGGGCGGCCGCGGCAGCGCTGGGTTTCTCGGGCTACTACTTGTCCAGCACGCTGGATTTTTTGGGCCTGCAACACATCAGCGCCAGCCTGGAACGGCTGATCCTGTACCTCACACCGGCGGTGGTGGTGGTGTTGTCGTGGCTGCTGTTTGGCCGCCGCGCCAGCCGCCGGCAATGGGCCGCGATGGCCTTGGGCTACGCTGGCCTGCTGCTGGTGTTTGGCCATGAGTTGCAGCTGGGCGGCGCGCGCGTGCTGCTGGGCGCCGGCCTGGTGTTGGCCAGCACCCTCAGCTACGCCGGCTACTTGCTCTACAGCGGCCAGGTGGTGCGGCGCATCGGCTCCTTGCGCCTCACCGGCTGGGCCAGTGCCGTGGCCTGCGTGCTGTGTCTGGCGCAGTTTGCGCTGCTGCGGCCCCTGCCCGGGCTGGCCGCGCTGGCGGCGCCGGTGTGGGGCTTGTCGCTGCTCAACGGCACGCTGTGCACGGTGCTGCCGGTCTGGCTGGTGATGCGTGCCATCGAGCTGATCGGCCCGGCCCGCACCGCGCAATACGGCATGGTGGGGCCGGTGTCCACCATCCTGCTGGGCGTGTTGATCCTGGGTGAGCCGTTCACCGCCTGGGTGGCGGCCGGATCAGCCTGTGTGCTGGGCAGTGTGATGGTGCTGGGCCGCACCACGCTGCCCGCGCCACGTTGACGCGGCGCCGCTACGCCTGCCACGTTGACGCGGCGCCGCCGCCACGCTGACGCGGCACCGCCGCGCCGGCGGCGTATCCCCGGCCGGCGCGCCGGGATCACCCGCTGGCCAGTCGCGCCGGGCTCAGCGCGTCACGTTGGTCAGCATGTTGCGCCGCAGGTTGTCCCTGCTGGCCACCCGCACCTCGCGCCCGGTCACGTTGGCGGTGCCGGCCGTGCCCACGGTCAGCGAGGCGCTGTAGCTGCCGTTGGCGGCCACCACAACGTCCTGGTCGTTGCTGTTGGTCTGCCCGCTGCCCAGCGTGTAGGCCAGGTAGACCCAGACGGGGCGCGCCGGGTTGGCGTTGCGGCCGCTGATGGTCAGCGCACCACCGGTCCAGCTGCCCAGGTCGGCCGACAGGGTGACGCTGGGGAAGGTGGCGGCCTGCAGCTCAGCCACGGTCATCGCCCGCTTGGGCAGGGACTTGGTCTGCACCGTGTTCGGGCCGAGCGCAAGCTGCACGCCCTGCGCGTTGAAGCCAGCCAGGGTGTAGACCGCGTTGTCCGGGATGGCCGCGATGGTGGCCTCTGCAATGCCCGCGCCCAGGTTGCCGCCACAGTTGGCAGATGCCAGCCGGTAGAAGCCCGGGTTGTTGGCGGCGGCGTTGCTGTAGACCCAGCTGAAGTTACCGCTGTTGCGCCGGTAGCGCATGCCATCGGCCGGCAAGCCGGGGCCGGTGACACGCAACTCGACCACCGCCGCAGCATTGGGGTTGCTTTCGTCGTAGAGGTTGAATTCATAGCCAGTGGCGGCACAGCCGTTGGTGTTCTTGACCATGTGGACACCACCGCCAAAGTCGATCAACCACTGGTTGCCACGCCAGCGCCACACACCGTCAGTGCCGCGTTGCACTTGCCAGTCAACGCCTTCGTTGTCGGTTTGCAGCAAGCCCTCCTTGGTCAGCACCCGGGCACTGACGCGGGCCAGCGCGCCGCCTGCGGCGGCGTAGTCGATGCCGCTGATCTGGATGTCGGCAAAGGTAAAACCAATCAGGTTGGACGCGCCGGCCGTGTTGTTGGCAAAGCTGCTGCGGGTTTGGCCGTTCTGCAAAAAGTTGGATGCCAGCAGCGCCGAGACTGCGCCGGCCGACGGCAAGCTGGTCTTGAACAGGCCCAGCACATCGGTCAGCGCCTTGCGGATGGCCACCAGGTCATCGGCCGCGCTGCCCAGGCCAGTGGCCGGCAGCGGCGCGGCATTGGCCTCTTGCGCGGCCTTGGTGGCCAGGTCATCGACGATGGCCAGCTGGTTGACCAGGTTGGTGATGGTGGCTTTGGCGGTGGCCGGATCAACACTGATGCGGATCACGTCCAGCGCCTTGTCCAGCGCGCTGGACAGCGGCGTGAACGGGGTGCGCAGCAGGTCCACTGCAGCATCCACCTGCATGGCCAGCAGCACCGGCAGCAGCTTGGCCTTGAGCGCGGCGCTCTCGGCGTCCAGCTCGCTGCGTGTCAGGCTGCTGAAGTTGCCGTTGTCGAAGTAGCGGCTGGCCACCTGCCCGGCCACATTGGCCACGATCAGGTCGGTCAAGGGTGTGATGTTGACGGTGCCGCTGGCGTCTGCTGTGGCGCTGGCCGAATGCACCACATAGCGTGTACCGCCCACCGTGCCTTCGGCCCGCAGCAGCAGCGGTGCACTCATGCCGGTGACGTCCACGCTGAAGCTGCCGTTGCTGCCCAGCGCCACGCTTTTGGTGACACCCTTGGCGTCCTTGACGGTGACGCTGCCGGTGAGTGGCAGGCCGATGGCCGCCGTGCCGCTGAGGGTGATGGTGGCCACCGGTGGCGTGACCGGTGTGCCGGGCGTGCTGCCGCTGCCGCCGCCGCAGGCCACCAGCGCCAGGGTCATGGCGCTGGCGACCAGCAGGCGCCGTGGTCCGTGTTGTGGCCCGTGTTGCCCGTGTTGCCGCAGCGGGTGGTGCAAGCCCTGGCGGGCCGGGGCGGTGGTGTGATGGTGCATGGTGGGGTCTCCGGTGATTGCCGTTGTTGGTGTTGTGGCGGTCGGACCTGTGCACCACGTCACACAGTCTAGAAACGACTTGCTGCTGCCGGCATCCGTCAATTTGACGGTGCCAGCCTGATAACCTCGCCGGCCATTCACGTGCGGGGGCTGTCATGGATCTGGGGATTGCAGGCAAATGGGCACTGGTGTGCGCCGCCAGCAAGGGGCTGGGCAAAGGCTGCGCGCAGGCGCTGGCGCGTGAGGGCGTCAACCTGGTGATCACCGCGCGCGGCGCCGAGGCCTTGTTGGCCACCGCCGCCGCGCTGCGTGCCGCACACCCAGGCATTGCGGTGCGCAGCGTGGTGGGCGACATCACCACGGCCGAAGGCCGCG
>JANPOW010000341.1:0-2688 GCA_031428185.1 Betaproteobacteria bacterium | reverse complement strand
GGAGGCAGGCGCCCGGGCGCTGGTGGACGCCCAGGCCTCACTCATCACCGTGGCCGACGCGCTGGAACTGCCTGACTTTGCCGGCTGGGCGCAATACGACACCATTCACCGCCGAAATGCATCGATTGCTTTTTTGCGCATCGAGCGTGAGCAGTTGCTGCGCTGACGGCATGCGCTCAAGATCCGCACCTGGCCGCAGCGCCACAGCCCCCTGCAAGGACACCGCACCATGACACCGCACCGCCGCCGCACTCTGCAAAGCCTGGCTGCCTGGGCCGCTGCTGCCCTGCCTTTGATCGGCCAAGCCGCCGAGGGTGGCCTGCCCAGCGCCAGCCACGCTGACAGCTCGCCTGAATGGGACAAGCTGCGCAGCGCGCTGTACCCCGGCCGCACGCTGCTGGCCGATGGCAGCGTGGTGCAGATTGCCGCACCGCTGCGCGCGGCCTACGGCGCGTCGGTGCCGGTGCGCATCACCTCCAAGCTGGCCCAGACAGCGCAGCGCTGGGTGCGCCGCATGGTGGTGGTGGTGGACAAAAACCCGTCCCCGCTGGCCGCCAGCCTGGCCCTCACCCCGCTGATGGGCCAGGCTGATGTTGATCTGCGCCTGCGGGTGGACGAATACAGCCATGTGCGGGTGGTCGTTGAGTTGAATGACGGCACGCTGCACACCGATTCGCGCTATGTCAAAACCTCGGGCGGTTGCTCAGCACCGCCCAATCGGGGCGCACTGCAACTGATCGGCCGCACCCAGTTTCGGCTGCAGGGCCCACCCCGGTTTGGTGAGACCAACAGTGCCGAGGTGACGGTGATCCACCCCAACGACACCGGGTTTGAGCTGAACCAGATGACGGTGATGTACATCCCGCCGCACTTTGTGCGCACACTCAAGGTCAGCTACAGCGGCGCACCGGTGTTTGATGCCGACCTGGATTTCTCGGTGAGCGAGAACCCCACACTGCGCTTCAACTTTGTACCCGCCGGGCCGGGCGACCTGCGTGCCGATGTGGTGGACTCACACGACGCACAGTTTGCTGGCGTGTTGAGCCTGGCATGAAGCGCCGCACTGCACTGCGGGGCATCGGCGGCCTGGCCGGCGCGGCGCTGTTGAGCAGCGCCAGCCCCGCCCGCGCCGCCCTGCCCGCACCCTACAACGCACTGGCGCTGCAGCCCGCCGGCGCGCCAGACCGGTTTGAGTTTGATTTGACCGCCGCCCTGGCCCAGGCCCGCCGAGAGCGAAAAAAGCTGTACGTCTACCTGGGCGCCAGCGACTGCCCGTTTTGCCGCCGCTACGAGGCCTTTTTGGCGCGCAACGCCGACACGCTGGTGCCGCAGTTCAACCAGCACAACTATCTTGTCGTGGATTTGCGCAGCAGCTTGTCGGCCACTGCAGCCAAGCTGTTCATCCGCATCGGTGCAAGCAGCCTGGCTTATGCCGATTTCCAGCGCAGCATCGGCGATGAACGGGCGCGCCTGCTGGTCTACCCCAGCGTCTGGCTGCTGGACGCCCAAGCCAAACCGCTGATGCAGATGCCGGCCGGCACCGGCACATTTGAGACGGTGGCCGAGCAACTGGAGATTTTGCGGCTGGAGCAATGAGCAGCAACGCCAGTGGCGCCGTACTGCAGCGGCAGTTCAAGGCTGGCCATAGCGCGGGTTCAGCGCGCGCTTTTCGGCCATGTCGCGCACCAAATAGCGCACCGCGCGCTGCCACGACACATCGTCATTACCCCGCATGTCCACCGATTTGCTGAAGGCCAACTTTTGGGCCTGCACGTCGTAGATCTGCACATTGAGGTTGAGGATCAGCTCACTGACCTTTTGCACCCAGGTAGACATCACCAGATCCGCACCCAGCAGCTTGCCTACTTGCTCCGCGCAATCGTCGCAGCGGTACAGGTATTCCTGCTGGCTGCGCAGGTGGCGCTGCAGGTCGGCAGACGGTGCCGGGTCCAGCACGCGGTACAGCCCACGGTCGGCCAGCTCACGCTGCAACTCGGTGGTCGCCGTCTGCAGGCGCAGCACCTGCGCAGCTTTGGTCGCAGGGTTGTTCTGCTCGTCCACCAGCTCAAAATCCAGCACCGCCAGACTGCGCGTGGCCACGGGCCGCGCGGGCGGCGCGGGCGCTGCACCCTGGCCCCAGACGGGTGCCCAGAGCCCTGCGAGGACGCAGAACAACAGGGCTGAAAAAATCGCGCTCAAGCGCTTGTGTTGCGGCATGTCAACCTCGTTGGCGCGCGGCGCCTTGCTGGGATCAGTCTGGCCGTGCCAGCGCTTGGGCCAGCGCTTGGACCAGCGGTTCGGCCGGCGGTTCAGACCACGGTTGCGACAAGCGCCGCGAGTTGGCAGGGTCACGGAAAACCAGCGGCCGCTCCACCACGGTGGGCACACCCGCCTCAGCCCGCGCCACTGCGTCCGTCACCAGGTGGTGGTGCGGGCTTTTGGGGCACACCGGGTCAGCGGCATTGGCGTCTTGT
Source organism: Betaproteobacteria bacterium (assembly GCA_031428185.1). Lineage (GTDB taxonomy): Bacteria > Pseudomonadota > Gammaproteobacteria > Burkholderiales > Burkholderiaceae_C > Pseudaquabacterium. The sequence goes on along the minus strand of JANPOW010000341.1, from coordinate 214 downwards.
GCCAGTTGCCAGGCCTGACAGCGGCAACCGCCCAGGTCCACCTCACGTTGCTCACAACTGGCGCAAGGCTCCTTCATCCAGCCGGTGCCACGGTAGCGGTTAAAGCCTTCACTCTCGAACCAGATGTCATGCAGGCTGTGGTCTTGCACGCTGGGGAAATCGAGGCCCGGCAACATGCGGGCGGTGTGGCAGGGCAGCGCAATACCGTCTGGCG
>JANPOW010000340.1:0-10556 GCA_031428185.1 Betaproteobacteria bacterium | reverse complement strand
CAAGAAGCTGGGCGCGAATTTTTCCAGCAAGCCCCAGACCGGAAAATTGAAGGCGTTGATGTGCAACGCCACCCCACCACGCGGCACCAGGATGTGGGTGCCGGCAAAGCCGCCCTGGCGGCCCAGCGTCAGCGCCGGGCCTTCATGCACGGTATTGCCGGACGGCAACTCGGCCGCGCCGATGGCCGCATAGGCACTGAGCGTGGCGGCGCCGCCCTCGATGTCCACCCAGCTGTCGGCCCGGGTGGCACCGGTCAGCGTGGACAGGCTGTAGAGCTGCGCTTTGTGCGCCAGCAGATACGCCGCCAACGCCTTGAGCCGGGCCGCACGCTGCTGGAAATCCAGCGCCAGCAGCGACGGGCCGCCGCTGCGGCGGGCATGGTCTAACGCTTCGGCAAAGTCGATGGCGTCGGCATGGGTGTGGAACACCGGGCGGCTGTTGACGGCGCTGTGCAGCGTGCTGGCGGGCTGGCTGCCGACCCAGCGGCCGGCGATCAGGCTTTGCAGGATGGGGGTGGTGGTTTGCATCGGGTGGGTGTTGGTCATTTGGGTGGACATGCGGATTTGTTGCTGCCGGTTGGATGGGGGTTGCAGGGCCGTCACGCGCCTGGCCGTGCGGCCGGGCCGCCCAGCAGTGCCGTCACGGCGTGCGCCTCACGCCGCAATGCGTTGGCAATGGGGCCGGCTTCAGCGGCGTCAAATCCACCGCTGGCGCCCAGCGCGGTGAGTGCGGCCACCAGCACGCCGCTGTGGTCATACAGCGGCGCGGCCACCGCGCTGATGCCGCGCAGGTAGGTGTCGCGCACGCACGCCAGTTGTTGGGCTTGCACCGCGCGCTGCAGGCTGCCGATGGGGTCTGGCCCGTCCAGCAGGGCACGTGCGTCGGCAGGGGTCTGGGCCAGCTCTTGCTGGGCCAGCGCCAGCAAGCTGGCATCACCGCCCAGGCCCAGAAACAAGCGCCCGGTGGCCGACCACAGCAGCGACAGCACCGAGCCCACACGCACGTTCACCGTCACCGGCAGGCCGGGCTCCTCAAAGCGCACGATGGTGGGGCCTTTGTTGCCCATCACCGCGATGAAGCAGGTGACCGCCAGGTCTTGGCGCAGCCGCCGCAAGGCGGGCTCGGCCAGGCGGATGGGGTCAGACTGGCGCATGGCGGCCAGGCCCAGCTGGATGGCCTCCGGCCCCAGCTGGTAGTGGCCCGAGCCTTCGTCCTGCAGCGCAAAACCGGCTTGCAGCAGGCTGACCAGGTAGCGGTGTACCTTGGCCGGGCTTTCAGCCACATGCGCGGCCAGCGCGGTGAGGCTGGCGCGGCCACCCAGCTGGCCCAGGCCTTTGAGCACCAGCATGCCGGTTTCTGCCGCCTGCACCCGCTGGCGCCGCTGGCGCAGCGGCGTGGTTGCGGTGGTCAGCGGTGCGGTGGTCAACGGTGCGGTGGTGGCGCGGCGGCTTGGCATGGGGATGGCGGTTGGCGGTTGGCGGCTGACAGTTGGCGGCGTGGGCTGGCGTGCGCCGGGGCTGTTGCAACGCACCGGGTTAACGACGATCATGAAATTACGCAATGCGTATCAAAATTACGCACATTGAATTGAACCACGGCCCTTGCCGATTTGCACCATGACATCAACCCTGAGACGCCTGCTGTTGGCCTTGTTGGCCAGCGCGCTGGGCGGCACTGCCGGCAGCGCCGCCGCACAAGCCTTCCCGGCCAAACCCATCCGCTGGGTGGTGCCTTACCCGGCCGGTGGTGGCTCTGATTTTTTGGCCCGCACCATCGGCCAGGCGCTGGCCGCCCAGGTAGGCCAGACCGTGCTGATCGACAACAAACCCGGTGGCAACACCGCCATCGGCGCCAGTGATGTGGCACGCGCCGCAGCCGATGGGTACACCGTGCTGTCGGCCGACAACGGCACGCTGGTGTTCAACCCGGCGCTGTACAAAACCCTCAGCTACAACCCCGGCAAAGATTTGGCACCGGTCACGCTGATGGGCCGCTTCCCGATGATTCTGGTGGCCAACCCGGCCGCCGGGTACAGCAGCGCCAAAGACTTCATCGCCCAGACCAAGGCCAAGCCGGGCGCCATCAACTTTGCCTCAGCCGGCGCTGGCAGCCCGCACCACCTGGCGATGGAGCTGCTCAAAGTGCATGCCGGGCTGTTCATGGTGCACATCCCCTACCGGGGCGCGGCACCGGCACTGGCCGATGTGGCCGGTGGCCAACTGCCGGTGATGATGACCGACCTGGCCGCCGGCAACGCGCTGATCAAGGCCGGCAAGCTGCGGCCGCTGGCTGTGGCCCACGCCACACGCCTGCCGCAACTGCCCGACGTGCCCACGTTTGCCGAGTTGGGCCTGCCCGGGGTGGAGGCCGCCGCGCTGGTGGGTTTGGTGGTGCCCGCCGCCACGCCGCCGGACCTGATTGGCGCGCTCAACCGCCAGGTGGTGGCCGCCATCCGTGACCCGGTGGTGAACAAGCGCCTGGTGGAGTTTGGTGTCGAGCCTGTGGCCAGCACGGCCGCCCAATACGCCGACCTGCTGAAGAGCGAGACCACACGCTGGCACAAGCTGATCAAGGACTTGAAGATCACGCTGGACTGACGGCTTGGTTGCGCCAAAGCCAAGCCACCAACAGCGCGTTTAGCAGCACGTCCAGACTTTGTGATGAGCCAAGCATCCAACCCCGCAACACCAGGCTGCCCGGTAGGCCGCGGTGCGGCCCACAACACAGCCCCCAACGGCTGCCCCATCAGCGCCCAGGCCGCCGCGTTTGACCCGTTTGGCGACGCTTACCAGCAAGACCCACCCGAATCCCTGCGCTGGGCGCGGGCGCAAGAGCCCACGTTTTACAGCCCGCAGCTGGGCTACTGGGTGGTCACGCGCTACGCCAGCGTGCAGGCCATCTTCCGCGACCACCACAGCTACAGCCCGGCCATCGCGCTGGAAAAAATCACCCCCACCGGGGACGCCGCCAACGCGGTGCTGGCCAGCTACGGCTACGCGATGAACCGCACCCTGGTCAATGAGGACGAGCCAGCCCACATGGCGCGGCGCCGGCTGTTGATGCCGCCCTTCACCCCCGAGGCACTGGCCCATCACCTGCCGATGGCGCAAGCCCTGGTGCAGCAGCACATCGACCGTTTCATCAATGACGGCCAGGCCGACCTGGTGGACCAGTTGCTGTGGCAGGTGCCCCTCACCGTGGCGCTGCATTTTTTAGGTGTGCCCGAGGAGGACATGGCCTTGCTGCGCCAGTACTCCATCGCCCACACCGTCAACACCTGGGGCCGGCCGCGGCCGGATGAGCAGGTGGCCGTGGCCCATGCGGTGGGCAAGTTCTGGCAACTGGCAGGCACCATCCTGGACAAGATGCGGGCCGCGCCGGACGCACCGGGCTGGATGCGCTACGGCATCCGCATGCAGGCTTTGCATCCGGATGTCGTCACCGATTCCTACCTGCACTCGATGATGATGGCCGGCATCGTGGCGGCGCATGAGACCACTGCCAACGCCGCCGCCAACGCCGTCAAGCTGCTGCTGCAACACCCCGGCGCCTGGGCCGAGTTGTGTGCCGACCCGGCCCTGCTGCCCGGTGTGGTGGAAGAGTGCTTGCGCCACAACGGGTCCGTCGCGGCCTGGCGCCGGCTGGCCATGCGCAATGTGGTGATCGACGGCCAGCCCATCCCCGCCGGCAGCAAGCTGTTGATCGTGATGGCCAGCGCCAACCATGACGGCGACCACTTCACTGACCCTGATCTGTTTGACATCCACCGCGACAACGCCGGTGAGCACCTGACCTTTGGCTACGGCGCCCACCAGTGCATGGGCAAACACCTGGCGCGTCTGGAGTTGCAGGTGGTCCTGGGTGCGTTGAGCCGCCGCCTGCCGCACATGCAACTGGCCGCGCAGCAATTCAGTTATGTGCCCAACACCTCGTTCCGCGGGCCCGAGCATCTGCGGGTGCGCTGGGACCCGGCCCTCAACCCCGAGCGGCGCGATGCAACGCTGCGCAGCCAGCACAGCCCCACCCGCCTGGGCCAACCCAGCCGCCTGGTGCTGCCGCGCCAACTGCGGGTGCGCCAACGCCGCCTGCTGGCGGGTGGCGTGGTGGCACTGCAACTGGCCAGGCCGGACGGCCAGCCACTGCCGGCCTGGGCGCCGGGCGCGCACATTGATGTGGCGTGTGGCGATGCGGGCCAGTGGTCACGCCAGTACTCGCTGTGTGGTGACCCAGCGCAGCGCGATGTGTATGAGATCGCGGTGTTGCACGAGGCGGCGGGCCGGGGCGGCTCAGCCTGGCTACATGCCCACGCGCTGCCCGGCACCGTGCTGGCGGTGCGCGGCCCACGCAACCATTTCAAGCTGGACGGGCAGGCACAGCGCCTGCTGCTGCTGGCCGGTGGCATTGGCATCACCCCCATCCTGGCGATGGCCCGCCACGCGCTGGCCACTGGCCTGCCGCTGGACCTGCACTACTGCGGCCAACAACGCAGCGCCATGCCGTATTTGGCCGAGCTGCAGGCGCTGTTTGCCAGGTCGCCCAAGCCACAGCAGCACCTGCACCTGCACAGCAGCGCCGATGGCAGCCGGCTGAACCTGGCCACCCTGCTGGCCCAGCCGCAGCCGGGCACACAGATTTATGCCTGCGGCCCTCAACGCCTGCTGCAGGCGCTGGAAGCCGGCTGCAGCCACTGGCCCGAGGACAGCCTGCGGGTGGAGCACTTCCACGCCAGCGCGCCGGCAGCGGGCGGCACCGAGAACACCCCCTTCACCGTGACGCTGCAGCACAGTGGCCGCACCATCCCGGTGGCGGCCGATCAAAGCCTGCTGGCCGCCCTGCGCGGCGCCGGGCTGGACATCAACAGCGACTGCCAGGAGGGCCTGTGTGGTGCCTGTGAGGTGGGCGTGGTGGCCGGTGAGGTGCTGCACCGCGACCAGGTGCTGACGCGCAGCGAGCGTGCCAGCATGAGCCTGCTGCTGAGTTGCTGCGCCCGCGCCAAAAGCAGCAACCTGGTGCTGGATTTGTAGCCGCAGCCAGCGCGGCGCGGCAGCGCCCGGTGCGGCAGCACAATCCGGGCTGGGCCAGCACGGCAAACCTGTGGCTGGCCACCCGGCACAGCCAGAGCCGCCCGCAACACCGCCACCACCACCATCCGCACCACCATCCGCACCATCACCCACCCATGACACTGCCGCTGAGCCCCTTTGCCGCCACCCATGCCGTGTTGTGGGGTGGCCTGCTGCTGGGCTTGCTGTTGGGCGCGCTGGCCCAGGCCACCCGCTTTTGCACGATGGGCGCACTGGCTGACTGGATCAGCTACGGCGGCACCGCGCGCTTGATGAGGTGGGTGCTGGCGGTGGCGGTGGCCGCCGTGGGCGCGGCAGTGCTGGTGCAGCTGGGCTGGCTGGACGCCAGCCGCACCGCCGCCTGGAGCGAGCGCCTGCTGTGGTTGTCCTGCCTGGTGGGCGGCACGCTGTTTGGCGTGGGCATGGTGTTGGCGTCGGGCTGCCCGCAGCGCAACCTGGTGCGCGCCGGCGCCGGCAGCTTGAAGGCCTGGGTCACCCTGGTGGCGGTGGGCCTGGCCAGCCAGATGAGCTTGCGCGGTGTGCTGGCCGAGCCGCGCACCCGCCTGCTGGACAGCGCCAGCCTGGCGCTGGGCCACAGCCAAGACCTGGGCTCATTGCTGGCTGACCTGCTGTCCGGCACGCTGGCGGGTGCGATGGCGGGCATGCGGTCCGCTGCAAACCTGCGTTGGGCCGTGCTGGCCGTGCTGCTGCTGGGCGCCGCGCTGGCCTTGTGGCGCTGCCGCGCAGCACTTGACCGCAGCCACTGGATCGGCGGCGCCGGGGTGGGCTTGCTGGTCGTTGCCGCCTGGGCCTTGACCGGCCATGCCGGCTACCTGCCCGAGCACCCCGACACGCTGGAGGCGGTGTGGCTGGGCACGGCCAGCCACCGGCCCGAGGGCCTGAGTTTTGTGGCGCCGCTGGCCCAGGCGCTGGATTTGCTCACCCTCTGGTCTGACCGCAACAGCGTGCCCACGTTTGGCGTGCTGGTCACGCTGGGTGTGCTGCTGGGCAGTGCGCTGGCGGCCAAGCTGCGCGGTGAGTTCCACGTCGAATCCTTCCGCGACGCGGCCGACCTGGGCCAGCACCTGCTGGGCGGCTTGCTGATGGGTTTTGGAGGCATCACCGCGCTGGGCTGCTCCATCGGCCAGGGCATCACCGGGCTGGCCCTGCTGTCGTCGGGTGCCGCCCTGGCGGTGCTGGGCATGGTGCTGGGCACCACCCGGGCCCTGCGCTGGCAGACCTGGCGCATCGAGCGCAGCTTTTAAAGCCAGCGCAGGGCCAGGGTGATGCCCTCGCGCCGCACGCCCAGCAGGCCGCTTGCTGACCACCAGGCCGCTGCCGGTGCCCTCTTTGGCGCTGGCCTCCTGGCCCAGCCGGTTGAAGGGCTGGGACAGTTGGGTGTGGGCAGCGGGTTGCCCGACTCCATCAACTGGGCAAAACCCAGGATGGCGTTGAGCGGTGAGCGCAACTCATGGCTCATGGCGCATGCTGGACAAAAAGTCCGACTTGGCCTGGTTGGCTTTTTCAGCGGCTGATTTGGCCGCCTGCAGCGCGGTATTGCTTTCCTGCAGCACCCGGTCCAGCTTTTTCTGTTCGGCCGCCACCTGCTTGCGGGCGGTGTTGTCGGTGCCGATCTGCAGGTAGCCGATGGCTCGGTGCTCAAGGTTTTGGCGCGCGCCAGCAACTCCAGCGGGTCGGCAATGTCGGCCGGGGTGCCGGTGTTGAGCACATCGGCGGCGGCGTAGCCCAGCATGCGCTCGGCACCGACATTGAAAATCTGGATCACGCCGTTGGCGTCGGTGGCAATGCGGGAGACGTTGGCGCTGGTGAAGATGGCGTCCTGCAGCGCACCGGTTTTCATCAAGGTGGCCCGGCGTTGCACATCGTCCGGCGTGCCGGTGGCCGTGGTATCGGGCAAGTGGCGAGTGGTCGTCAGGCGGGCGATGTTGGCGCGGGCGCGCAGGCAGATGCGGCTGATCAGGTCGGGCGTCTGGCCCGCTGCCCACTGCAGCCGCAACCGGAACAGCGGGCTGCGTGCGGCCGCCCGGTCACCCAGGCCAATACGGCCGGTGAGGCAGGCCCAGGCCCAGGCCGGGGCCGTGGCGCTGGGCCATGCCGTCCAGCCGGCCCCACCAGCGCCACCGCCCGCGAGCCGGTGTTGACGCGGGTGCCACCCCGCCGGTAAACGGTGGTTTGACCAGGCGACCAGGCGCAGCAGTTTTTGCGTCAGTGCCACGTCTTTGAGGATTTCGTCGGCGCAGTGCTGACGCCACGGCCCGGGCTTGCCGCAGCGGCGCGGCGTGCAGCGGGCGGCTGGGGTCAGCGCTGCGCCAGCGGTGGCAGCCTGCTGGTCGGCGACGGCGTCGGCGCCGCCGCTGGGCCGATTGCGGGTGCCGCCGCAGGTGCAACCGCCTCGGTGGCGGGGTCGGCCGCACCCGCGGCGGGGTCAGCCAGCAGATCGGTCAGCGTCACGCTGTCAGCGCCGTCCTGGTCCTGCGGCGACTGGCCTTGCATCGCCAGTTGCAACTCCTGGAAGGTGACACCCAGGATGCGGCCGTAGCGCTGCAGCACCCGGTGCAGTGCGGCGCTGCGGTGCGCTGCGGGCACCGCGCGGGCGTCCACCACTTCGTTGGCGCAACTGCCGGTCAGGCGCAGCAAGTCGTCGTCACCGTCGGGTGCGTGCACCGGCTGCGCCACCGGCACGCGGCGAATCATCTGCAGCACGCTGTCGTCCAGCCCCCAGTGGCGGCCCACGGCGGCGCCCAGGGTCTCGGTGTCCACCCCCAGCACCGCAAACGCAGCGGCTTCTTCGCTCATACCGGGCTCCTCGGGCTCACTGGAGCGGGCTGGCGCCGAGGCCGTCATCAGGCGCACGATCTGCACCGCTTCGTCCGGAAAGTGGTACTGCAGCGCCAGCCGCCCCAGGTTTTGCAGCATGGCCACCAGGTACACCACCTCGGCGTCATAACCCGCCGGTCGCAGCCACTGCGCCACCTTGCCGGCCAGGCAGACCCGCTCGATCAAGCCCGCCAGCGCGCTGGCCTGGGTCGGGTTGAGCGGGCCGGGCCACGGCCGCAGCGACAAGCCGGCGCGGCGCACACCGTCCAGCCCCAACAGCGCAATCGCCCGCCGCACGGTGAGCACCGCGCTGCTGGAGCCCCCACCCGCCCCCGCACCGGCCAGCGTGGCGCCAGCCGCACCACGGCTTGCACCACGGCCCGTACCGCCCATCAGGTCACGCATGCGGGCGCCATTGACACTGCGCAACAGCTCAAACGCCAGCCCCGGGTCTTGCAGCGCCACATCGGCCAGCGTCAAGCTGTGCTCACGCTCCATGCGTGACAGGCGGGTGGCGCGGGCTGGGCCGCCCGGCATGGCTGGCAGCAAGCCAGTGCTGCGCATGCGGTCCAGCAACAACGCCACCGGGCCGGCACCCGGCTCGCTGTCGGCCTTCAGCCAGCCACCCAGGGCACGCTCAAAAGTGCGCGCATTGCGGTAGCGCTGGCGCTCTTGCCGGTCGGTGGAGCGGTTGACGATGGTGCGCAGCGCCTCCGGGATGGGATGGGTGCCGCCGGCGGCCAGCCGCACCTGGTCGCGCCCCAGCGGCGGCAGGCGCAACACCGCCTGGCCAACATCGGGCAAATCCAGCGCCGGGGTGCCGGCCAAACCGTTGTGCAACACCAGGCCCAGGCACAGCACATCCCGCTCGGCCGCCTGGCGCCGGGCGTGCTGGTCGGCGCCGTTGTCCGCCGGCGGCAGCACCACGCCCAAGCCCATCAGCCGGCAGCCGCCACCGTCTTGCAGCAGCAGCATGGTGGCCTGCACGTCGTGGTGGGCCAGGCCGGCCTCATGGGCAAACGCCAGGCCTTGCAGCGCGCTGATCACCCAGGGCACCAGCTCAGCCGGCGCCAGGCCTTTTGGGCTTTGCCGCTCGGCCAGGGTGGACGCAGCACCCCGGTCATACGCGATGTAAGGCCAGCGCTCGTGCTCGCCCACCTCTACCGCACGGGCCAGACCGGGGTGGTCGATGCGCGAGACCTTGCGGGCGTTATCCAGCCAGCGCTGCAAGGCTGCAGTGCTGGCCGGCTGCACACGCGGCAGGGCCAACACCAGCTCTTGCCCGGCGTGCGAGTCAGACACCAACCACAGCATGCTGCGCTCGCTCTTGCCCAGCAGGCGCAACAGCTGAAAACGGCCCAGGTGGCGCAGCGCGTTGGCGCTGGCTGGACGGGGTGGCGGAGTGGTTGCCATGCGGGGAGAAGAATGGATGCGCCGATTGGACCGTCCGGCGGCAATCGGCAATCGGCCGAACAGCCTGGCACCGCCGGCGCATTTCAGCCCCCGGCGCGCAAGACCGGATCGGGCACAGTCGACAAGGCTTTGTGCGAAAATCCGCAGCAGCCTGTTTTCAAGGCTTTCGCCCTCCAGGCCTCCAAGGAACAACGATGAGCAGTGAACTGATCAAGCACACCACCGATGCCACGTTTGAAGCCGATGTACTGAAGTCCACCACCCCGGTGCTGGTGGACTACTGGGCCGAGTGGTGCGGCCCCTGCAAGATGATTGCCCCCATCCTGGACGAAACCGCCAAGGAGTTGGGCTCACGCTTGCAGATCGCCAAGATGAATGTGGATGAAAACCGCGAGATCCCGGCCAAGTTCGGCATCCGTGGCATCCCCACGCTGATGTTGTTCAAGGACGGCCAATTGGCCGCCACCAAGGTCGGCGCACTGTCCAAGGCCCAACTGGCTGACTTCATCCGGCCGCATCTATAATCTTGCGATTGTTTTGACGGGTGCCGCCAAAAGCGCACCCGGTTCATGCCAAGCGCAAGTTGCCCCGCCTGCCGGCACACCCGGTTCAGCGCACACTTCCGGGCGCACTTTCGGGTACATGGCCTGACAGCACTGCCCTCAGCCCTCAGCTTTTTTCCTCTTTCTCACCGGTGCGCCGCCGTTTTTGGCACCCCTTTCTGGCAAGTCCGGCGCCACACGCCCGGCACCGCCCCCAAGCGTTCCGTCGTCCAGCCTGACACGGGCTGACTGCCCGGCCCACAACGGCCAGCACCCCTCCCCCGACGTTTTTGCACCGGCGCCAACCGCGCTGTCCGGCGTGATCCAAACACCCCGTCCCATCACCTTGCGGTGACACCCTCCAAATGCATCTCTCAGAACTGAAGGCGCTCCACGTCTCCGCACTCATCACGATGGGCGAGGCGCTGGAGATCGACAACGTCGCCCGCCTGCGCAAGCAGGAGCTGATGTTCGCCATCATGAAGAAGCGCGCCCGGGCCGGCGAGCAGGTGTTTGGCGACGGCGTGCTGGAGGTGCTGCCCGACGGCTTTGGCTTCTTGCGCTCGATCGAGGCCAGCTACATGGCCAGCACCGACGACATCTACCTGTCGCCGAGCCAGATCCGCCGCTTCAACCTGCACACCGGCGACATGATCGAGGGCGAGGTGCGGGTGCCCAAGGACGGTGAACGCTACTTTG
>JANPOW010000339.1:0-5064 GCA_031428185.1 Betaproteobacteria bacterium | reverse complement strand
GACAACCGGGTGCTGTTCCACCGCGTGGCCAACACACTCAACTACCTGGACATCAAAACCGTGGTGGTGAGCTGCGGCACCTGTTATGACCAGTTGCAGGGCTACAAGTTTGAAGAGATATTCCCCGGCAGCCGCATCATCGATATCCACGAATACCTGCTGGAAAAAGGCATCACGCTGCCCGCAGCGGGTGATGCCGATGCGCCCGGCTACCTGTACCACGACCCCTGCCACAGCCCCATGAAGCTGCAGGAGCCGATGAAGACCGTCAGAGCGCTGATCGGCCCCAACGTGGCCAAGAGCGAGCGCTGCTGTGGTGAAAGCGGCACCCTGGGCGTGACCCGGCCCGACATCGCCACCCAGGTGCGTTTTCGCAAAGAGGAAGAACTGCGCGCCGATGAAGCCAGCCTGCGCGCCAGCGGCAGCGTGGCGCCGGGCGCCAACATCAAGATCCTGACCAGTTGCCCCAGCTGCCTGCAAGGCTTGACGCGCTATCAAGACGACATGGCGAGCGGCCTGCTGGAGGCCGACTACATCGTGGTGGAAATGGCGCGCAAGATACTGGGTGAAGGCTGGCTGGAGGACTACGTGGGCCGCGCCAATGCGGGCGGTATTGAGCGGGTCTTGGTGTAGGGCTTGGCTGCTATTCTGGTCTGTCACGTTTGAGGAGCCGACGATGAGCGCTGTGCTGAACATCCCGCGTTTTGCCAATGCCGAGGCCTATCTGGCTTGGGAGGAGTTGCAGCCTGAGCGGCATGAATACGTGGGCGGTGAGATTTACGCGATGACGGGTGCGCGTGCCACGCACAACCTCATCGAAGGCAATGCCTACGCGTGGCTGCGGCAGGTCATGCGCGGGTCACCGTGCCGGGTGTATTTGGAAGGCCTCAAGCTGCACATCAACGCCGCAGGCGACTACCTCTACCCCGACCTGATGGTCACCTGTGACCCACGCGACCGCCAGCCCGGTGAAGACCGCTTCATCAGCCACCCCTGGCTGGTGGCGGAGGTGTTGAGCGACAGCACCGCCGCCTATGACCGGGGCCACAAGTTTGAGCTGTACCGCCGCATTGACACCCTCACCCACTACCTGCTGATTGAGCAGACCCGGCCCTACGCCGAGTTGTTTTTCAAGAACGCCGACGGGCTTTGGGTGCTGCAACCGCTGCAGGGTGGTGACGCCATCCAGATCGACCGGCTGGGCCAACCCTGGCCGGTGGCCAGCCTGTTTGACGATGTTGACTTCACGCCACCCAGCCCGGCCAGCCCACCCGCCGCAGCCTGACCTGCGCCATTTATGCGCCACACCGGCGCAAAAGCAGCACCAAACCCGCACCCCACACACCATGGCCACCCAACCCACCCCCCAACCCACCGCCCTGACACTGCACCAGGCCACCCGCGTGCTGGAAGTCGGCTTTGACGACGGTGCGCTGTTCCGCATCCCGTTTGAGCTGATGCGTGTGTACTCGCCATCGGCCGAGGTGCAAGGCCACGGCCCTGGTCAAGAGGTGTTGCAGACCGGCAAACGTGAGGTGGGCATCAGCGGTATCGAGATGGTGGGCCACTACGCCGTGCAGCCCACGTTCACTGATGGCCACAACACCGGCCTGTTTGCCTGGGGCTACCTCTACAAGCTGGGCGCCGAGCAAGCCGATCTGTGGCAGCGCTACACCCAGCGCCTGGCCGACGCGGGCATGGACCGCGACGCACCGATGGTGGACAAAACCGGTGGCGCCTGCGCCAGCCACTGAGCCCGCCACCAAACGCAAGCTCCAACCCAGGCACCCACGATGGCCCAGACCCACTTTGGCTTCGAGCCGGTTGACGAGGCCGACAAGGCCAGCCGCGTGCGCGGCGTGTTCGATTCCGTCGCCAAACGGTATGACGTGATGAATGACGTCATGTCCTTCGGCCTGCACCGCGCCTGGAAGGCCTACACCGTGGCGGTGGCCAATTTGAAGGCCGGTGACAAGGTGCTGGACATCGCTGGTGGCACGGGTGATCTGGCGCGCGCCTTTGCCCGCAAAGTGGGCGATACCGGCTTGGTGCTGCACACCGACATCAACGAGGCCATGCTGCGCACCGGCCGCGACCGCTTGCTCGATGAAGGCTTGGCCCTGCCCACCGCCGTGTGTGACGCCGAGAAACTGCCCTTCAGCACCGGCAGCCTGGATCTGGTGAGCGTGGCCTTCGGCTTGCGCAACATGACGCACAAAGACGGTGCGCTGGCCGAGATGTGTCGCGTGCTGCGCCCGGGTGGCCGGCTGCTGGTGCTGGAATTCAGCCGGGTGGCCGCGCCGCTGCGCAAGCCCTACGACTGGTACTCGCTCAACCTGCTGCCGCTGATGGGCAAGTGGATTGCCAATGACGCTGACAGCTACCGCTACCTGGCCGAATCCATCCGCATGCACCCTGACCAGGCTGAGCTCAAAGCCTTGATGAAAACCGCCGGCTTTGGCCATGTGGACGTGCACAACCTCACCGGCGGCGTGGTGGCGCTGCACGTCGGCATCAAGTGCTGACAGGGCAGGCACCGGCGGTCAACCGCGCATGTTTCAGCCCGCTGCGCAGCCCGCTGGCTGGCTGGTGACCGCCCCGGTGCTGTCACGGATCACCATTACACTCACTTTGCACTTTGGCACACAGCGTGGTGCGTATTGGGCGCCACTGGCTTCGCACATGGCCCGAGCAGGGCGGGAGTTTTACAACACATGATGACCCAAGACATTCAGGCCACCCGAGGTGGTGTGATGCAGTTCAGCCTCATCGCGCTGTGCGCTGCCATCGCACTGTTGGCCGGTTGTGGTGACAAGAAAGAAAAAGCCGCCAGCCAGACCGCAGCCAAGGTCAACAAGGCTGAAGTCACCGTCCACCAGATCAACTTTGTGCTGCAGCAGCAGCGTGGCCTCAAGCCCGAGCAGACCGACGCCGCCAGCAAGCAGATCCTGGAGCGCCTGATCGACCAGGAGCTGGCCCTGCAAAAAGCCGACGACCTGAAGCTGGACCGCGACCCGCGCGTGGTGCAGCAACTCGAAGCCGCCAAGCGCGAGATCATCGCCCGCGCCTACCTGGACAAGGTCGGTGAGGGCGCCACCAAGCCCACGGCCGAAGAGATCAGGAAGTACTACGACGACAAGCCGGCCTTGTTCAAAGAGCGCCGCATCTACAGCATCCAAGAGATTGGCATCGAGGCCAAGCCCGAGCAAGTGGCCGGCCTGCGCGAGAAGCTGTCGGGCGTCAAGAACATTGCCGAGTTTGTCGACTACCTCAAGGCCAATGATTTCAAGTTTGCAGCCAACCAGGCCGTGCGTGCCGCTGAGCAATTGCCGCTGCAAAGCCTGGACGCGTTTGCCAAGATGCAAGACGGCCAGGCCATCCTGAACCAAGGCCCCAACGGCGTGCAGGTGGTGGTGCTGGCGGGCTCGCGCAGCCAGCCCGTGGCTGAAGAACAAGCCCGTCCGGCCGTTGAGCAATTCCTCACCAACGAGCGCAAGCGCAAGTTGGTGGATGAAGACGTCAAGGCCATGCGCGCGGCGGCCAAGGTCGAGTACGTCGGCAAATTTGCCGAGGGTGCACCAGGCGCGCCAGCCACCACCACACCGGCCGCCAAACCAGCGCCGGCCGCAGCCCCGTCAGCGGCAGCCAGTGGCAACCTCAGTGCCACTGATATCAGCAAAGGGATGGGCCTGAAGTGAGCCCAGCCATCAAGCGTCTCGCGCCGCTGGCCTACGCCGCAGCGGCCCTGGGGGTTTGTTTCGGCTGTGGCGGCATCACCAGCGCCCGCGCCCAAAGTGTTGCGGCCAGCACCAGCGTGGTCACCATCCCGGCGGCTGAGTACCGGCTGGGCTCGGGCGACGTGGTGCGCATCAACGTCTACCAAAACCCCGACCTGACGCTCGAGACCCGGGTCACCGAGGCTGGCATCGTTAGCTACCCGCTGCTGGGTGCCATCCGGCTGGGCAGCTTGACGGTCACCGCAGCTGAAAAGCTGATTGCCGACGGCCTGCGCAACGGCAACTTCGTCAAGCAACCGCAAGTCACCATCGTGGTGCTGCAAGTGCGTGGCAACCAGGCCAGCGTGTTGGGCCAGGTCAACCGGCCGGGCCGCTACCCGATCGAGGTGGCCGACATGCGCCTGTCTGATCTGCTGGCCACCGCCGGTGGTGCCACCAACACCGGCTCGGACATCGTCACCGTCACCGGCAGCCGCAATGGCAAGCCCTTCCGTTTCGAGGTTGATCTGCCCACCCTGTTTGCACCGGGAGGCAAAGAGCAGGACATCCTGATCCTCAACGGTGATGCGGTGTGGGTGGACCGCCAGCCGCTGGTCTACATCTACGGTGAGGTGCAGCGCCCCGGCCCGATGCGCGTGGAGCGTGCCATGACGGTGATGCAAACCCTGGCCACCGGCGGTGGTTTGACGCTGCGCGGCACGCAAAAAGGCATCCGCATCCACCGCAAGACGACTGACGGCAAGGTGCAGGTCATTGAGCCGGCGCTGGATGACAAGGTCATCGACGGTGATGTGGTCTACGTGCGTGAGAGCTTGTTCTGAACCCAGGATCACCTGATGAGCTTCGGACAATTCCTCGCCATCCTGCGGGCCCGCAAATGGGCCGCGTTGCTGGTGTTTGTGCTGGTGGTGGCCACCACGGTGCTGGTCAGCCTGCTGCTGCCCAAAGCCTACACCGGCACCGCCAGTGTGGTGATCGATGCCAAGCCTGACCCGGTCACGGCCATGATCAACCCAACCGCCGCGTTGCCCAGCTTCATGGCCACGCAGGTGGACATCATGACGTCCGACCGGGTCACGCTGCGCGTCATCCGTGACCTGAAGCTGCTGGACAACCCCACCGTGCGCCAGCGGTGGCAAGACGAGGCCGAAGGCAAAGGCGTGATCGAACAATGGCTGGTGGACTTGCTGCAGAAGAAGCTGGATGTGAAGCCCTCGCGTGAGAGCAACGTCATCAGCATCTCGTACAAAAGCCCCGATCCACGTTTTGCGGCCGGCCTGGCCAATGCATTCGCCCAGGCCTACATCGCCACCACGCTGGAGTTGCG
>JANPOW010000338.1:0-9641 GCA_031428185.1 Betaproteobacteria bacterium | reverse complement strand
GGGGGTGGGGGGCTTGCGGGGGTGGGTGGAGTGGGCGGGTGGGCGGGATGCAGGCGGGTGGGGTGCCGTGGCCGGTGGCGGTGGCGGTGGCGGTGGCGGTGGCGGTGGCGGTGGTGCATGCCAGGCGGCCCAGGCCAGCCGCAGCTCGGGCTGGGCCAGGGCGGGCAGCACCAGCACATCCACCGGCACGCCGTCTTGCGCCAGGCGGCGCGCCAGTTGCAGCAGGCCGGGGTGGTGGCGGCCGGCCTGCGCCCAGGCCTGGCCCAGGCACAGGCGGGCTTGGGTGATGCACTGCCGGCCGGCCCGGCTGTGGCTTTGCTGGTGCCAGGCCAGCAGCGTGGCGGCGGCCAGGCCGGGCCAGTCATTGGTGGTGACGGGCAAGGTGTGAGCGGTGGTGTGGGGCATGGGCGTCTTTCGGGTGGCATCCAGACTGACGGGCTGGCCGGGCGGTGTGCTCAACCTTTTTGCTGGAGATTTGCGGGGGTGGTGCTGGCGGCGCTGGCGGCGCTGGCAGGGCTGGCGGCGCGTGCGGTGCTGGCGGCGCTGGTGGCACCGGCAGGCGCAAGGCGCGGGGCATGCAGCAGCAGGGCGGCCTCGGCGGCGGCGTTGGGGGCGCGGTCGTCACCGGCGTCCAGGTGGCCGTCGGCGCGCCGGGTGTTGCGCTCTACCAGCACCACGCTGATCTGGGCGTCGGCGCCGGGCTGGTCAGGCTCTACCAGCACGGCCCATTTCATGGGGTAGAGGGCGCAGTGCAGGATGTGCCTGGCCAGCGCGGCGGGCACGGGCCGGACGCTGCGGCGCAGCGTGTCCTCGGCGCTGAACACGGCCTGACAGTGGGCGGCGCGCTGGTCCGCCGTCATCGCGTGCTGGGGGAACAGGCTGGTGCCGGTTTTCATCGCCAGCCCCAGGCCGGTGCAGCCGGCCGGGCCACGCGCGCTGGTGCAGGCCGAGCGGGCGGTGCCCACCAGGGGCGAGCGGCGCAAGCCTTCCAAAATCAGCGCAGCGTGCGCGGGTTGGAAGCCGACCGGTGCCGGTTGGCCAGCGCCGGCCAGCAGGTGCGGCGGCGGCAGCTGCGCCTGGCCCCGGGCGGCAGCCGCCAGCTTGGCATACAGATTCGCCACCGCCACCGGGTGGCTGCGCGCGCCGCCCTGCCCCCACAGCGGCGCCACCACGGCGGCCAGTTGCTCACCGTCGCAGGCACGCCAGCGCTGGTCAGCCGGCCGGGCATGGCAGCGGTGGGCGGCGGCCAGTGCTGCGGCGGCGCCGGGGCCGGCGGGTGGCCAGCTGGGCAGGTCCAGCGGCAGGCCGGGCAGCAGCAGGCGGGACGGGTGCAGTGGCTGCGGCTGCGGCTGCGTCTGCGGCTGCGGCTGCGGCGGATGCGGCTGGCGCGGCTGATCTTGGGCGCCGCCGCCCAGCAGGTTGATGGGCGCGGCCAGTTGCATGGCCTGGGCGCGCTGGGCCAGCAGGCCAGGCAGGGTGCAGCGCGCCGGGTCAGCGCCGGGGTTGAAGCACAGCAGGTGGTCAATAAAAAACCCGGTGTCGGACGACGCCAGCGCCCGCAGCATGGCCTCACGCGGGGCACCGCTGAGAAAGCGCTGGCCGCCCGGTGCGCTGAGCAGGGTGTCAGCCTGCAGCGGCTTGAGGGTGGACGCCACCATGTCAAACGCCCGCAGCGCCTGCTGCGATTGGCGGCCGGGGCGCGCCAGGGCGCGGGCGGCCTCGGGCGGGCAGCCGGCGGGGCGCGCGCTGTTGTCCATCTGCGCCTGTGAGCAGGCACTGCGAGAGTGGCTGGCGGCCAGGATGGCGCCATCACGCTGGCGCAGGGTGACGGTGCTGACAGCGCGCACGGCCGCGCCCTCATGGCGCAAGGCGTAGTGGTGCTGCAGCGCGGTGGGGATGAGGGTGCTGCAAGCGGCCGATGCAGCGCCGGTGAGGCAAGCGCCGAGTTGATCCGAGCGGGCCTGCAGTGCGGCGTCGATGGTGGTCAACACATCGGCGCGCACGGGGATGCGCACGCTGCCCTGCACGATGGGCTGCACCAGTGGCTGGTGCGCTGCTGCCTGCACCAGCGCGTGGCGCAGCAGGGCGTCATCGGGCAGCGCTGCGGTGCCGGCGTGGCTGGCGGCAACGCTGCCGGCGTTGGTGCGGGCGGCGGTGCGGGCGGTGGTGCGGGTGTTGATGGCTGCGACGCTGCCGGTGGCGGCGCAAACGGCGGCGTGCAGGCCGGGCAGCAGCGGCAGCCCAGCCACCGGTGTGCCGTCCGCCGTGCGCACGCAGCCGCTGATGGCCAGCCAGGGGTTGGCCCGGCCCTGGGCCAGTTGGGTGGGCGGGCTGTCTTGCAGGCGTTGGTACAAGCCCCAGGCCACACATGCCAGGCCTACAGCAGCCGCCACTGCGGCCACCTGACCAACGGCCCGCCACAGGCTGCCGGTGGTGGTGCTTGCACCAGCTGGACGGGCACAGGCACCGGCAGAGGCACGGACACAGGGCAGCACCAGCGCCACGGCCAGCGTGGCGCTGACCAGCGACGCCCTGCCCCAGGACACCAACGGAAAGGTCACCCCGGTCAAGGGCAGCAGGCCGACGTTGCCCAGACAGGTGACCAGCAACTGCGCCACAAGCAACAGCCCGTACAAGCCGCCAGCGCTGGCGGCCAGGCTGGCGGCGTCGATGCCGTGGCGCGGCTGCGGTGCCAGCGCGGCCAGGCGCAGCAGCGCCAGCAGCCACAGCGCACTGATTGCCGCCACCGCAGTGGCGCCAGCAGGCCCCCACAGGCCGGCCAGCGCGGCCAGGGTGTAGTCGCTCTGGGTCTCTTTGGGCATGCCCAGGCAGCGGCCCACCAGCGCGCCGGTGTGGCCGCACCACGGCGTGTGGTCAAGGCCAAACCCGCTCGGCCCAGCGGCCTGCAAAAACCAGGTGATCTGGGCCAGGTAGTCCAGCCGGCTGGCGTAGGGCGTGCGCCAGGCGCTGAGGCGGTCAGCCGGGGCCAGCGCGGGCAGCACCAGCAGCAGGGTGGCCACGCCTGCGGCGGCCACCGCCAGCGCCACGCCGGCACCGGCCCAACCCAGGCGCAGGTGCTGCGGCAGCAGCGACCGGGCCACGCCGGCCATCAACACCACCACCGCCAGCGCAATCACCAGCATCGGGCCTTTGTCCTGCGTGGCCCATAGCCCCAGGCCCAGCGTGGCGACCACCGCCGCGCCCAGCAGCAGGTGCTGGCGCAGCGACAGGCCGGCGTGCTGCCAGCGGTACAGGCACCAGGCCAGCAGCAGGCAGGCCGGCAGGCGCAGCAGCTCCACCGTGAAGGACGGGCTGATCGGCAGCAGCGCGGTCTTGTCAAACGTGGATTTGCCAAACGTGGTTTTTTCAATCGCCAGCCTGGACAGCGCCGCTGCCGCCGGCCGCGCCGCTGCGGGCAGCCCGGGCACCTGATCCAGCTTGTGCGCCCAGTGCAAGGCACCCACGGCCAACACGACACCCACCACCAGCGCGGCCCCGCTCACGGCGCGCCTGCGCCGGCTGTGCCCGGCCCACCGGGCCAGCAGGCGCAACACCGCGTGCATGGCGCGGTCACGCAGCAGCCAGACAAGCAGGCCGCCCGCCAGCGCTACACCCACCGTGAGTGCCTGCACCCGGCCGTCGTCCCGTGCAAAGGCCGGGCCGTGCTGGCCCCAATCGGTGAGCCAGGCCACGGACACCAGGCACAAGCCGGCGTAGGCCGCCAGCGCAAACAAGGCGGTGGGCCAGCAGCGGGCCTGCAGCGGGGCGTGGGGGGTTGTCGTCATGGTCATCGCTCCGGGTGGGGATGACCAGACTGACGGGCTGCGCCCGCCGGATGTTCAGTGTTGGGTGTTTCAACCCGGGCGCGGCGATTGGCAGACCGGCGCGTCAACCCTTGCGGGGTTGATGCCGCACGCCACGCGGCGGTTGGCGGCTACACCGTTGCCGGAGCCAGGCTTGGTGGCGCGCCCGAATCGCCAGCCCACCTCAAACCACAGGCCCCCACGGCGCGGCCAGCAACAGCTTGTTCTCCTGCGCCGCCAGCAGCGGCCGCAGTTGCTTGGCAAAGGCCATGAAGGCCGGGTCGGCAAACACAGCGGCCCAAAAGGCACGGCGGTCGGCGTCGTCGTCAAACTTCCACAGGTGCACCAACTGGTTGAGGGCGCCGATGTCGCCGGTGAAATAACCCACCAGCTTGGGTGGGTGTTTGGCCAGCGCCGGCCAGCCCTCGGTTTTGTACAGGCCCACCACGTCGGCCAGCTTGCCGACGATGACGGTGTAGGTGCGCAGCTCAAAGATGGCCATGGTGTGCTCCGGTGTGCACCAGCCCGCTGGCCCGGCGCTGCGTGGCAGTTTCGCAGCCTTCCTAGAATGCCGCATGAGCTCAGCCCCCACTCCGGCCTCCACCCCAGCCACCGCCCTGGCCCAGTTCAGCACCAGCGTGGTGGTGCGGCCGCTGCCCGAGCAGACCGATGCGGCCCAGCAGCTGTACGCCTTTGCCTACACCGTGACCATCCGCAACAGCGGCGCGGTGGCGGCACAGCTGATTGCCCGCCACTGGTTCATCAACGACCACCGGGGCGGCGTGCAGCAGGTGCGTGGCCTGGGTCTGATGGGGCACCAGCCCCTGCTCAAGCCCGGTGAGCAGTTTGAATACAGCAGTTGGGCGCAGATCAGCACCGCGCAGGGCTCGATGCACGGCCTGTTCATCGGCATCACCGAGGACGCGCGGTGGTTTGAATCTCCAGTGGCCGAATTTGCGCTGGTGGATGCCGCGTCGCTGCACTGATGGCTCTGCGACGGGCCGCCGCCACCTGGGACCTAACGGCGCTGCTGAACGCCGCTGACCCGCGTGCGCCACGGCCTGAGCGCCACCTGTGGGCCGTGCGCCTGGTGCAGTGGCTACGCCACGGCCCGGTGGAGGTGGCCAGCGGCGACACCCCACGCCCGGTGCTGCGCCTCAAGCACCTGCTCAACATGCTGGAGCGCAACCCCGAACCGCGTGTGCGGGTGGTGGCGCTGCTGGGCCGCTTCTGGCGCGAGACCGACATGGCGTCGCTGTTTGCCGACAGCGGCTTCACCGCCAGGCGGGATCTGCTGGGTGAGCTGCTGGAGCGGGTGGGCCTGCGCCTGCTGCCCGGCACACCCGACACCGACGACCTGGCCGCGCTGTTCCAGTTGCTGTTCACTGACGACGGCGACGCCGCCTGGTTGGCGGCAATAGACGCCGACACGCTGGCCCGGCTGGCGGCGCTGCTGTCGGCGGCCCGGCTTGGGCCGCCGGCTGCCGATGCAGGCCAGGCTGCCGGCGTTGCGGCCAGCGCCACAACCAGTGCCACAACCAGCACCACAACCAGCACCGCAAACACCACCACAACCAAGCCCACAACCAGCCAGGCGGGCCAGCCCGCCGCCGGCAGCGTGGACGACTGGCGCACACCGCTGCTGCAGGCCATGACCTGGCTGGTCAGCGCCATCCGCGCCGCCGCCTTTGCGCCCACCCTGCGCCGCCGCATGAGCGCCGAGTTGCTGGCCGACCGGCCGTTTGAGCAACTGGTGCGGGTGGCCGAAGCCCTGGCCACCGCGTTGCAAGACAGCGTCACCGGCCCGCTGCCCGCCGATGCCCAGCACAACGCCGCCGCCCGTGTGGCCCAGCAGGCCACCTATCTGCGCGCCCTGCTGCAGCGCTGCCGCAGTGCCGCCGACAGTGTGCACATCCATTTGGAGGAGCACGGTGTGTCGGTCAACATCGTGTTTGAGGTGGACCAGTTGCGTGAGCGCACGCTGCGGCTGGAGGCGGTGCTGGACGTGCTGCTGGCCGATCAACCCCAACGTGCGCTGCAGGATTTGCTGGTGCAACTGGTGCAACTCTCACGCGCCCGGCGGCGCCTGGGCGCGCTGCTGTCACGCCAGTATTCATTGCTGGCGCGCAAGGTGGCTGAGCGCCATGCCGAAACCGGTGAGCACTACATCACCCGCGACTGGCCCGAGTACCGCGCCATGCTGCGCCAGGCCGCCGGTGGTGGGGCTGTGATTGGCGGCACCACCTTTGCCAAGTTCGGCCTGCTGGCGTTTGCCGCCAGTTACGGCCTGGCACCGTTCTGGAGCGGCGTTGCCGCCGGCCTCAACTACGCCATCAGCTTTTTGATCGTGCACCTGCTGCACTGGACCGTGGCCACCAAACAGCCCGCCATGACCGCCCCGGCGATGGCCCAGAAGCTGGCCGCGCTGCACGGCGTGGCGCCCGATCCTGCCGCCGCCGGCCCGGCCGGCCAGGCCGCACACACCGACCCCGAACAAGCGGTGGTGGAGGGCTTTGTGGACGAAGTCACCCACCTGGTGCGCTCGCAATTTGCCGGCATCGTGGGCAACCTGGCCCTGGTGATCCCGGTGGTGCTGCTGGTGCAAGGCCTGGCCTGGTGGCTGTACAGCGCGCCGCTGGTGGGCGTGCGGGACGCCGAGCACGTGCTGCACAGCCTCACCCTGCTGGGGCCCACCGCGCTGTTTGCCGCCTTCACCGGCGTGCTGCTGTTTGCCAGCAGCCTGGCCGCCGGCTGGGTGGAGAACTGGTTTGTCTACCACCGGCTGGGCAGCGCGCTGGCGCACAACCCGGCCATCGTGGCGCGGCTGGGTGCGGCGCGCGCGCAGCGTTGGGCGCGCTGGTGGCGGGCCAATATCTCGGGCCTGGCGTCCAACACGGTGTTGGGCCTGCTGCTGGGGCTGGTGCCGGTGCTGCTGGCGTTTGGCGGCCTGCCCATCGAGGTGCGGCACATCACCCTGTCCACCGGGCAGTTGGCCGCGGCCGCAAGCACCCTGGGCTGGGCCACGCTGCACACACCCGCTTTCTGGTGGTGTGTGGCCGGGCTGCTGGTCACCGGGGTGCTCAACCTGGGTGTGAGCTTTGCGCTGGCGCTGGCGCTGGCCATGCGCTCGCGCGGCATCACGCTGCTGGACCGGCGCCGCCTCAACGCCGCGCTGTGGCGCCGCTTGCGCCAGCAGCCACGCAGCTTTGTGCTGCCTGCCTGAGCGGCTGCCTCAGCGGCTGCCTGAGCGCCCGCCGTGCGCCGTGACAGGCACCACGCACGGATTTAGCGCCGTGCCAGCACTGTCAAATTCCTCGGCGATCGGCCTGGCTTGGCGTTTGTGCGCACGCCGCACGAGACCACCAACCACCGGCGCTGGATGGACACGTTTGGTGCGCTGCAGCAGCCCGCCTAACATGGGCTGATGCAAGCGCGCAACAGCACACCCCAAGCCAACGAGCCCACCAGCATCACCCTGGCCAACGGCGTGCGGGTGCTCACCCTGCCGCTGCCCCAGCTGCAAACCGCCAATGTCAGCGTGTTTGTGCGCTGCGGCAGTGGGCATGAGCGGCGGCGCCTGAACGGCATTGGCCATGTCATCGAGCACATGGTGTTCAAAGGCACCACCACGCGCGATGCCCAGCGCCTGAACCTGGACGCCGAGCGCCTGGGCGCCGAGGTCAATGCCCACACCGACAAGGACCACACCGCCTTCCACATGCGTGGCCTGGGCCAGCACGCCCCGCTGTTTGTGCAGATGCTGGGGGACTTGGTGCAGCACGCCACCTTTCCTGAAGACCAGTTTGAACACGAGCGGGCGGTGTTGCTGCATGAGCTGGCCGAGGACGAGGACGACCCGATGTCGGCCGCCTTCAAGCTGCTGGACAGGGCCAGTTATGGCCAACACCCACTGGCGCAGCCGGTGATCGGCAGCCGCGCCAACATCCAGCGCTTCAAGCGCGCCGACCTGGTGGCCCATGTGCAGCAGCACTACACCGGCGCCAATGTGGTGGTGGCCGCCGCCGGTGCGATCGACCCCGAACAAATCCAGCGCGAGGCCCAAGCCTGCTTTGGCGCCCTGCCGCGTGGCGACGAAAACACATTGACCGCCCCACCCTGGCTGGGCGGCCTGCGCACCCGCGCCCAGGCCGGCAGCAGCCAGACCCATCTGGTGCTGGGCCTGCCCATCGCGCCGCTGCAGGCGGACGACCCGGCCGCCGCAGTGGCCGCCGCGCTGCTGGGCGAGGGCATGAGTTCACCGCTGATGCAGCAACTGCGTGAGCAGCGCGGGTTGGTCTACTTTGCCGCCTGCTCGGCCGATGTGATCGACAGCGCCGGGCAATTTGTGATCGAGGCATCCACCTCAGCCGCGCAACTCGATGAATGCCTGGCTGCGCTGCTGGGGTTGCTGCGCGCCCAGGCCGACGCGGTGGCGCCCATCGACCTGGAGCGCGCCCGCAACCAACTGTTGGTGCGCCGGCTGCGTGGGCTGGAGAAACCCGGCCGCCGGCTGGAAGAAGCCGCACTCGATCTGCTGGTGCTGGGCCGGCTGCGGCCGCGTGATGCCAGCCTGGCACGCATGCAGGCCGTCAGCGCAGCCCAAGTGCAGGCAGCGTTTGCGGCGATGTTGGCGGGTGGCGCGGCACTGGCCTTGACCGGCCGGGTGCCGCGTGGTGCGGCAGACCGGGCCAGGGCCATGCTGGTGGGGGCGGGGCTGGCCGCCTGAGCCGCAGCCGGGCCGCCCTGTGCTGGCGGCGGGTTTGGGCGGTGGGTTTGGGCGGTGTGGCAGTGCGGTGTGGCCGTGCGGCGGGCCGGTACGGCGGATCAGTGCGGCGGATCCGTCCGGTCCGTCCGGTCCGTCCGGTCCGCCGCATCGTCAGCCCGCTCACCCCCCCGGCGGCCCGCAAACATCGTCCACCAGACGATGGCCACCAGCACCAGCATCGCGCCAAACGCTTCCAGCAAAATCAGCCACATGCACCGATTATCCCGACGCGCCTGCCGACGCGCCGCTGCCAGCGCAGCGCTGGCCACCCTGGTCGGCCTGGCTGGCGGCCTGGTTGGCGGCTTGGTTGGCGGCTTGACTGGCTGCGCCGTGGCGCCGCCGCTGCCCGCACCGGCCGCCCCCGCCGCCAGCGGTGTACCGGTGGCACCGCCGCTGGGTCCATCGGCCGCAGCCGCAGCCGCAGCCCCGCCACCCACCACCACCGGCCCGGCCCTGCTGCGCCCCCGCGCCCGCTGGGTGCCGGTGGCCTGGGATGACCTGCCCGGCTGGCAAGCCGACCGCAGCGCCGAGCTGTGGCCCGCACTGCGTGCCGGCTGCGCCAAACCGGCCCCCGGCTGGGCCGCCGTGTGCGCCCGCGCCGCCGCCTTCTACCCACCCGACGACGGTTTTGCCCGCGATTTTTTGCAACGCGAGCTGCAGCCCTACCGCGTCGAAGCGCTGGACGGCCAGGACCAGGGCCTGGCCACCGGCTACTTTGAGCCGCTGGTGGCCGCCAGCCGCCGGCCCCGGCTGGGTTTCAACGTGCCGCTGCACCGCCCGCCAGCCGATCTGGCGCAGCGCCGGCCCTACTGGACCCGCCAGCAACTCGACCAATTGCCCGCAGCCGCCGCCGCGCTGCGCGGCCAGGAGATCGCGTTTGTGGCCAGCGCGCTGGATGTGCTGGTGCTGCAGATCCAGGGCTCGGGCCGGCTGCACATCAGCGAGCCCGATGGGCGGCAACGCACCGTGCGGGTGGCCTATGCCGGGCACAACGACCAGCCCTACAAGTCGGTGGGCCGCTGGCTGATCGAGCAGGGTGAACTCAGACCCGACGGCGCCAACTGGCCCGCCAT
>JANPOW010000337.1:0-40970 GCA_031428185.1 Betaproteobacteria bacterium | reverse complement strand
CGGGCCAGCGTGCGCGCATCATCCAGGTTGGCCATGAAAGCGCCATTGCCCCGCTTGACATCCAGCACCAGGCCTTGCAGCCCGGCGGCAAGTTTTTTGCTCAGGATGCTGGCGGTGATGAGCGGGATCGATTCGACCGTGGCGGTGACATCGCGGATGGCGTACAGCCGCCGGTCAGCCGGTGCCAGATCAGCGCTCTGGCCGATGATGGCGCAGCCGGCCTGGCGCAGCACCTGCAGCAGGTGATCAGGTGTTGGTGTGGTGGTGTAGCCCGGCAAGGCCTGCAGCTTGTCCAGCGTGCCACCGGTGTGGCCCAGGCCCCGGCCGCTGACCATCGGCACCACCCCACCACAGGCCGCCACGACAGGCGCCAGCAGCAGGCTCACCTTGTCGCCCACACCACCGGTGGAGTGTTTGTCCAGCACCGGGCCGGGCAGGTTTGCAGCCCGCCAGTCATGCACATGGCCGGAGTGCGTCATGGCCCGCGTCAGCGCCACACATTCATCCCGGCCCATGCCGTTGAGCAGGATGGCCATGGCCAGTGCGGCCACCTGGCCCTCGCTCCAGCTGTCGTCCACCAGGCCCAGCACAAAGGCCTCGATTTGCGGCGTGCTCAGCACCTGCCGGTCACGCTTGGTGCGGATGATTTCAGCGGGCAGCATGGGCGGGTGGGCGGGTTGTCAAAAGCGGGCGCAAACGCGCAGGCTCAGCCGGGCGGCAAGGCATCCCGGCAGTCAGTGCCGGTCACGTCGGGCATGGTGTTGGCGCCGTTGCTCAATAACTGCCAACCGCAGCGGTATTGCCCGGGCCGTGGGCCAGCAGCACGGCTTCAAGGTCAGCCAGCAAGCCGCTGGCACCAAAGCGCAGGCGCTGTGGCGTGAGCGCGGCCTCACCCAGGGTCTCGCGCACCAGCGTGATGTAGATCGCGGCATCGGCCACGGTACGGATGCCGCCCGAGGCCTTGAAGCCCACCGCCGCGCCACGCGGGTGGGCGGCGATGGCCTGCAGCATCAGCCGCGCGGCGGCGGGTGTGGCGCCGTTGGGGGTTTTGCCGGTGCTGGTTTTCAAGAAATCCACCCCCGCGTCCAGCCCGATCTGGCAGGCCTGCTGGATCAGCGCGGGCGCCGCCAGCTCACCCGATTCGATGATCAGCTTGAGGGTCTTGCCGGTGCATGCATGGCGCACGGCGGCCAGCAAGCTGGCAATGGCGCGCAAGTCAGCCGCGTCACCACCCTGCAGGGCGCGCCAGGGCAGCACCAGGTCAATCTCGTCACCGCCGGCCTTGACGATGGCGTGGGCGTCGGCCAGCGCCACGGCCGCCAAGTCCAGGCCCCCGCCGGGGAAGTTGGCCACCGCCGCAATGTGGATGTGGCCCGGCACCAGCGCCCTGGCCTGTGCCACAAACCGGGGCCAGACACACAGTGCGGCTGGTGACCCGGCGGGGCCTAGCGCGCGGGCGGCCAGGGCGTTGATCGCGGCAGCGTCGTCGGCGTCGTTCAAGCTGGTCAGGTCCAGACAGGCGAGCGCGATGTGGGCGGTATGGATCAGGTCAGTGGTCATCGTGGCTCAGCAGCAATCCGCAAGCAGCAGCCATCAACGGCGGTCCGCCGCGGTGCCGGGTGCGTAGTCGGCAATTCTGATGGGGCTGCGTGCGGCCAGGTAGGCGCGCAGCACGTCGGCATCGTTGAAGCCGGTGTCGATGTAGCCGGGGTGGCCGTGCAGCTTGGGGTAACCATCGCCGCCTATTGCCGTGAAGTTGTTGATGGCCAGGCGGTAGCGGCGCTGGGGGTCAATCGGCTGGCCACCCACACGGGCCTGCTGCAGCACACCGGCCTCGATACGCAGTTGCAGGTTGGCAGTCTGGGGGTAACCACCCGAGCCGGGCGTCATCTTGGCGGCGGCTTGCAGCCAGGCCAGCAGCGCAGTGCCGCTGAGGGTGACCACACCCACGGTGTTGGCGAAGGGCTGCACCTTGAGCACATCGCGGTAGCTGATGGCGCCGGCCGGCAATGAATCCCGCACCCCGCCGGCGTTGATCAGCGCCAGGTCGGCACCGGTGCGCTCCATCATGGCGCGGGCGATCAAATGGCCCAGGTTGGTGGGCTGCAGGCGCACCCGGGCGCGGTCACCGTCCAGCACACCATCCGCGCTGCCCACCGGCACGTTGAGCTTGCTCTGGCCGGCCTGCTGGAAGGGCTGCAAGAAGTCGCGCAGCGCCGGCGCCTGGGCAATGGGCGCGGTGTAGGCCGCGCCCTTCTTGCCATCGGCGGCGGTGGTTTTGAGGTTGACCGGCAGCAACTGGTAGCGCAGCAGGTTGACCTTGCCGGCCTCGATCACAAAGTCGGCCCGGCCCACGTATTTGCCCCACTCGTGGGCCTGCACGATCCAGGTGCCGTTCTGCCGGTCGGGTGCGCAGGCGGTGCCGGGCACATAGGCCTCGTTGCGCTGGTTCTCGGCCAGCATGCACACCGGGTTCTGGCTGTGGCCGCCCACCACCAGGTCCAGCCCGGCCACCGCACGCGCCATCTCCACATCACCGGGGGCGTTGACACCCCGGTTGGCGTCGGGGTAGTGGCCCATGTGGGTGGCGGCAATCACCATGTCGGCTTGGGCGCGCAGTTGTGGCAGCAGGGCTGCTGCCTCGGGGATGGGGCGGCGGATGTCAAGCCCCAGGATGTTGTCGGGCAGCACCATCTTGTTGGTGTCGTCGGTGGTCAGGCCCAGTACCGCGATCTTGTAGCCCGCCCGCTCAAAGATGCGGTAGGGCTCAAACAGGCGGCTGCCGTCAGCGCGGTAGATGTTGGCCGCCAGCATCGGGAAGTTGAGCCAGCCGCGCTGCCTGGCCAGCACCGCAGGTGGCTTGTCAAACTCGTGGTTGCCCACCGCCATCGCGTCGTAGCCGATCTGGTTCATGCCCTTGAAATCAGGCTCGGCGTCTTGCAGGTCACTCTCGGGCACACCGGTGTTCACGTCGCCACCGTCCAGCAGCAGGGTCTGGCCACCGGCGGCGGCCACCTCGGCACGCACCGCGTCGATCAGTGTCTTGCGGGCGGCCAGGCCGCCTTCACCGTCGGCATTGGTCCAGAAGCGGCCGTGGTGGTCATTGGTGTGCAGGATGGTCAGGTGCAGCGGTGGGCGGGCCGTGGGTGGGGTGCTGCAGGCGACGAGCAGCAGCAGCGTGATGGCGGCAACGCTGGCAGCGCTGCGCATCTCAAACCCCCAACGCCGGCACCACCGCGGCCAACAGCCTGGCGGCCAGCGCAGCGGTGGTTTTGGCGCTGTGCAGGGTGTGGGCGTGGCTGAGGGTCTCGCTGGCCATGCCGGCGCCCATGTTGGTGAGCATGGACAGGCCCAGCACCTTGAGGCCGGCATGGCGCGCCAGGATGGTCTCGGGCACGGTGCTCATGCCCACGGCCTGCGCGCCCAGCAGCCGCAGCATGCGGATCTCGGCCGGGGTCTCGAATTGCGGCCCCAGCACCCAGGCGTAGATGCCCTCGTGCAGCTCGATGCCGGCTTCGGCCGCAGCGGCCGCCGCCTGGTCGCGCAGGGTGGCGTCATACGCCTTGCCCATATCGATGAAACGGCTGGCGCCGGGTTCATCGTGCAGCGGGGTGCGCTGGGTGATGTTGAGGTGGTCGCAGATCAGCATCAGCGAGCCGGGTGGCATGTGCGGCTCCAGGCTGCCGGCCGCGTTGGTCAGCAGCACGGTGCTGCAGCCGATTGCCCCCAGGGTGCGGATGGCGCCTTTCATGCCGGCGGCGTCACCGGTTTCATACGCATGTTTGCGGCCACGCAGCAGCACCACCGGCTTGTTGCCGATCAGGCCCAGCCGCAGGCTGCCGGCGTGGCCGGCCACACCCAGCACCGGGAAGGCCGGCAGGTCGGCATACGGGATGTCCACCGCAGCGGTGACCAGGTCGGCAATGCCGTCCCAACCCGAACCCAGCACGATGGCCAGGCGGGGTGCGTGGCCAGGGGCCAGCGTGTGGATGCGCTCCACGCTGCGGGCGATAGCGGCTTGCAGGGCTTGGGGCGACAAGGTGTTCATGGGCTGAGGTGGCCGGGGCCAAAGCTGTGGGGCAACAAGCCCCCGAGTGTGAACCGGCCCCGCACGCTGTGCAGGTCAGCGGCCCAGATGGGGGTGTCAGGGGCGGCAAATTCACGCAGGCGCTGGCGGCAGCCGCCGCAGGGGGTGACGGCCGCGTTTTCCACACCCGCAACCACGCCCACCACCACTGCCGCCAGGATGCGTGTGCCGCCGGCCAGCACCAGGTGGCCGATGGCCGTGGCCTCAGCGCACTGGCCTTGGGGGTAGGCGGCGTTTTCGACATTGCAGCCGGCGTGGATGCGGCCCTGCTCGTCCAGCAGCGCAGCGCCCACGGCAAAGTTGGAATAGGGGGCGTAGGCACGGGCGCGGGCCGCACGGGCTGCGGCCAGCAGGCGCTGCCAGATGGGTTCGTCAACGCTGGCGTCGGCCGTGCCGCTGCTGGTGTGGGTGTCGGTGTCGGTGTCGGTGTCGGTGCTGGGCTGCTGATCCATTCAACGCTCCTTCAAGTACGGCACACCCAGCGCGGCCGGGGCACGCGCCCGGCCGATGAAACCGGCCAGCAGCACCACCGTCATCACATACGGCAGGGCCTGGATCGCCTGCACCGGCACCGCGCCACCGCCCAGCGCGGCCGGCAGGATCACGCCCTGCAGCCGGATGGCCACGGCATCCAGGAAGCCAAACAGCAGACAGGCCCACAACGCGCCCACCGGATGCCACTTGCCAAAAATCATCGCCGCCAGCGCCATGTAGCCGCGCCCGGCCGTCATGTTGGGCACAAAGTTGGCGTTTTGTGCCAGCACCAGATAACTGCCAGCCAACGCGCACAGCACCCCGTTGCCGGCCAGCGCAGCGTAGCGCAGGCCTTTGACCGACAGGCCTGCCGCGTCCACCATGGCCGGGTTCTCGCCGGTGGCGCGCAGGCGCAGGCCAAGGCGGGTGCGGTACAACAACCACCACACGGCGGGCACCAGCGCCAGCGCGGCATACACCAGGCCGTTGTGGCCCAGCAGGCCGGCGCCGATCACCGGGCCGATGACCGGCACACCCTGCAGTGATGCTGACAAGCCGGTGAAGAGTGGTGTCAGCCGCACGGCATCGGGCAAGGGTGGGGTCTGGCCGCCCTGCTTGAACCAGGCAATGCCCAGCACGATGGACAGGCCGGCCGCAATCATCGACAACGCCATGCCCAGCACCACCTGGTCACCGCTGTGGCTGACGCAGGCATACCCATGCACCATCGACAAGGCCACGCCCACCAGCAGCGCGGCCAGCAGCGCCAGCGGCAATGAGCCGGTGAAGGCACCCACCGCACCGGCGGCAAAGGCGGACAGCAGCATCTTGCCCTCCAGCCCCAGGTCGATGACGCCTGAGCGCTCACTCAGCACTGCTGCCAGCGCGCCCAGGATCAGCGGTGTGGACACCCGCAGCGTGGACGCCAGCAGGCCGCCGATCAGCGCTTCATCCATGGCCGGCCCCGGCCACCACGGCTGCTGCGGGCTTGGGCGCCAGCCAGCCGTAGACCCGCGCCAGGGTGGGCGCGGCCACCTGCGCCATGGCACCCGAGAACAACACGATCAGGCCTTGCAGCGTGGTCACCATGTCGCGGCTGAAGCCGGGAATCTCAAACGCCAGCTCGGCGCCGCCCTGGTACAGCGCGCCAAACAACACCGACGCCAACACGATGCCCACCGGGTGGTTGCGGCCGATCAGCGACACCGCAATGCCGGTGAAGCCGGCGCCCATCACATAGTCCAGCAGCAGCCGGTGCTGCACACCGGCCAGCTCATTGATGCCCACCAGCCCGGCCAGCGCACCCGAGATCACCATGCCCCGCATGATTTGCCCACGCGGCCGGATGCCACCGTAGTGCGCGGCGTCGGGCGAAAACCCCACTGCGCGCAACGCATAACCCGCCCGCGAGCGCCACAAGAACAGATACACCAGCACAGCCGCCAGCAGCGCCAGCAGCACGCTCAGGTTGAGCGGTGTGCGTGGCCATCCAATACCGAACCAGCCCAGCGCCTGGTGCACCCCGGGCATACGCGCCGCGTCGGGGAAAGGCCCGGTCTCCACCGTCATGCTGCCGGGTGCTTTGAGCACGTTGAGCAGCAGGTAGGCCAGCAGCGCCGACGCGATGAAATTGAACATGATGGTGGTGATGACGATGTGGCTGCCGCGCCAGGCCTGCAGCGCCGCCGGCACGGCCGCCCAGACCGCGCCAGTGGCCGCTGCGGCCAACACCATCAGCGGCAGCAGCACGATGGCGGATAGATGCTGACCCAGCCCCAACGCCACCACCGAGCAGCCCAAGCCGCCCATCATGGCCTGGCCCTCACCGCCGATGTTGAACAGCCCACCGTGCAAAGCCACCGCCACCGCCAGCCCGGTGAAGATGAACGTGGTGGCGTAATACAGCGTGTAGCTGAGGCCCGCCGCGCTGCCAAACGCGCCCTTGACCAGCACGGTGAGCACCTGCACCGGCGACAAGCCGATGCCCGCCACCACCACCGCAGCCACCGCCAGCGCCATCGCCAGGTTGACCAGCGGCAGCACCGCAATGTCGATCCAGCGGGGCAGCTCCAGCGGGCGGCTCAAACCGTTTTCTCCTCTTGCGCACCCGCCATCAGCCGCCCCAGTGCGGCCTCGGTGCAATCGGCAATCGCCAGTTCACCGGCAATGCGGCCTCGGTCCATCACCAGCACGCGGTCGGCCAGGGCCAGGATTTCATCCAGTTCGGACGACACCACCAGCACCGCACCACCCGCATCACGCATGGCGCGCAGGCGGCCGTGGATGAACTCAATGGCGCCGATGTCCACCCCGCGTGTGGGCTGGCCCACCAGCAGGATGGTGGGCGGCACCTCGGCCGCCAGGGCCTCACGCGCCAGCACCAGTTTTTGTTGGTTGCCGCCGGAGAATTTGGACGCCAGCAGGTCGGTATTGCGGGGCCGCACGTCGTAGGCGTCCATCATTTGCGCGGTGCGGCTGCGCATGGTGGCGCGCTTCAGCCAGCCCCAGGCGCTGGCGAAGCGTGCACTGCGCTCATAGCCCAGCACGGCGGTCTCCCAGGCCGCAAACGCCAGCACCATGCCGCAGCGGTGGCGGTCTTCGGGCACATGGGCCAACCCGGCCGCGCGGGCGGCAGACGGGTCTAACCAGCGGCTGGCGGTAAAGGCGTGCCGGCCCAGCGTCATGGTGCCGGCTAGCGGCGTTGCCATACCGGACAACATCTGCAGCAGCTCACTCTGGCCGTTGCCCGACACGCCGGCAATGCCCACAATCTCGCCAGCACACAACGTGAGCGACACGCTGTCCAGGCGCTGCACACCCAGGCTGTCGCGCCACTGCAAATCACGCACGGCCAGCAGGGTGGCGCCTGGGGTTTGCGGCAGGTCACCCGCCAGCACCGCGCGGCCCAGGTTGACACGCCGGCCCACCATGGCCTGGGCCAACTGGTCCAGGCTGCAGTCTTTGATCGGCCCGTCAAACACCACCGCACCGGCGCGCAGCACGGTCACCGCGTCGCACAAGGCCATGATCTCCTTGAGCTTGTGGCTGATCAGCAGCAAGGTGGTGCCGGCGTCGCGCAGGCGGCGCAGGGTGACAAACAACTGCGCCGTTTCTTGCGGCGTCAGCACGGCGGTGGGCTCGTCCAGGATCAGGATGCGCGCGCCACGGTACAGGGCTTTGAGGATCTCCAGCCGCTGGCGCTCGCCCACTGGCAAATCCTCCACCGCGGTGTCCAGCCGCACCTGCAAGCCGGTGTCGTCCATCAAGGTCTGCAGCGCAGCGCGCACCTGGGCGCGGGCGGGCCTCAAGCGCCAATGCGGCTCCGCCCCCAGCATGATGTTGTCCAGCGCTGGCAGCGGATCGACCAGCATGAAGTGCTGGTGCACCATGCCGATGCCCAGCGCGATAGCCAAGGCCGAGCCGGTGATGCTGGCGGGGCGGCCCTCAATTTGGATGCTGCCGCTGTCGGCTTGATAAAAGCCGTACAGGATGGCCATCAGCGTGCTTTTGCCAGCGCCGTTTTCACCCACGATGCCATGCGCCGTGCCGGCTGCCACCGTCAGGTTGACCTCGCGGTTGGCCTGCACCGCGCCAAAGCGCTTGCTGATGGCCTGCATCAGGACGGCCGGCGCCCTCGCTGCAGCGCGGGCGCCGGCAGGGGTTGGCAGCATCAGATCGCTGTCACAGCCGCTTCAGTATTTGCACGCGTTGTCGGCCATGTAGTCGGCCACCTTGATCTTGCCGGCAATGATGTCGGCCTTGGCCACGTCCACCTTGGTCTTCATCGCGGCGGGCACCAGACTCGCGTTGTACTGGTCCAGCGCATAGTCCACGCCGCCTTCCTTCAAGCCCAGGGTGGTGACGCCCGGGTTGGTCTTTTTGGCCAGGTTGTAAACCGCCACATCCACCCGCTTGACCATGCTGGTGAGCATGGTGCCGGGGTGCAGGTGGTTCTGGTTGCTGTCCACGCCAATCGCCAGTTTGCCGGCGTCCTTGGTGGCCTGGTAGACGCCCACACCGGTGCCCCCAGCGGCGGCAAAAATCACGTCCACACCCTTGGCAAACTGGGCCTTGGCCAGCTCGCTGCCGCGGGTCGGGTCATTCCAGGCGGCGGGGGTGGTGCCGGTCATGTTGGCGGTCACGCCCACCGTGGGGTTGGCGTATTTGGCGCCCTGCTCATAACCGCACTGGAAGCGCCGGATCAGCGGGATGTCCATGCCGCCGATGAAGCCCACCTTGCCCGTCTTGCTGGCCATCGCGGCCATCATGCCGACCAAAAAACTGCCCTCCTGCTCCTTGAACACCACCGATTCGACGTTGGGCAGCTTGACCACCGAATCGATGATGGCGAACTGCAGCTTGGGGAAATCCTTGGCTACTTTCTCCATCGTCGAGCCCTGGCCAAAGCCCACCCCGATCACCGGAGAGGCGCCTTTGTCGGCCATGCGCCGCATGGCTTGCTCACGCTGGGCCTCGTTGGCAATCTCGAAGTCGAGGTAGGGCTTGCCGGTCTCCTTCTTCCAGCGCTCGGCGCCGTTGTGCGCGGCCTCGTTGAAGGACTTGTCAAACTTGCCACCCATGTCGTAGATCACGGCCGGCTCAGCCCGGGCGCCGGTGCCAAGAACAGTCAAGCCAAAGCTCAGGCAAGTGGTGGCCAGCACAGCGTATTTCATGGTCTTGGTGTCTCCGTGGGGTGGGCGTGGCGGACAGCGGGTGATGGTCAGGATAGCAAGACTCAAGCCGCCCGCCGCCTGGGGCTTGCCTGGCCCAAGCCACAACGCGGCGGGCCTGTAGCATCGTGTGATGCGCCATCACGCCCTGCCAGCCGAGCCACACGGCGCCAGCCCGCCGCAGCCGCCAACCCTGCCAGACGGGCTGCCAGACGGGCTGCAAGACGGGCAGTCAGACGGGCAGTCAGACGCGCTGCCAGACGAGCATTCAGATGGGCTGCCGGACGCGCTGCTGCAGCGCGCCCGGCAGCTGCCCAAGGTGCTGCTGCATGAGCACCTGGACGGCGGCCTGCGCGTCGCCACGTTGTTGGCCTTGCTGCAGGCGCGCGGCCTGCCCGCCCCGGCCGACAACGAGGCCAGCCTGGCGGCCTGGTTTGATGCCTGCGCCCACGCCGGGTCGCTGGAGGCGTACTTGCGTGGCTTTGCGCTCACCGTGGCCGCCATGGCCACACCCGAAGCGCTGGCGCGGGTGGCGTTTGAAGCCGCCGAGGACGCGCGCGTCGACGGCTGCGTGCTGGCCGAGTTCCGCATCGCGCCGCTGCTGTTTGAGCCGTACGGCGTCGGCGGTGACGCGGCGGTGGCGGCGCTGCTGGCCGGCTTGTCGCGCAGCGTGCTGCCCTGCGGCCTGATCGTCTGCGCGATGCGGCAGGAGAGTGACGCCCAAATTGAGCGCGCCGCTGAGCTGGCGCTGCGCTGGTTTGCGCTGCCGCTGTCCGGCGTGCCCGGCCAGCAGGCCCGGGTGGTGGGCTTCGATCTGGCCGGTCCGGAGGCCGGTTGGCCGGCCAGCCGGCACGCCGCGCTGCTGCACCGGGTGCGCGACGCCGGCCTGGGCCTGACCCTGCATGCCGGTGAGGCCGATGCCGGTGAGCGCGTGCTGGAGGCCGCCCGGCTGGGCGCCCAGCGCATCGGCCACGGCGTGCGCCTGGTGGATTTGATCGCTGGGCCGGGCCTTGCCACACAGGCCGATGCGGCCCGGGCCGCCGCCGTGCTGGCCGAGCTGCACCAGCGCGGGGTGCACCTGGAAATCTGCCCCACCAGCAACCTGCACACCGGCGCTGCCGCGTCCATCGCGCTGCACCCCATCCACGCGCTGTGGCGGGCGGGGGTGAGCTTGTCCTTCCACACCGACAACCAGCTGATGTCCCGGGTGGACCACAGCACCGAGGCCGCGCGCCTGGTGCAGGCCGGTTTTGGTTGGGGTGACTTGCTGCAGATGGGGCTGGACGCGGCGGAGGCGTCGTTTTTGCCCGCTGTGCAGCGCGCGCATGCGCGACAACAGTTGCTGGCTTGGGCGGCGGCGCATGGCCTGCAGGCCACGCCAAACGACCAGCAAAAAGCGGTGTGAGGCCCGGAGGCTGCACACCGCTTTGGCACCGCCAACCCATGCGCCTGGCGGCGCGTGCCGGGCTTACTGGAAGTCAGCGCTAAGCGTCAGCGAGAACAAACGCGGTGCGCCCAGGTAGTAGGTGACCACGTCAGCCGGCCGCGTGCCCACAGCCACGCTGGTGAGTGAGGTGCCCGAGCTGGGATTGCGGTAACGCGCATTGCCGATGTTGCTGATGTTGGCGCGCAGCAGCGGGCTCTTGAGTGCGCCCATATCGGCCAGCTTGTAGCCCACATCCAGGTCACCAGTGGTGTAGGCCGGTGCCACTTCATCGTTCATCAGCGTGGCGTACTGCTTGCCGGTGTACTTGACCTTGACCCGCGCGTACAGCGGGCCGGCGCTGTACTGCACCGCCGTGCCCACCAGCGTGTTGGGGGTCAGCGTGAACTGCTTGCCCGACGTGGCCAGCTTGACCGGCGTGGTGCCCGAGCTGGCGGCCAGCACCGTCAGGTCGTCCTTGACGGTTTCTTTTTGCAACGTGAGGGATGCGTAGGCGGTGAAGCCATTCCACACCG
This sequence comes from Betaproteobacteria bacterium, assembly GCA_031428185.1. Taxonomy (GTDB): domain Bacteria; phylum Pseudomonadota; class Gammaproteobacteria; order Burkholderiales; family Burkholderiaceae_C; genus Pseudaquabacterium. The sequence goes on along the minus strand of JANPOW010000337.1, from coordinate 29,780 downwards.
GGCTGCCGGCTTCAAACTCCAAGCCTTGTTTCTTGGTGGCACCGGCATTGGTGTAGATGCTCTTGAGCTGCACCGGGTCAAACGAGTTGGCTTGGCGGTTCTTGAAATCCACATGGAAGGCGGTAGCCGACAGGGTGATCTCGCTGCCCTGGTAGCGGAACCCCACATCGGTGGCCACGGCGGTTTCAGCCACCACCGCGCCCACCAGTGTGGCCACACCCCCCACCATCTGCACGTTGGACCCTGTGGGTGCAAACGCAAAGTTGGGCGGTGCGCGGAAGTTCTTGCCGATGTTGGCAAACACCTGCTGCTCTTTGCTCAGGTTGTAGCGCAGGCCCACTTGCGGCAGCACGTCGGAGAACGACTTTTCGATGGCGTAACTGTTCAGCGAATTGCCACCCGCCTCGCTGGCGTGGTTGGTGAACTTGCGCGTGACGTACGGTGTGCGCAGGCCCAACTGCACCACACCCTTGTCGCCCATCACGCTGATGGTGTCGGCCACGTAGGCCTGGTAGGCCGGGCTCACGGTCAGCCAGTCGCGAGACTCAAACGGCGTGCCGTCCGGACGGCGGAGTTGGCCGTTGCGCAACCACACGTCGGTCGGGTTGCCGTTGGCGTCCACGCCCACGGCCGGGCCGGTCTGACGGTGTTGGGCGCGCTCGTACCACAGGCCAAACTTGAGCTGGTGGGCGCCCACCACATGGCTCAGCTCACCAATGATGCCGGGGCGCTGGGTGCGGGTAACGCTGCTGTTGGCCACGATCACCGTGTCCAGCGTGTCTCCGTCGCCGTTCAGGTCCGTGGCACCGGTGACCTTGTTGGTGGTGGTGTTCAAGAAACCGGTTTCGGACTGCGCGCGCTGCTGGGTGCCGCCGGTGCCGTAGCCGTACCAGAAGTAGGGCTGCACCTTGATGTAGGTTGCCTCGGCCAAGCGCACCGATGCCGACACCGACGCAATCGCGTTCTCGAACGGGTTGAGCGACAGGCCGTAGTAGGCCGGGGTGATGGCCGCCTCTTTTTGCGCCGTGCCGTTAGCCGGCGTCAGGTGGCCCTGAAACTTGGACGCGTAGTCGTACCCGTAGCCATTGGCAGCCAACTGCGCCTGGCTGATGGCCAGAAAATTGTTGTTGACCGCCCGGTTGTACAGCACCGACCCGACGATGCGCACGCTGTCCGACGGGTCGAGCGAGAAGGCTGCATCCACGTGGTCACGCTTGGCGCCGCCCTCACCCTTCCACTTGTCGGCCTGGGTGTGCGAGACGCTCAAGAACACTTTGGCCTTGCCATCGGCAAAGCGGCCGCTGTCGGCCCGCAAAAACGTGCGTGACAGGCCCAGCCCGCCCACCGTCTGGGCCAGGCGCAAACGCATCTTGTCCTCCGGGTCACAGGTGGTGATGTTGATGCTGCCGCCGGTGGCGCCCACGTGGGGCGACTCGATGTCGGGGTTGCCCTGGGCAATGCTCTGGGTGCAGAGGTTTTCCTGGTCAGCGTATTCCTGCGGAAACACCGAGTAGCTGCCCGAGTCATTGACCGGCACGCCGTTGATGGTGACACCCAGTTGGTCAGCGCCAAAGCCGCGCACCGTGATGCCGCCGCCAAACAGGCCGGTGGCGTCATGGCTGTAGGTGTTGACACCGGGCAGCAGGGCCAGCGCCTGGTAGGCGTTGCCGGTGGCGCGGTCTTTCTCGGTCGCGGCGCGCGTGACGGTACTGCGGCCTTTGACGGCGTCTTCTTTCAGCATCTGGCCGGCGCCCAGGCGGTCGCCCTTGCCGGTGATGGTGATGGTGCCGATGCGCACGCCGTCATCGGTCGGACGCGGGGTGTCAGCGCCGTCTGCGGTGGCTTGGGCAAACGCCACGCTGGCACTGGCACTGGCCAACACCACGGCGATGGCGCGGACGATTTGGGACGCACGGAACGGTCGGTTGTAAGGCATGTCGGGGCTTTCCAGTCAAGTTGATCGAAGCGGCGGAAGCGGTCATTTTCAAGGTCCACCATGACGGCTTGGCACTGCGCCGGGCCTGTGTCAGCCAAACGCAACGGATTTGTGAAGCTGTGTGTCGGCCATGCGCCACCACCCCGTGCCGCTGCCGCACGTTGGTGCGGCTGTGCCCCAGCCTGGACCCGAAATGTCGGCTTGTTTGGCCGACATCCGGCGTTCAATCACCGGTCGGGCGCCGCACACTGCGGCCGTCCAACCCGCACGCTGACCCTCACCCGTTCACCTTGTCCCGGGAGCCCACGATGCCGCCCAACACCCAGCCCACAGCCCAGCACCCCACCCCCATCGCACTGCTGGGCGCCGGCCACATCGGCCACACCATCGCCCACCTGCTGGCCGGCAGTGGGGACTACCGGGTGACGGTGATGGACCGCAGCGCGGCAGCACTGGCCCGCCTCAAGCCCGGCGGCGCTGCGCTGGGCATCCAGACCCTGCAAGTGGACACCGAAGACAGTGCCGCGCTGCTGGCTGCGCTGCGGGCCGCAGCGCCCGGAGATGCAAGCACAGCCGGCCAGCAGATCATGGTCAACGCGCTGCCCTACCACCTGGCGGTGGCCACCGCCACCACCGCCCGTGCCGCCGGCTGCCACTATTTCGATCTGACCGAAGACGTGGCCGCCACCCAGGCTATCCAGCAGTTGGCCCAGGGTGCCACCACCGCCTTCATGCCGCAGTGCGGGCTGGCGCCGGGTTTCATCGGCATCGTGGCCCACCACCTGGCGCAGCGCTTTGAGGTGCTGCATGACGTCAAGATGCGGGTGGGTGCGTTGCCGGCCTTCCCGACCAACGCGCTGAAATACAACCTGACCTGGAGCGTGGACGGCCTGATCAACGAGTACTGCCACCCCTGCGAGGCCATCCGCGACGGCCAGCGCCTGGACTTGCTGCCGCTGGAGGGCCTGGAGCATTTTTCACTCGACGGCACCGAGTACGAGGCCTTCAACACCTCGGGTGGCCTGGGCACGCTGTGCGCCACGCTGGCCGGCCGGGTGCGCACGCTGGACTACAAAAGTGTGCGCTACCCCGGCCACCAGGCGCTGATGAAGATGCTGCTGGAAGACCTGCAGCTCAAGGACAACCCCGAGTTGCTGAAAGACATCCTGCGCAAAAGTGTGCCCGGCACCATGCAGGATGTTGTGCTGGTGTTTGTCACCGTCAGCGGCCTGCGCGCCGGCCAACTGATGCAAGAAGTGTTTGCACGCAAGATTTTTGCCGACCGCAGCGAGACCGCGCCGCTCTCGGCCATCCAGATCACCACCGCCGCCGGCATCTGCGCGGCGGTGGATTTGTTCCGCACCGGTGCGCTGCCGCGAAGTGGCTTTATCCGCCAGGAACAGGTGGCGCTGCCGGCCTTTCTGGCCAACCGCTTTGGCAGTGCCTACCAGCAATCGCGTCAGGTCGAGTCGATCGGTTGACCAGCCACCGGTCCCGGTGGTGGGTCAGGCCACAACGGCAGCGCCAGTTCCACCTCCTGCCCCAGCAGACGGCCAGTGGGCACAAAGCCGAGTAGGCGGTAAAACGGCTCCGGGCTGCCAGGCCCGGGCACAAACGACAACGTCAACACGTCGACGACCTGGCGCGCACGCACCTGCGCAATCACCAACTGCAGCGCGCTGCGGCCCACGCCCTGGCCCTGAAACCGTGCGTCCACCATCAGGCGCCAGACGCTCAACCCCGGCTTGGGTGGCGGCAGCGCGCGCAGCGATTCATCCTGCAGCATCACAAAGCCGGCCACGGTGTTGTCCAGGTAGACGGCGCGGTACCAGGCTTCGGGCGCAAACAACGCCTGGGCCAGGGAGACCGCGTTGCTGGCCACCAAGCCTTTCTGGGCGTCCTGCACCTGCAGCTTGAGCACGCTGAGCACGCTGTCGGCCGTGATCTCGCGCAGTGTCACGCGGCCGGCTTGCTGGGCGTGATCGGAGGGATCGGCGGGGTCGGTGCGGTCAGGCAGGTAGCTCATCGTCGTCCTCGTCCTCGGGCAGGCTGAACTGCCGGGTTGTGCCGTTGTACTCAAACACCTCACCGTGGCGCGCCCAGTCGATCAGGGTGTGCAGCACACGGCTGCCCTCGCGGTCGCCCAGGGGGTCAGCCAGCAGGCGCAAAAACGGTTTGTCGGGCAACTGGCCTCCGCTGGCCTGCTCCAACCGGCTGCGGATGTAGGCGGCCAGCGCCACATGGGCCAGCAGTTGCTGGCCAAAAAGCTGCTGGCGCAGCGCGTGGTGGGCCGCCACATAGCGCTGGCCCAGCGGGCTGAGCTGCAAATCCCCCGATTCCAGCTGCGCCAGGCCCAGCAGCGCCACCGCATGCGCCACCGGCAGCAGGGTGGCGTCGCTCAGGCCGGATTCGGCCACCAGCTGTGGCAGGTCGGCGCGGCCGTTGAAGGGCGGCTCGGCCAGCAGCTCCAGCAGGCCGTCCATGCGAGAGACATCGGCCTCGGGCAGGCGCTCGGCCAGCACGGTGCGGCTGGTGGGGGTCAGGGCGATGGCGGCAGCAGGGCTGCCGGTGGCGGTGGCGGGGCCTGGCGGGCTGCCGGGCACGGCCTGGGCAGCAGCGCCAGTGGGCAGGCCGGCGGCAGCCTCGGCCAGCCGGGCGGCGCGCAGCGGGCGGTGGGTCATCAGCGCGTACACCGTGTCCACCAGCGCGCGCACGGCGTCACTGTCGGGGTCGCGCGGGCGCGGCAGGGCCACCAGCAACTCCTGCTGCACCCGGCCGGGGTCACTGGCAAATACCAGCACCCGGTCGGCCATCAACACCGCCTCTTCGATGTTGTGCGAGATCACCAGCATCGCGCGGGTGGGCATGGCTGGGGTCTGCCACAGTGCCAGGATGTCGTCGCGCAGGCGCTCACCGGTCAACACGTCCAGCGCCGAGAAGGCTTCGTCCATCAGCAGCACATCGGGCCGGGTGACCAGCGCGCGGGCAATGCCCACACGCTGGCGCATGCCGCCGGACAACTCACGCGGCAGCGCGCCCTCAAAGCCGCTCAGGCCGATCAGTGCAATGGCCGCCTCGGCGCGCTGGCTGCGTTCTGCCGGCGCCACGCCCAGTGCCTCCAACCCCAGTTCGACGTTTTGCTGCACGTTCAACCACGGGAACAGCGCAAAACTCTGGAACACCATGCCGATGCCCCGCGCCGGGCCGTACAGCGGCTGGCCGTTGTACAGCACGCTGCCGGCGTCGGCCGGGATCAGCCCGGCCATGATGCGCAGCAAGGTGCTCTTGCCTGAGCCGGACGCGCCCAGCAGCGCCACGATCTCGCCGGCGCGCAGCGTCACATCCACCCCGTCCAGCACGGTGCGGTCATGGCCGTCGGCCGATTTGAAATGCTTGGCCACGCCGCTGAGTTGCAGGATGGGGCCATCGGTGCGGGTTTCGGGCATGGGCTGCAGTGCCATCAAAACGACATCCGGCCTTCAGCCAGCCGGTACAACGGGCGCCAGACACAGTGGTTGAGCGCCATCACAAACACACACATCACGCCAATGCCCAGTGCGATGCGTGGGAAGTCGCCCACCGCCGTCATGCGGGCGATGTAGCTGCCCAGGCCCGGGGCCTGCAGCGTGGTGGGGCCCCAGGTGACGATCTCGGCCACGATGCTGGCATTCCACGAGCCACCGCTGGCGGTGATGGCGCCGGTGACAAAACTGGGGAACACCGCCGGCAACAAATAGCGCCGCCAGCGCAGCCAGCCGCGCAGGCCCAGGTTGCCGGCGGCAAATCGCAACTCGGTGGGGATGGCGGACGCACCGGCAATCACGTTGAACAGGATGTACCACTGGGTGCCGAAGATCATCAGCGGCGACAGCCAGATCGACGGGTTGAGCTGCCAACGCACGATCAACACCACGGCCACCGGGAACAGCAGGTTGGCCGGGAACGCCGCCATCACCTGCGCCAGCGCCTGCAGCCGGCCGGCCCAGCGCGGGTTCAGCCCCACCCACACGCCCACCGGCACCCACAGCAGCGCGGCCAGCGCAATCAGCACCAGCACCCGGGCGCCGGTGATCAGGCCCAGCACCAACACCTGGCCCACCTCGGCCCAACCCACTTCGGTGTGCACAAAGCGCAGCAACCAGGCCGCAGCCAGCAGCGCGGCCAGCGCCAGCAGCACGCTGTACAGCCGGCCCAGCAATGGCACTGGTGGGCGCGGCCGGGCGCGCAGGGATGTGCCGTCAAAGCGCAGCCGAAAAAGCCCCAGGCTGCGCAGCAGCGGCTGCGCCAGCCAGGCCGCCGTGCTGCGCACCCCCCGGGTGCGGCGCAGCCAGGCCAGCAGCCACGAGCGGGCTGGCTCGGACGCGCCGTCTTCCTCGAACTTGAACTTCTGGCCCCAGGCCACCAGCGGACGGAACAACAACTGGTCCACCAGCACGAGGCCCAGCGCCATCGCGCCAATGGCCAGGCCGATGGCGTGCAAATCACGCGCCTCGATGGCCAGCGCGATGTACGAGCCGATGCCGGGCAGCCGGATGCTCTGGTTGGACACCGAAATGGCCTCGGACGCGACCACAAAAAACCAACCGCCCGACATCGACATCATCATGTTCCACAGCAGGCCCGGCATCGCAAACGGCAACTCCAGGCGCCAGAAGCGCTGCCAGCCCGAGAGCTGGAACACCCGTGTTGCCTCCACCAGCTCGGGCGGCAGATTGCGCAAGGACTGGTACAGGCTGAACGCCATGTTCCAGGCCTGCGAGGTGAAGATGGCAAAGATGGCAGCGCACTCCACCCCCAGCAGGCTGCCCGGGAACAGCGCGATGAAGCCGGTGACGGTGATGGACAAAAAGCCCAGGATGGGGATGGACTGCAGGATGTCGAGCAGCGGCACCAGCAGGCGCTCAGCCACTTTGGATTTGCTGGCCAACACCGCAAAACCCGCTGCGAAAACCAGCGAGCAGACCAGTGCAGCCAGCATGCGCAACAGCGTGCGCAGCAGGTAGTAGGGCAGTTGCGCGGCGTCCAACGTGACCGGCAGCACATCGCCCAGCTGGTAGGGCCGTGCCATCTGCGACGCCCCGAAACCCAGTGCCACCAACAGCGCCAGGACCAACGGCAGCAAGGCCCAGTCCCAAACGTTGGTGCCAGCATCCACGGCCAAACGCGGGAAAAAACTGGGGCGGTTGGGCATGGCTGGGGGGGGGTGGGCGGAGGCAAGGGGGCGGCGGGCAGGAGGCGGCGCGGGCCATGCTGCCACAGCCGCCCTTCAGCAAGCCTTCAAGCCGGGCCGGCCGCACACGCGCGACCTTGGGGGGGGCGCACGGTGCAGGCCTTGCCCTAAACTCCAACGTGATGGGGCGCACGCTGTTGCCGCCACACTGCTGCCAGCCCGCACTGCGCGGATGGTGCCGAACCGGAAGCCAAGCGCGTGATCCCACCACCCTTGCACCGCCGCCACCTGGCCGCCACTGCCCCTCCTGGCCTGGACGACGACCGCCAGGTGCTGCAAATCCGCTTTACCGGGCATGGCGCTGCCTACTTTGCGGTCTGGGCCGGCAACCTGTTGCGCCTGCTGCTCACGCTGGGCTTGTACTCGCCATTTGCCAGGGCACGGCGGCTGCGCTACCTGTATGCCAACACCCGGGTGGACGGCCATGCGCTGTGCTTCCACGCCAGTGTGGCCTGGGCGCCGGGTGCTGCGGCCGTGGTGGTTGCGGCGCTGCTGGCGCTGGTCATGGCCCTGCCACCGGCCAGCCATCTGCGTTTTGCCTCAGCCGCCGCTGCGGTGGCGGGTGTGCTGCTGGCCACGCTGTGGCCGCTGCTGTGGTGGGCCACGCTGCGCCACCAACTGGCCCAGACCAGTTGGCGCGGTCTGCGCCTGCGTTTTGATGGTGACGTGGCGGGTGCCTACCGGGCATTGCTGCCGCAGTGGCTGCCGGCTGCGCTGCTGCTGGTGTTGTCCTCCGTGCCCACGCCGCCAGGCCGGCCAGGCGGCGCCGGGCTGCTGCCGGTCTACCTGCTCAGCGGCTTGGCCATGCTGGCCATGCTGGCCATGCTGCCGCTGACGCTGGCGCGCAGCGCACGCTACCGCCAAGCCCACTGCTGGTTTGCCGACGAGCACAGCCACATGACCGCCCCCACCGCCGCGTTCTACCGGCTGGCGCTGACGCTTGGCCTGGTCGGCCTGGCGGTGCTGGCGCTGCTGGGGCTGTTGTTGGGGCTGGTGGCTGCCACGGCACCACCCAGCCTTGGCCTGCGCGGCTGGGCCGGCGGCACTGCTGCAGGTGGTTCTGGCCGCGCATTGGCCAGCATGTTTGCCGGCACATTTGCCAGCAGCCACATCGGCGCACTGGGCTTTGTGCTGCTGCTGCTGGCTGCCGTGCTGCTGCTGGCTGCCGTGCTGGTGCTGCTGGTGGCGCTGGCGGTGGCTGGCTTGCAGAACCTGGTGTGGGGCCACACCCGCTCGGCCCGCATGCGTTTTGACAGCCAGCTGGACCCCTGGGCGCTGGTGGCCATGGCCGGGCGCAACACCCTGTGGATACTGCTGACATTTGGCCTGTACCGCCCGTTTGCGCAGATGCACAGCGCCCGCCTGCGCTTGCAGGCGATGCAGGTGGTGGTGCGGGGTGATCCATCGCAGTGGCGCAGTGGCCCGGCCCGGCTGGCGCCGGACAGGGGCGGCCAGGCTGCTGCCAACAGCGCCGGACCGGCCCTTTAAAATCGGCGCTTGCCGTTGTCCTCAGGCCTTGTCGCCACACCCTGCCGCACCAGCGGCGCCGCCCAAAGGCGCTGTTGCCGCCCGTCAGGCAAGCCCTTGATGGCACTGGCGCACCCAAGCCCCGCACGCCACCACCCGCACGCCAACACAGCACGCCAACACCGCACGCCATGACCTTGTCCGCCCTGTCTGCCCTGTCGCCACTGGACGGCCGCTACGCCCCGCGTGTGGCCGCCCTGCGCCCCTTGCTCAGCGAGTTTGGCCTGATGCACCGCCGCGTGCAGGTGGAGGTGGAGTGGTTCATCGCCCTCACCGACGCCGGCTTTGCCGAGCTGGCGCCGCTGCCCGAGGCCTCACGCGGTTATCTGCGCTCCCTCGTGCTGCGTTTTGCCGAGGCCGACGCGCAGGCCATCAAAGACATCGAGCGCACCACCAACCACGATGTCAAGGCGGTGGAATATTGGCTCAAGTCCCGCCTCCAAGGCCATCCTGAGCTGGAGGCGGCGGCCGAGTTCATCCACTTTGCCTGCACCAGCGAGGACATCAACAACACCAGCCACGCGCTGATGCTGAAAACCGCCCGTGAGCAGGTGCTGCTGCCGGCCATCGACAAAATCCTGGCCAAGCTGCGCAGCATGGCGCTGGCCATGGCCGACTTGCCCATGCTCAGCCGCACCCACGGCCAGACCGCAACGCCCACCACCGTGGGCAAGGAGGTGGCCAATGTGGTGGCCCGGCTGGCCACTGCGCGAGACCGCATTGCCAGCGTCAAGCTGCTGGCCAAGATGAACGGCGCGGTGGGCAACTACAACGCCCACCTGGCCGCCTACCCTGAATTTGACTGGCCGGCCTTCAGCCGCAACGTGGTGGAGCATCTCCTGGGCCTGACTTTCAACCCCCACACCACCCAGATCGAGCCGCACGATGCGATGGCCGAGCTGTTTGACGCCATCACCCGCTGCAACACCATCCTGATCGACTGGAGCCGCGACGTGTGGGGCTACATCAGCCTGGGCTACTTCAAGCAGCGCCTCAAACCCGGTGAGGTGGGCAGCAGCACCATGCCACACAAGGTCAACCCGATCGACTTTGAGAACGCCGAGGGCAACTTTGGCCTGGCGAACGCGCTGCTCACGCACCTGAGCCAAAAGCTGCCCATCAGCCGCTGGCAGCGTGACCTGACCGACAGCACCGTGCTGCGCAACATGGGTGTGGCGCTGGGTTATGCGGTGCTGGGGCTGGACAGCCTGGCCAAAGGCCTGGACAAGCTGGAGACCAATACCGCCGCGCTGGCCGACGACCTGGACGGCGCCTGGGAGGTGTTGGCCGAAGCGGTGCAAACGGTGATGCGCCGCCACGGCCTGCCCGAGCCGTATGAGCAGTTGAAGCAGTTCACCCGTGGCCAGCCGATGACGCGCGACTTGATGCTGGGCTTTGTGGCCGCCCTGGCCCTGCCCGATGCCGACAAGGCCAGGCTGCTGGCCATGAGCCCGGCCAGTTACACCGGCCTGGCCGGCGCACTGGCGCGCCAGGCCTGAAGCGGCGGCGGGCAGATGGCCACATCCTTCATCACTCAACTGCTGGCCGCCGAGGCCGCCAACCAGTCCATGCTGTGTGTGGGCCTGGACCCGGAGCCGGCCAAGTTCCCCGCCCCGTGGCAGGGTGACGCCCGCCGCATGTTTGATTTTTGCGCGGCCATTGTTGACGCCACCGCCGACCAGGTGATCGCCTTCAAGCCGCAGATTGCCTACTTTGCTGCGCACCGGGCCGAGCACCAACTGGAGCGCTTGATCGCCCACATCCACCGCGTGGCACCCGGCGTGCCGGTGATCCTGGACGCCAAACGCGGCGACATCGGCAGCACCGCCCAGCAGTACGCGGTGGAGGCCTTTGAGCGCTACCAGGCCGACGCGGTGACGCTGTCGCCGTTGATGGGTTTTGACTCCATCGAGCCCTATCTGGCCTACGACGGCAAGGGCTTGTTCCTGCTGTGCCGCACCAGCAATCCGGGTGGCAGTGATCTGCAATCGCAGCGCCTGGCAGCTGCGCCCGGCAGCCCGGCCGATGCCCCCGGTGACCTGCTGTTTGAGCACATCGCCAAGCTGGCCGCCGGGCCGTGGAACCGCTGCGGCCGGCTGGGCCTGGTGGTAGGCGCCACCTACCCGGCCGAGATCAACCGCGTGCGCGCACTGGCACCCACACTGCCGCTGCTGATCCCGGGGGTGGGGGCGCAGGGTGGGGATGCGCAGGCCACCGTGCACGCCGGTTGGCGCGGCAGCGTGGCGGGGGCTGGCAGCGCGGGCGCCGGCGCTGGTGTCAATGCCAACACCAGCGCGGATACCAGCGCCAATACCAGCGGCCCGATCATCGTCAGCAGCTCGCGCGCGGTGCTGTATGCGTCGGCGGCGGCCGACTTTGCCAGCGCGGCACGTGGGGTGGCGCAAGCCACCCGGCTGGCCCTGCAGGCGGCCCGCCGTTGACCGCGTGGCCGGCACGCCAGCCGGCCGGGTGCCTGCGCAGGCGCTGGCCGCCACCGCAGGGCGCTGCGCGCTGCAGCCTCTGGCGTGCTGCCCAGAACAGCGCTGCCAACACACCGCACCACCGCACTTTGCCGTGCGCTGACCCAGCGACACTGCGCCGCTGATCCGTCGCCTTGCCAGACCTGCCGTGCACCACCCCGATCCGACCCCGCTGCCCTCACACGCCCTGCACCAGGCCATGCAGCACAGCGTGCTGCGCGCCTTGTTCATCATGCTGGCGGTGCTGTGCACCCTGGCCATCGTGCTGGCGCTGGCCCTGCCGCCGCTGCCGGCCATGCGCGGCAGCATCCTGCTGGGCTATGCGGCGCTGCTGGCACTCAGCCTGCTGGGCCTGCGCTTGTCGCCGGCCCACGCCGGCCGTGCGCTGGGGCCGATGGTGGTGGGCGCGCTGGCGCTGGGTGGGCTGTCCGGCTGGGCCAGCGGCTGGGGTTTGCAGACACCCGGCCTGCTGTTCTTCAGCCTGTTGGTGGTGCTGGCCCAGGCCTTGGGTTCACGCCGCCTGGGCCCAGCGGTGCTTGGCCTGGCGCTGGTGCTGGTGGCCGGCCTGGGCGCGGCCGAGGCCATCGGCTGGTTGCCACAACCCATCGGCACCGCGCCACTGCTGCGCCGCCTGCTGGCCCACGGCGCCGCGGTAGTGCTGGGGGCGTTGATCGGCCGCATCATCGCCCGCCTGCTGCAGCAACACCTGCAGGCCGCCGAGGCCCGTGAGCAGCGCTTCAGCGCCCTGCTGGGCATGGCCACCAGTGCCTACTGGGAGACCGACGCCACCCTGCGGCTGCGCCAGATCTCGCGGCGCAGCGCACACGGCCTGTTTGAGCCCGCGCCGGTGCCGCTGGGTGGCCTGCTGTGGGATGTGCCACGGCTGGGCCTGGACAGCGCCGGCCTGGACGCCCTGCGTGCCGATACCGCCGCCCGCCGCCCGCTGCGTGACCTGTCGTTTTGCTGGCAAGAGGCGGACGGCCTGGTGCGCCATTTCCTGGGCAGTGCCGACCCGCAACTGGGCTCAGAAGGCCAGTTTCTGGGCTACTGGGGTGTGGCACGCGAGGTGACCACCGAGCACCTGGCGCGCCAGGCCCTGGCGCGCTCACAAGCGCTGCTGGACCGGGTGGTCTCGCTCAGCCCCGACACCATCAGCGTCAGCAACCTGCGCAGCGGCAGCCATGTGATGGTCAACCACAGCTTTGAGCGCTTGCTGGGCTACAGCGCGGCCGACCTGCAAGGCCGGCCAGCGCTGGCCTCAGGCCTGTGGTTTGACCCGGCCGACCGCGCCAAGCTGCTGCAGGCCATTGAGGTGCACACGGTGGTGCAAGACCGGCTGGTGCAGTTTGTCACCCGCCATGGCCGGGTGGTGCCCCTGCTGCTGTCGGGCACCCGGTTTGACAGTGACGGAGAGCGCTACCTGCTGCTCACCGGACGCGACATGTCCGAGACGACACGGATACGGCTGGAGCGTGAGGCCATCCTGGCCAACGCGTCGGTGGGCATTGCCTTTACCCGCGACCGCCGCTTTGTGCTGGCCAACGCCCAGTTTGAGCGCATGTATGGCTGGCCCAACGGCACCCTGGTGGGCCAGCCCGGCCGCGCTGTGTGGGCCAACGACGCCGACTACGACGGCCTCAGCCGCGAGGTGGGCCCGGCCTTGCTGCGTGGTGAGGCGGTGGACGTGGAGCGCACCGGGCTGCGCCGCGACGGCAGCCATTTTTTGATGCGGCTGCGCGGCAAAGCCATTGATCCGGCCGACCCCGCCAACAGCGGCACCATCTGGATTGCCGAAGACGTGACCGGCAGCCGCCAGGCCGAGCAAGACCTGGCCCGCGCCCGTGATGCGGCCGAGGCCGCCAGCCAGGCCAAAAGTGCATTCCTGGCCAATACCAGCCACGAGATCCGCACCCCGCTGAACGGTGTGCTGGGCCTGGCCAGGCTGGCGCGCCAGCATGGCCTGGACACGCTGCGGCGCCAGCAGTACCTGGACCTGATCGTCGACAGCGCCGAGGTGTTGAGCGCCACCGTGTCCGACATCCTGGACGTGGCCAAGATCGAGGCCGGCAAACTGGTGCTGGAGACCGCCCCGTTTGACCTGCTGGCGCTGCTGCGCTCACTGCAACTGGGCTTTGCCGCGCTGGCCGAGCCGGCCGGCCTGCACTTGACCATGCAGCTGGACCCGGCCCTGCCCACCTGGGTGCGTGGGGACGCACTGCGGGTGCGCCAGATCGTGGCCAACTTCTTGCACAACGCGCTCAAGTTCACCGCCAGCGGCAGCATCCGCCTGGTGGTGCTGGTCAAGCCCGGCCAGCCCGGCCAGCCTGACCGGGTGCGGCTGGAGGTGCATGACACCGGCCCCGGCATTGACGCGGCCACCCAGCGCCGGCTGTTTGAGCCCTTCACCCAGGCCGACACGTCCACCACCCGGCGCTACGGCGGCAGCGGGCTGGGCCTGTCCATCTGCCGCGAGCTGGCGCAATTGATGGGCGGCAGTGTGGGCCTGCGCAGCCAGGCCGGGCTGGGCAGTTGCTTCCATGCCGAGCTGCCGCTGGCGCCGCTGCACCATGCACCGGCCCAGGCCGACCGTGCTGTGCCGACCGAGGGCGACCAGCGCCTGCACGGCGCCCGTGTGCTGCTGGTCGAGGACAACGTGGTGAACATGCTGATCGGCAGTGCCTTGCTGGCGCAGTGGGGCGTGCAGGTGACCGAAGCGGCGGACGGCGCCCAGGCGCTGGCCGCCGTGGCGCGTGAGGCCGCTGCCGGCCGCCACTTTGACGCCGTGCTGATGGACTTGCAAATGCCCGGCATGAGCGGTTTTGAGGCCACCGCCCAGCTGCGCCGTCACTACAACCGCCAGCAACTGCCGGTGATCGCGCTGACCGCCGCCGCGCTGGTCAGCGAGCGCAGCCAGGCCGAGGCCATCGGCATGACCGACTTCCTGAGCAAGCCGGTAGACCCGCAGCGCCTGCGGCAGGCCTTGCTGCGTGCGCTGGACGCCGCCAATGACGGGCTGAACCTGGACCAGGCATCGGCTTGAACGGCCCAGCGGACTCGCCGGGGCCGTGTGCCAGCGTCCAGCGTGCGCAATGGGCTAACACCATGCAAGCGCGTGGCTTGGTGCATTGCGCGGCCGGCCACTGCATCCTGCATCTTGGGCCTGGCGGCGCCGCCAGACGCGGATCAATCCAGCGTGACCTCGGTGCGCACCGTGCCGGCACGGTCAGCGCTGGCGGTCAAGGCGATGCGGGTGCCCCGTTTGGCAATCACCACCCACTCGGCCACGGCGCGGTCGGCAGTGATCTGGCGGGTGGGCAAAAACGCCTGCAGTGAGCTTTGCGGGCCGTGGCCCTCCAGCTGCGCGCCCTCGATGCGGCGCTTGCCGGTCTGCAATGTCACACCCACCGGAGGGTGCAGCTCAAACACCACACCGCGCACGGTCTTGCGCTCCAGCGCACGCTTGGTCACATAACTCGGCAGGTAACCGGCATTGGCCACCGCAAACCGGATTCGCCAGGTGTCGCCACCGAGCGCGCGCACCTCGGCGCGCAGCAGCTCCAGTTTGGGCAGACTCAGGCCAATCTGCGTCAACCAGGCCGGGAAACGGGCGGCTTCGCGCTCACGCAGGTGGGGTGGTGGGTTGCGCCAGTAGTTCAACCGGTCCCAGCCGCCCAGCTCCACCATGCCCAGCTGCGGGTGCTGGTAGGGGTACCAATCGACATGGGCCAGGCCGTTGCACTCTTTGTCGCTCCACTGGATCAGCTTCAGGTCGTCCTCGGGCGGGTGGTCGCGGTACCAGTGCACGTAGTCGTAGTCGGTGATGCCGGCCTCTTTGTTGGGGGCCCAGATCTCCACCGTCCAGAACAACGCGCCCAGGTGCTCATACAGCCAGTCCTGGGTGCCGGTGATCACCTCTTTGGGGTGGTATTTGAAGCCGTGGTAAGTGCTGATGGCCGGGTAGCCGGTGAGCTTTTCACCCAGCGCCGACAAGCGTTTGATGATCCACAAGTCCTCCGGCGTCATCTGCTCGTCGCTCATGGTGCCCATGGGCCGCAAGATGACGCCCGAGTGGGTGTGGAAGCTGACCGCCGCGCCGATGTTGGGGTGCTTGACACAGAAGTCCACCATCGCCCGCACCTCGGGCTCGCTCGTCGGGTACGGGCCGGCGCCGGTCTGCTCAAACTCCTGCCGCCACATCGACGGGAAGTTGCGGTTCAAATCCAGCCCCTCGCGGTCCGGGTTGACCTTGACCTGCAGGCCGTCGTAGTTGGCCAGCGTGCCCTCGGGCATCACGCGCCAGTAGTTGCCGCCAAACTCACCCGGCTCACGCGGGATCATCAGCCGCGAATCTTGCGGGTGGCACTTCCAGGTGCCGTGCGGGTCGGGCACACGCATGTGCAGCACACGGCCATCACCGTCGATGTCCTCGGCGGTCAGGCCTTCAATGGGCACCTCGTCAAACGGGTACTGGCGCGTCGATGAGCGGATGTAGCGCGGCTTGTCGGCCAGCGCCAGCTCGGCACCGTCGGGGTTCAGGCGTGGGCACAGGTAGATGACCCGGGTGTCCAGCAACTGGGTCACGTTGGCATCGCTGCCGTGGCCCAGCACCAGTTGGTGCAGCCAGTACAGGCAGGCGGTGGACGCGGTCAGCTCACCAGCGTGGATGTTGCCGTCGACCCAGAACGCGGGCTTGTCCACGTCGGCGCCGGTGCTGATGTTGGTCAGCACCACCAGCCAGATGTCACGCCCTTCAAAGCTGGTGCCGATGGAGCGCAACTGCACCAGGCCTGGCCTGGCGGCCACGTAGGCTTGCAGCAGGGTGGTCAGCTCAGCGTGGCGGTAAAACGTGTCAAAACGCGGGGTGGGCAGCGCGGCGGTGGTCGGCATGGTGGGCTGTAGATGTAACAAATGGTGAGTGTCGCAGAGCCGCCTGACCGCAGCGCAGCGCAACAACCCTGGGCCGGCGGTGGTGCGCCTGTCAGGCGCTGTGCGTCGGGTTACAGCCGCCGGTGTGCCAGTGCTGGCAGTTGCTGGCGCACAGCGGCCAAGCGGGCGGCCTGCAGCACACCGGACACCACCGCTTCGCCTTCGTCCTGCTGCGCCAGCACCGCACCCCAGGGGTCGGCCAACAGGCTGTGGCCCCAGGTGCGGCGGCCGTTTTCATGCAGGCCGCCTTGCGCCGGTGCCAGCACATAACACTGGTTCTCCACGGCGCGGGTGCGCAGCAGCAGCTCCCAGTGGGCCTGGCCGGTGGTGTGGGTAAAGGCCGATGGCACCAGGAACAGGTCACACGGCGGCTGCATCAAGCGGCGGTACAGCTCGGGAAAGCGCAAGTCGTAGCAGACCGACAGGCCAACACGCCAGCCGTCGATGTCCAGCGCCACCGGGTTGCTGCCGGGCTCCAGCACACGGCCTTCGTCATAGCGCTCCTGGCCGTTGTCAAAGCCAAACAGGTGGATCTTGTCGTAGCGCGCCGCCAGCTGGCCGCTGGGCGCCCACACGGTGCAACTGTTGCGCACACGTTGCGGGTCTGCGGTGCGCAGCGGCAGTGTGCCGCCTACCACCCACAGGCCAAGCCGTGCTGCAGCGTCGGCCAGAAAGGCCTGGATCGGGCCGTCACCCGGGGCCTCGGCGATGGCCAGTTTGTCGCGGTCACTGTGGCCCAGCAGGCAAAAGTATTCGGGCAGCGCCACCAGGCGCGCACCGGCGTCGGCCGCCTGCGCCATCAACCGGCCGGCCGCCGCCAGGTTGCGCGCCACATCGGGTGTGGAGACCATTTGCAGGGCGGCAACGTGGAGGCTGGTGGGCATGGCGGCGCTCAAAGGTGGTCAAGGGGGTGGGCGACAAGCCGCCCAGGCCCACATCATGGCTCGGACGCCGCCGGGTGGCCCGGCCCGGCGCGGTTTGCCGCACTGGCCGCGCTGGCTGCAGTGGCCGCGCGGCCCGGCGCGGCGTCCACCCCGGCCACTGCAGCCGCCGGCAGCGGTGTCAACAAACCCCGCTGCAACCGCTCCACCTTGGGGTTGTCCCAGCCGCCGCTGATGCGGAACTCACGTGCGCTGACCTGGCGCAGTGGCTCTCGCAGCAGCCACTGGCCGACAAACGCGCCCAGCCCGATGGCCGGGTTGATGGCGGCATAGGCCAGTGACGCACTGGCGGTGTTGAGCTCAGGCACGGCCACCACATGCAAATCCTGCGTCTCGCGCGCAATGTCGGCCTGGCCCGCCATCAGCAGGGTGGCTTGCGGGCCCCGGATGCGCAGGGTGTCGGTGCGCGCCACACCACGCTCGATCTGCACGTCGCCGGTCAGGCTGTCAAAGGCAAAGCCGGTGCGCAGCACATCGCTGAAGTCCAGCATCAGTCGGCGTGGCAAGGCCTGCAGGCTGAGCACACCCAGCAGCCGCGCTGCGCCCGGGTCCACATCCAGAAATTGCCCGCTGGTCAGGTTGAGCCCCAGCGTGCCCGCCAGCGTGGGCAGATCAAACGCCAGTGGTGTGCCGTCCCAGCCCAGCTTGCCGGTCAGCATGCCTTTGGCGCCCTTCAAGCCGGCACCCAGGCCCAGCCGCTGCAGCAGCGCACCACCTTGTTTGACGTTGAGGCTGAAGTCCAGCGCCATGCGGCGCGGCGCCTGGCCGGCCAGGGCCTGCCAGCGGCCGGTGGCGGTCAGGTCGGCATCGTCGTTCTCCAGGCCAAGGCGTTGCAGCAGCCACTCACTGCGGCGCTCATCGCCCGTGGCCGCGCTGGCCACGCCGGCAGGGCCGTCCACCACCCGGTTCACCGCTTCCACCGTCAGGTGGCCCAGCTTGTGGCCACGCAGCTCAAAGTCTTGCACCTCGATGTCCAGCGCCGGCACGCTGGCGCGGCTGCGCTCCAGCAGGCCGGCCACTGATTCGGTCACCACATCGGCGCCGGCCTGTGGCAGCGACAAGCGCGACAGCCTGGCCTTGATGCGGCCGGCACCCAGGCCGCCGACGCGGGGCTCACGGTAGTCCAGCGTGCCGGCGGCCTGGTCGGCGCTGCCTTGCACCCGCCAGCCTTCGTCACCCGGGGTCGTGAGGCGCTGCAGCGCCAGGTTGACGCTGGTGAGGCGGCGGCCACCCAGCACCAATTCGGGCGTCGTGAGCTGCACCGCCTGCGGCAACCAGCCGGCGTCTTGCGGGTTGGGGCTGGTGGCCGCAGGTGTGCTGCCCGCTGCCAGCGTGGCAAGGGGCGCGGCTGCCAGGCCCAGCGCCTGCTGCCAGGCGTCGGCGTCGAGTTGCGCCACCGCCAGCACGGCGCGACCACCGGGCACCGGCTCAGGCAGGGCGCTGTTGTAGGCGGCTGCGCTGCGCAATACACGCAGGCCGCTGGCGCCGCGGTCCAGCTGCAACTGGGCCTGCAGCAGGCCCAGTTGCAGGCGCAGCCATTCGGGCTGGCCGCCCACGCTCAGGTGCAGCGGCAAGCTGCTGTCAGCCAGCTTGCGCAGCGGTGGTGGCAGGTTGATGGCCATGCCGGTCAGGCCGCTGCTGAGCTGCCAGTCCAGCTGGCCGGGGTGCAGGTCCACCCGGGCCTGGTAGTTGGCGTGGCCCTGCAGGTGCTGCGCCAGCCGCGCCAGCGGCCCCAAGTCGGCCCAGTGGCGCAGGCCGTCGGCCGTGGCGCTGCCGGACAGGTTGAAGCGCAGGCCACCGTCGGCCTGGCTGCCGCCGTCAATCTGCACCTCACCACCGGCCAACTGGCTGCGCAGCGCGCTGATCTGCACCCCCTTGTGGGTGGCCTCGACGCGGCCGCGCGCGTTGGGCAGCAGCAGGCCGTCGGGCGCCAGCCGCAAATCATTGCCGGCCAGTTGCACCGTGGCTTTGACTTGGGCGTCGGCGATTCTGCCCAGCGGGATGTTGAGCTGCAGCTTCAGGTCGGCCGCACCACTCACGCTGGCGCTGGCCAGTGCGTCACCCGTCCATCCGCCCAGCGGCGTGGTGTTGAGGTAGCGCAGCAGGTCGGCCGCCGGGCCATGCACCTGGCCATCCAGCTCCAGCAAGGCCTTGTCCGACAACTCGCGGATGCGGCCCTGCACCTCGCTCAAGTCCAGCCCCCACAGCTGGCCACGGGCCTGGTGAAATTCCATTGCATTGCGCTCGAACACCAGCGCACCGCTGATGTTGCTGATGGCCGGCCAGGGGGACTGCCAAGCCGGCTCAGTGCCGCCTGGCAGCACCGACGGCACTGGTGCCAGCGTCACATCCTGCAGCCGGCTGGCGATGCGGAACTCCCCGTCGCGCCGGTTGACATACGGGAAATCCCACAAGTCGCCTTTGACGCGCAAGGTGACATCGCGCAGCACACCACCCTGCACCGCCCGCTGCACCCAGGCCCGGGTGTGCTGGCCAATGCCCAGTGGCAGGTAGCGCGCCACCTGGGTGGCGCGGGCTTCACTCAGGTTGCCGCTGAGCTGCAGCAGGCCGGGCCAGCGGCCACCCTTGCCAAAGCCGCTGCCGGCACCGCTGTGCCAGGTGGCGGCCAGGGTGCCGGTGACGTCGGCATTGTCGAAGCGGGTGTTTTGCAGTGTCAGCTCGATGCGCGGCGCCTGACTGGCGGCGGACGCCGCCGCCGCCGCCGGGCTGGCTGCGCCGCCGGCTGTGATGCGCCAGCGCAGATCGCTTGAGAAATGCGCCAGCGGCACGCTGGATTCATCAAACACACCGGGCAGGTCGATCACGCCGTTCAGCAAGCTCAACCGGGCCTGGCCACCGCTGTCGCTGACCGTGATGTCCAGGTCAGCCCCACGCCAGCCGGGCCGGCCAATGCCACCCGGCTCGGGCGACGGCGCCGAGCGGACGGCCAGGCCCTGCACCTTGGCCTGGGCGCTAAAGCTGGCGGGTGCGTCCAGCGCGCCGTCCCAGCGCGCCTGCAGCGGCCGCACGGTGCCCTCCGGGTCCAGCTGTTTGAGCAGGTTGCGCAGCCCGGCACCGATGGGCAGGCGCTCAGCCAGCGCGGCCAGCGCGGCCAGGTCCAGCCGGTCGGCTGTGATCTCGCCGCCCGTCACCGGCTGGCTGGTGCCGGCCTGGGCCAGTGTCAGCGCCTGGGTCTGGCGCCACTGCAGGGCCAGTTGGCTGGGCGCCCAGGGCTGGCCATCGACGCGGGTAAAGGCCAGGCCCTGCACCGCCAGCTTGATGCCGCTGGCGCTGCGCTGGGCCACAAAACGGCCGCCCAGCGTGCGAAAGGCCAGCGGCTCAAGACCCGGCGCCAGCCGCACCGACACGCCTTGCAGCGCGGCGTCCAGGGTCAGCGCCAGCGGCACGCCGTGGTCCCAGTCCACCCAGGCGCGCAGCGCGGCCTGGCCTTGCTGCACATCCACCGGCAGGTCTACATGGCGGCGCAGCTGGCTGACATCGGCTCGCGGCAGGTCGGCATACAGCGTGCCCTGCCAGCGCTGCCAGTCACCGGCACGCGCCAGCAACGGGCCTTTGGCCTGGGCGCGCAGCGAGAAGCGCAGGCCCCAGTCGGCCGGTGGGGTGGCGTCCAGCCGCAAATCGTGGTGGCGGCCGCTGTTGCGCAGCACCAGCAGCACATCGGCCAATTGCAGCGCGGGTGCAGTGCGCTGCTCGTCCACCCAGCGCAGCAGGCCACCACGGATGACGATCTCATGCTGCTCAAACAGCCAGTCGGCGGCGGCGCTGCCGTCCACCCCGGCGTCTGACGGCTCGGTGGCCAGGCCGGCGATGTCCAGGCCGGCAATGTGCAGGCGGCCTTGGGCGTCACGCCGCACCTCCAGCCTGGCGTCTTCGATCAACAGTTGCGCAAAACGCAGCCGGCCGGCCAGCAGTTGCGGCACCGCCAGCGCGGCTGAAACCTGTGGCAGATGCAAGGCCTCGCGGCCCCGCACGTCGCGCAGCACCACGTCATGCAGCACAAAGGCCGGCACCCAACCGGCGCTGTGCACGGCGATGCGGCCGATCTGCACCGGATGGCCCAGCGCCCGGCTGGCCAGCAGCTCGATGCGCGGACGCATACCGTCCAGACGCGGCAGAATCAGCCAGTGGAGCGCCAGCCAGGCCGCCAGCAACAGCACAGCGGCCAGCACCAGCAGCCCCGCCGAAAGCCGCAGCAGCGCACGCCCCAGCCGCCACCCGCCCCAGCGGGATGACATCAGGCGCCCGCCTTGGCTGGCAGGCCGCGCAGCGCAGCGAACAATGATGAGAGGGACATGGGGATGAGCAGCAAGCACCAGCACGCAGCGTGGGCGATCTGGCAACCGGTGCGCCAATGTTTGCATGGCCAGGTGGCCCGCTGTGCTGATGGCTATTTTCAGCCCGCACAAGCGGTGGCATGTGGCGTTGATCAGCGCCACTTCGTCCTAGCCTGAGCCCGCCGCCGCCCATGGGTTCCGACCTTCACACAGCAGACATGATCGGCGCCGCCGCGCCGGCTGCCAGCGCCACCCACAGCCGCTTTGTGCAACGGGTGCGCCGGCGTTATGCCGATGACTTGCTGCTGTTGCCAGCCGGCTTGCCCGATGCCAGCAGCATCAGCGCGCTGGTCTTGCACCTGCAAGCCGCTGGCCGGCCTTTGGTGTCGGCGTTGCGGGTGGCGCGCCAGTTGGTGCTGGAGCGGTTGGCGGTGCTGGATGTGGAGCAGGGCGCCACACTGGGCCAGATCACTGGCGCCATGACCCACCTGGCCGAGGCCACGCTGGAGATCGCGCTGGCCGCAGCCCGCACTGACGAAGATGTGCGCAGCGGCCCGCCCATCGACAGCCAGGGCCGGGTGATCGATTTCTGGATCATCGGCATGGGCAAGCTGGGCGCGCGTGAGCTCAATGTGTCGTCCGACATTGACCTGATCTACGTCTACGAGGACGCCGGCAACAGCCGCAGCGGCAGCGCACATGAGTACTTCAGCGCTGTGGCCAAACGGCTTTATGCGCTGATTGGCGACACCACCGACGATGGGTTTGTCTTCCGGGTTGATCTGGCACTGCGGCCCAACGGCAACTCCGGCCCGCCGGTGGTCAGCCTGGCCATGCTGGAAGAGTATTTTTTGGTGCAGGGCCGCGAGTGGGAGCGCTTTGCCTGGCTCAAGAGCCGGGTGGTGGCGCCGCGTGCGGCGGTGGCCTCAGGCCGGGCGCTGCCACTGCGCAGCCTGGTCAGCGCCTTTGTCTACCGGCGCTACCTGGACTACGGCATTTTTGAGGGCCTGCGCCAGCTGCACCGCAAGATCCGCGAAGAAGCCCAACGCCGTGCGGCGGGTCGGCCCGAGCGGGCGAACGATGTCAAGCTGTCGCGCGGCGGCATCCGCGAGATTGAGTTCATCGTGCAGTTGCTGCTGGTGGTGCGGGGGGGGCAGTTCCCGGAGATCCGCACCCGCTCCACCCTCAAAAGCCTGCAGCGGGTGGCCGCCTGCGGCTTGATGAAGGCTGAGACCGCCGCCAAGCTGGCCCAGGCTTATGTGTTTTTGCGCCAGGTGGAGCACCGCATCCAGTACCTGGACGACCAGCAAACCCACTTGCTGCCCACCAACGATGCCGACCTGGCCTGGATTGCGGCGTCGCTGGGCTTGGCCGCCTGCCGGCCGGAAGCGTGTGAGCTGCTCGACCGCCTGTGTGAAATTCGCGAGCTGGTGGCCACCGAGTTTGATGCCCTGCTGCATGACGGCCAGGCACCGCCGGCCAGCAACGGTGCACGCAATGCCTGCAAAGGCTGCGGCGGGCCGCTGGCGGTGGACAGCGACAGCCTGCTGGACCGCCTGCCCCAGGCACTGGCCCAGCGTGTGCGCTTGTGGCGTGAGCACCCGCGTGTGCTGGCACTGCGCGAGGACAGCAAGCTGCGCCTTGGCAAGCTGATCGAGCGCACCGCCGCCTGCCTGGCCGACGGCAGCTGCAGCGAGGCCGCCGCGCTGCGCTTCATCGACTGGCTGGAGCCCCTGCTGCGGCGCGAAAGCTATCTGGCGCTGTTGGTTGAGCGGCCCGAGGTGATGCGCCGCCTGCTGCGTCTGCTGGGCCTGGCGCGCTGGCCGATGCAATATTTGATGCGCCACCCGGGCGTGATCGACGAGTTGTCGGACGCCCGCCTGCTGGCCCAGCGCTACAGCCCGGCTGACTACACGGCCGAGCTGGATGATCGCCACACCGCCTGGCAGCGCGGAGGCGAGGACAACGAAGACGCACTGCTCGACACCCTGCGCCACGCCCACCATGCAGAGGTGTTCCGCACCCTGGTGCGCGATGTGGAAGCGCTGACCACGGTGGAACAGGTGGCCGACGATTTGTCGGCCCTGGCCGACGCCACGCTGGACTGCACCCTGCGCTGGGCCTGGCCCCGCCTGCGAATGCACCACCGCGCCACGCCGCACTTTGCCGTCATCGCCTACGGCAAGCTGGGCGGCAAAGAGCTGGGCTACGGCAGTGACCTGGACGTGGTGTTTTTGTACGACGACGCTGACGAGCCCAGCCCAGACGCACGCGACCGCGCACAAGAGGTCTACGGCCACTTTGTGCGCAAGCTCATCACCTGGTTGACGCTGCGCACCGCCGCCGGTGAGCGGTTTGACATCGACACCGCACTGCGGCCCAACGGCAACTCGGGCCTGCTGGTCACCTCCATCACCAGCTTTGAGCGCTACCAGGTGGGCCGTGGCAGCAACACCGCCTGGACCTGGGAGCACCAGGCCCTGACCCGGGCGCGCTTTTGCGCCGGCTCGGCCGATCTTGGGCAGCGCTTTGATGCCGTGCGGCGCCAGGTGCTGGCCGCACCACGGGATGCGGCAGCGCTCAAACATGAGGTACTGGAGATGCGCGGCAAGGTGCGTGCCGGCCGGCCGGTGCGCAGCGGTGTGTTTGATGTCAAACACAGCCCGGGCGGCATGATGGACGCTGAATTTGCAGTGCAGGCGCTGGTGCTGACCGAATCCTGCCGCCACCCCACGCTGCTGGACAACGCCGGCAATATCGCGCTGCTGCAGCGGGCCGAGGCTGCCGGCCTGCTGCCGGCCGGTGTGGGCAGCGCCGCCGCCAGCGCCTACCGAGAGTTGCGCCGCGCCCAACACACCGCCAGGCTGGACGAACGGCCGACCCAGTTTGACCCCGCCACCCTGGCCACCGAGCGGCATGCGGTGCTGGCGCTGTGGGCGGCGGTGTTCGGCTGAGCGCTGGCTGCTGCCGGCCGCTGCTGTCCTGCGCCACCCGCTGCACCACCCCGTGCCACACGCCGCACCAAACTCCGCACCACACGCCGCACCACACGCCGTGCCCAACGCCGCCCGCCACCCCGTGCCCAACGCCGCGCCAAACGCCGTGCCCAACGCCGCGCACCACCCCGCCGCAGCCTGGTGGGCGGTGTGCCTGCTGGCCAGCGGCGGCGCCGTGCTGGCCTGGTTTTTTGACCCCGCTGCGCTGCGCTGGCAGCCCGAGCTGGCGCTCAGCCAACCCTGGCGCGCCATCACCGCCGCCTGGGTACACCTGAGCCCACGCCACCTGGCCGGCAACCTGGTGGGCGTGGCGCTGGTGGCCTGGCTGGGCACGGTGGCTGGCTGCGGCCGGCGCGCCGCGCTGGCCTGGCTGCTGGCCTGGCCGCTCACCCATCTGGCGCTGCTGTTGCAACCGGCGCTGCAAGCCTACGGCGGGCTGTCCGGGCTGATGCATGCCGGTGTCGCGATCACCATCTGGCACTTGCTGCGCACCGGCCCGGCCCGGCCACGCTGGATTGGCCTTGGCCTGCTGATCGGCCTGCTGGCCAAGCTGTTGGTCGATGCGGCCTGGCAAGGCGGCCCGCTGCGCTTGCAGCCGGGCTGGGACATCGCCATCGCACCGCTGGCCCATGCCGCCGGCGCGCTGGCCGGCGCCCTGTGTGCGGCGGCGCGTGGTGTGGGTCGGCCGCCGCAGGCCGGGGCAAGCCCGGCAGCTGGGCCACAAAAGCGCGCCGCTTAGCATCCCCCGATGCCTGATCGCAAAACCCGTCTTGACGGCATGGCCGTGCTGCTGCTGTTGGCCTGCTGTGCGCTGTGGGGCGTCAACCATGTGGTCACCAAGTTGACGCTGGCCGATGTGCCGCCGCTGGTGCAGGCCGGCGCCCGCTCGCTGGGTGCGGCGCTGCTGGTGGCCGTGTGGGCGCGGGTGCGTGGGCTGTCGCTGTCACCGCGCAACGGCACGCTGGGCGCCGGGCTGTTGGCCGGGGCGCTGTTTGCGGCCGAGTTCGCCTGCATCTTTGTCGGCCTGCAGTTCACCAACGCCTCACGCATGATCGTCTTCATCTACACCGCGCCGTTTGTGGTGGCGCTGGGCATGCCACTGCTGGTCGGCACCGAGCGGCCCAGCGTGCTGCAACTGGCCGGTCTGGGGGCCGCGTTTGCCGGTGTGGCCTGGGCGTTTGCCGAAGGCCTGCACAGCGGCGCCGCCCCACTGGCCGGCAAGCAGCAATGGTTGGGTGATGTGCTGGGCTTTGCCGCCGCCGTGTTGTGGGGCGGCACCACGCTGACCATCCGCGCCAGCCGCCTGGCCAACGCATCACCCGAGCAGACGCTGTTCTACCAACTGGCGGTGTCCGGTGTGCTGCTGGTGGGGGCGTCGCTGGTGGTGGGGGAGGCCTGGCCCTCCCCGCTGCACCTGGGCGCCCGGCCGCTGGCGCTGATGGCCTTCCAGACCGTGGTGGTCACGTTTGCCAGCTATCTGGTCTGGTTCTGGCTGGTGCGGCATTACCCGGCCACGCAGGTGTCGTCATTCACCCTGCTGACACCGCTGTTCGGCCTGCTGTGCGGCGTCTGGCTGCTGGGCGAGACGCTGACGCTGCGGCTGGCTGTGGCCTGTGTCGCGGTGGTGCTGGGCATTGCGCTGGTCAACCGCGCGCCGGCGCGCAAACCGGCTGTCACCTGAGCGTCCGGCCGTGAGCGCCGGCGCGGCCTAGACTGCCGCCCGACCCCAGCCCGACCACCCCTTTCAAAAATCCAGGAGACACCCATGCTCACGCTCTGCGGCTTCAGCGCCTCGAACTACTACAACAAGGTCAAACTGGTGCTGCTGGAAAAAGGCATCCCGTTCAATGAAGAACTGGTGATGACCGGCTCCAGCGACGAAGCCGTGCTGGGCTGCAGCCCGCTGGCCAAAGTGCCCTACCTGCGCACCCCACAAGGCACGCTGTGCGAAAGCCAGGTGATCTCCGACTACCTGGAGGCCGCCTATCCGGCCGTGCCGCTGCTGCCGGCCGACCCGTTTGCTGCGGCCAAGGTGCGTGAGCTGTGCACCTTCATCGATCTGCACCTGGAGCTGGTGGCGCGCGAGCTGTACCCGCAGGCCTTTTTTGGCGGCACGGTGAGTGAGGCCACCCAGGCCAAGGCGCGCAAGCTGCTGGTCAAGCACCTTGCCGGTTTCAAGCGCCTGGCCAAGTTCGGGCCGTATCTGGCGGGGGACCAATTCACCCTGGCCGACTGCGCCGCCTGGGTCAGCCTGCCGCTGGTGGCCATGGCCAGCAAAAAGGTGTTGGGCGAGGACTTGCTGGCCGCCGCCGGCATTGACTGGAAGGCCTATGCCGCGCTGGTTGGCACCCGCCCCACAGCGCAAAAAGTGGACACCGACCGCAAGGCCGACGGTGCCCGCATGGCCGCCGCAGCGGCCGCCAAAGCGGCCTGAACCAACCCGGTGGCCACAAAAAAGCCGGCCCGAGGGCCGGCTTTTTGCCGCCAGGCGCGGCCCACCGTCAAACCGGCAAACCCCCCGGCGCGGCGCTCTTGGTGGCTGCCGCCAGGCGCAAAGTCACCTCTTTGCGGTAGCGGTTGAGTTCTTGCACGCTGGCAAAGCTGCGCTCCATCAACAGGCTCATGTTGTGCAGGATGCGCTCGACCACCTTGGTCTCCCAGACGCTGTCGAACTGGATCTGCTTGTCCAGCCAGCGCTCCAGCCAGGCCGGGTCGGGCATGCGGCTTTGCACCGTGTCACGCGGAAACAAGGCCTGGTTGACATGCAGGTTGGTGGGGTGCAGCGCCTGCGCGGTGCGCCGGGCGCTGGCCATCAGCACACCCACCTTGCTGAAGGCGGCACGCGCCTCGTCGCCAAACTTGACCATCGCGCGCTTCATGTAGCGCAGGTAGGCGCCGCCGTGGCGGGCTTCGTCACGCGCCAGGGTTTCGTAGATCTGGCGGATCACCGGCTCGGTGTGCCATTCGGCAGCGCGGCGGTACCAGTGGTTGAGCCGGATCTCGCCGCAAAAGTGCAGCATCAAGGTCTCCAGCGCCGGCGCCGGGTCGAACTCAAAACGCACCTCGTGCAACTCAGCCGCGGTGGGCACCAGCTCGGGCCAGAAACGGCGCAAGTACTCCATCAAGACCAGCGAGTGTTTCTGCTCCTCGAAGAACCAGACGCTGACGAAGGCTGAGAAGTCACTGTCGTCGCGGTTGTCACGCAAAAACATCTCGGTGGCCGGCAACGCCGCCCACTCGGTGATGGCGTTCATCTTGATGGTCTGGGCCTGGTCGTCAGTCAGCTTGGAGGCATCAAAGCTGCCCCAGGCGATGTCGGTGTCCATGTTCCAGCGCACCGCTTCCAGCTGCTTGAAGAGTTCGGGGTAGAGCATGGCGGTGGGTGTGGTGATGGGCATGGCGGGAGGCATGGTGGTTGTCCTGTCACATTTCTGCCGATTCTAGGGTGGCGCCCCAAGCGCCCCAACCTGCCGCGCCACCACCCCTGCGCGCCGCAGGTACACAGCCGCCTAACGCATCCAAGCCGGGCCTGGCGCCGTAGCAGATGCCCATGCACCCGCCGTGGACCCCAAAGACCCGACACTGAAGCGGGATTTGATGAAACTACTGAAGTCAAATGTAGACTTGCCAGTCTTATATAGACCGATAAGTTCAAGTCACCGCCGTCAACCGGCTCTCTACCGCACCAAACCTGCCATGCCGGAACCTTTTCACAGTCGGGCGCTCCATGCTGAACGCGCAGTGTCGATAAGCAATGCATCGATGGATCGCAGCCCGCAGCGGGCCGCTGTCACCGACCGCAAATCACCCTTTTTTGTGCCGTGCGGCCGTTCGGGGTTCCGAATTGAAATCCTGAGGCCGTTCTTCTCCTCCTCCCTCCCTCCCTCGTTGGCGTCAGGGCGCTGCACTGCACTTTCTCTCTTGGCCCAGCCCCGACGGGCTGCGGCAGCCGGCCCGCAGGCAAGGGTTGCGGCATGACAGGCGCGCCGCGCCGGCTGGCCCGGGTGGCCGTGGTGGGCTCGGGCATCGCCGGGCTGGGTGCGGCGGCACAACTGGCGGGCCATGCCCAGGTGGTGCTGTTTGAGGCCGACAGTCACTTTGGTGGCCATGCCCACACGGTGGATTTGAGCTTGCCCGGGCCCGGTGGAGGCCTGATCAGCCACGGCGTGGACACCGGGTTTCTGGTGTTCAACCACGCCACCTACCCCCATCTGGTCAAGCTGTTCAACGACCTGGCGGTGCCCACCGCCGCGTCCGAGATGTCGTTCTCGGTGCAGGTGCCACAGGTCGGGCTGGAGTGGAGCGGCTGCAACCTGGACACCGTGTTTGCGCAGCGCCGCAACCTGGTCAGGCCCCGGTTCCTGGGCATGCTGCGTGATTTGCTGCGCTTCAACCGCATCGCCACCCGGATGGCGGAGCGCCATGACGACGCCGCGCAGCAGCAGCCCATCGCTGATTTTTTGCGGGCCCACCGCTTCTCCGACGCCTTCCGTGACTGGTATTTGCTGCCCATGCTGGGCTGCATCTGGAGTTGCCCGACCGACCAGATGCTGCGCTTTCCGGTGGCCACCATGATTCGGTTTTGCCACAACCACGGCTTGCTCCGGGTCAGCAACCGGCCGCAGTGGTACACGGTGCAAGGCGGCTCGCGCGAGTACGTGCGGCGCCTGCTGCAGCGCATCCCGGACGCCCGGCTCAACACAGCGGTCACGGGTGTGCGGCGGGTGCCTGCGGGCCCGGGCCCGGCCGCTGTGTGGGTGGACACCGCGCACGGCAGCAGCCTGTTTGACGCGGTGGTGCTGGCCGGCCACAGTGACCAGAGCCTGGCGCTGCTGGGCGGACAAGCCACGGCCAATGAACGGGCGGTGCTGGGCGCCATCCGCTACCAGCGCAACCGGGCGCTGCTGCACACCGACAGCGCGCTGCTGCCCAAATGCCAAAAAGCCTGGGCCGCGTGGAACTACGAGCGCTCTGCGGCCGCTGCACCAGCGCAATCCGGCGTCTGCCTGCACTACCTGCTCAACCGCCTGCAAGCGCTGCCCTGGGCGCAGCCGGTGGTGGTGTCGCTCAACCCCGCACGTGCGCCGGCCGCCAGCGCCGTGCATGGCGAGTTTGACTACGCCCACCCGGTATTTGACGCGGCCGCCATCGCCGCGCAAGAGCGCTTGCCCAGCATCCAGGGCCACGCCAACATCTGGTTTGCCGGCGCCTGGACCCGCTTCGGCTTTCATGAAGACGGTTTGCGCTCCGGCTTGGCGGTGGCAGATGCCGTGCGCGCGCGATGGGCGGCTGAGCCTGCGACGCCGTTGCGGGCGGCCGCGTGAGCCAGCCCGCAGCCAGCGTTGTGAACCGCCCGCTGCTGGGCATCGGTGAGGCTGACAACCGCCCGCTGCTGGGCATCGGTGAGGCTGACAACCGCCCGCTGCTGGGCATCGGTGAGGCTGACAAC
>JANPOW010000336.1:0-16068 GCA_031428185.1 Betaproteobacteria bacterium | reverse complement strand
TGGCGGACAGCGCTTTTGGGCTGCGACTCGGCGGCGCCGGCGGCCTGCTGCTGGCCGGCGCCATCAACAGCGGTATCGGCGCACTGACAAAGGACGGCGCCGGCACGCTGACGCTGTCGGCCGCCAACAGCTACAGCGGCGGCACCACGGTGCAGGCCGGCATGCTGGAAGTGAAACACAACAACGCGCTGGGCAGCGGTTTGATCGACGTCAGCCCTGGCGCGGCACTGGGCCTGAGCGGTGGCATCACGCTGGCCAATGCCGTCTCCCTGGCCGGCGTGGGCATCAACGATGGCAGTTTGAATGGTGGCATCGACCGCGGCGCACTGCGCAGCCTGGGCGGCGACAACACGGTCAGCGGAGTCGTCACACTGGCCGCTGCAGCGCGGATCAATGCCGACGCCGGCACGCTGACGCTGGCCTCGGGCAGCGCGCTGCAGGGCAGCGGTTTTGCGTTGCAGCTGGGCGGCGCCGGCAATCTGGTGGTGGCACGCGCCATCAACACCGGCAGCGGCGCGTTGACCAAGGACGGCGCCGGCGGTTTGACCCTGTCTGGTGCCAACGGCTACACCGGTGGCACCACGCTGCTGCAGGGCACGCTGGTGTTGCAAGGTGGCGCGGCCCTGGCCGATGGTGGCGCGGTGGCGCTGTCCAACGGCACCACGCTGACGCTGCAGGCAGCCGAGACCATCGGCCCGCTGTCCGGCCAGGGCAGCGTGGCGCTGGGCAACAACACCCTCACGGTGCTGGTCAGCAGCGACAGCAGCACATTTACCGGTGTATTGGGCGGCGCCGGCGCGCTGGTCAAACAAGGCGCCGGTGATCTGGTGCTGGCCGGCAGCAACAACCACACCGGTGGCACCAGCGTGTTGGCCGGCACGCTGACGCTGCAAAACAGCGCTGCGCTGGCCGATGGCGGCAGCGTCACCATCGCCGCAGGCGCCCGCCTGCAACTTGATGCACCCGAGACCATCGGCGCGCTGGCCGGCAGCGGCCAGGTGCTGCTGGGCAGCAGCACCCTGACACTGGGTGGTGGTGTGGCCGGCACGGCCAGCGGCAGCTTTGGCGGCACGCTGGTCGGCAGCAGTGGCGGTTTGACCAAATCCGGCAGCGGCACGCAAACGCTGGTGGCCGCCAGCAACTACAGCGGTGCCACCCTGGTGGCTGCCGGCCAGCTAAACACCTCGGCCGCCAACCTGTTGCCCAGCAGCAGCGCGGTGACTGTGGCGGCCGGCGCCACACTGGCCTTGGGCGGCAGCCAGACCCTGGCGTCGCTGGCCGGCGCCGGCACGCTGGTGCTGGGCAGCAACCCGCTGCAGGTGGGTGATGCCAGCGCCACCGTCTTCAGCGGTGTCCTGACCGGCAGTGGCAGCCTGGCCAAGCAGGGCACCGGCACGCTGGCCTTGGCTGGCGACAACAGCGCTTACAGCGGCAGCATCAGCGTGCTGGACGGTGTGCTGCAAGCCCAGCACGCCAACGCACTGGGCGGCGTGGCGGCCGGCACCAGCGTGGCGGCCGGTGCCTCGCTGGCGCTGGCGGGCGGTATCACCCTGGCCGAGCCGGTGACGTTGGCGGGCACTGGCAGCGGTGTGGGCGCTGCGGCCACCGGTGCGCTGCGCAACAGCAGTGGCAACAACACCCTCACCGCCGCCATCACGCTGAGTGGTGCGGTGCGCATCAACAGCGACGCCGGCAACCTGACGCTGGCCAGCGGCCAGACGCTGGCGGCCGGCGCCAACCCGCTGCGCTTTGGCGGTGCCGGCAATACCAGCCTGGCCGATGTGCTGACCGGCGCGGCCTTGCTCAAGGACGGCAGCGGCACGCTGACCTTGAGCGCGGCCAATGGCTACAGCGGTGCCACCCAGGTCAGCGCGGGCAACCTGGCCACCACCAGCACCGGCAGCCTGCCCAGCAGCAGCGCGTTGACACTCGACAGCGGCGCCAGCCTGCAACTGGGCGCTGACCAATCCCTGGCCGCGCTGGCCGGGGCTGGCACCCTGGCCCTGGGCAGCCATGCGCTGGTGCTGGGCGCCGGCATGGCGGCGGGCAGCAGCAGCACCTTCAGCGGGGTGTTCACCGGCAGTGGCCCGCTGGCCAAGCAAGGCAGCGGTGTGCTGGTGCTGGCCGGCAACAGCCCCGCTTACAGCGGCGCCATCACGGTGCAGGCCGGCGTGCTGCGGGCGCAGGCCGGTGGCGCACTGGGCAACACGGCGGGCAATACCAGCGTCAGCAGTGGCGCGGCGCTAGAGCTGGCCGGCGGCATCACGCTGACCGAGCCGCTCCGCCTGGCGGGCAGTGGTGTGGCAGTTGGCGGTGGCGCGCCAGAGGGCGGGGTATTGCGCAACATCAGCGGCAGCAACACCCTCACCGGCGCTGTCAGCCTGCTGGCCGATGCGCGCATCAACAGCGACGCCGGCAGCCTGCTGCTGGATGTGCCTGGCGGCAGCGCGCTGGTGGGCGCGGGCCGCAACCTCAGCGTTGGTGGTGCCGCAGCCACCAGCGTGGCCGATGGGCTGGTGCTGGGCAGCGGCACGCTGATCAAAGACGGGGCCGGCACGCTCACCTTGTCGGGCAGCGGCAGCAGCCTGGGCAGCACGCTGGTCAACGCTGGTACGCTGGCCACGGGGACGGCCAACGTGCTGCCCAGCGCCAGCGCGCTGACCGTGGCGGCCGGCGCCACGCTGTTGCTGGGCGCCAGCCAGGTGCTGGACAGCCTGGCCGGCAGCGGCACCCTGGCCCTGGGTAGTGGCACGCTGGCCCTGGGTGGCGCGGGCGGCAACAGCACATTCGGCGGCAGTTTCAGTGGCAGTGCCAGCCTGCTCAAGCAAGGCAGCGGCACCCTGGTGCTGACCGGCAGCAGCCCAGCCTTCAACGGTGCCATCACCGTGCAAGCCGGTGTGCTGCAGGTGCAGGGCAGCCAGGCGCTGGGCAGCACGGACGGTGCCACCACAGTGCAAAACGGCGCCACGCTGGCGCTGGTTGGCGGCGTCACACTGGCCGAGCCGCTCACCCTGGACGGCAGCGGTGCGCTGGGTGCTGGCGCGTTGCGCAGCGTGGCCGGCAACAACAGCGCCAGCGGCACCATCACGCTGGCCGGCAGCACCCGCATCCGTGCCGATGCCGGCCAATTGACGCTGGGCAGCGCTGGCGCCGATGCGGTGGTGGGCAACGGCCAAAACCTGCAACTCGGCGGTGCCGGCGCCATGACGGTGCAAGGCGCCATCAGCACCGGCAGCGGCGCCGTGCTGATGGACGGCAGCGGCACCCTGACACTGGCCGGTGCCAACCGTTACACCGGCGCCAGCCAGCTCAGCGGCGGCAATGTGGTCACCAGCGGCGCCGACCGCCTGCCCGGCAGCACGGCACTCACGCTCAACAACGGTGCCACCCTGACACTGGGCGGTGCCCAGACCCTGGGCAGCCTGGCCGGTGCTGGCACGCTGGTGTTGGGCAGCCATGCACTGACCCTGGGAGATGCCGGCAACAGCAGCTTCAGCGGCACGCTCAGCGGCACGGGTGGCTTGCTCAAGCAGGGCACTGGCAGCTGGACGCTGGCCAGTGCCCAGCCCTTGTTCAGCGGGCCGGCCACCGTGCAGGCCGGCACGCTGGTGCTGGGCCTGGCGGGCGCACTGGCCGGCAACGCGGTCAGCCTGGCCAACCAGGCCGGTGCCACGCTAGATCTGGCGGCCGACACCACCATCGGCGCGCTGGCCGGCGGCGGCAATCTGGGCGGTGTGGTCAACCTGCACGGCTTCACCCTCAGCGCGGGTGGCGACGGCAGCAGCAGCCAGTTCAGCGGCGCCTTGATCGGCAATGGTGGTGGCCTGACCAAGCTGGGCAGCGGTGTATTGACCCTGGCCGGCGCCAGCAGCTACAGCGGCGCCACGCGGGTCAGCGCCGGCACGCTGGTGGCGGCCCACGCCGCCGCGCTGGGCAGTGTGCTGCAGGGCACCAGCGTGGCCAACGGCGCGGCGCTGGAGATTGCCAACATCGCTCTCAACGCCGAGCCGCTGACGCTGCAAGGCAGCGGCCAGGCCGGCAGCGGTGCGCTGCTGGGCAGTGGCGTGGCGGCGGCGGCCAGCGGCGCCATCACGCTGGCAGGCCACAGCCAGATCGGCGCCGGTGCCGGCAGCCGGCTCAGCCTGGCCGGTGCCATCAGCGACGCCGGCCAGGGCTTTGCATTGAGCAAGGCTGGCGCCGGGGCGCTGGTGCTCAGCGCCACCAGCAACTACAGCGGTGGCACCCAGGTGGCCGCTGGCACGCTGGTGCTGGCCGGCCCGGTGGTGCGGCCCGGCACCGGCAGCATCAGCGTGGGCGCCAACCGGCTGGACCTGGACCAGGGCGCGGTGCTGGCCCAGGCCGTCAGCCTGAACGGCGGCACGCTGAGCAATGGCGATGGCCTGGGTGGTGGCAGCGGCAGCGGCCGGCTGGCAGCCGGCGGCAGCCTGCAACTGCTGGGCAATGCCCTGCTGCAGGCCGATGGCGCCGGGCTGCAGATCGACGCCGTGATCAGCCAGTCCGGCGGCGCACGCAGCCTGGTGGTGGGCGCTGGCAGCGTGACGCTGACAGCCGCCAACAGCTACAGCGGTGGCACCCGGTTGGACGGCGGCACGCTGGTGCTGGACGGCACACAGGCCAGTGCCGGCAGTGGTGCCATCACGGTAGGCGCCAGGCGGCTGCAACTTGACCACGGCGCGCTGGTGGCCAATGCCGTCACGCTGGCCGGCGGCACGCTGGCCAGCACGGTGGGTGGTGGCGGGCTGGGTGCCAACGCCAGCCTCACCTTGCTGGGTGATTCCCGCTTGCAGGCCGGCGCCGATGGCCTGGTGGTGGCGGCCCCGATCGGCCAATCCGGCGGTGCCCGCCGGCTCGATTTTTCCGGCGGCACCATCACCCTGCGCGGCACCAATACCAGCAGCGGTGGTGGCAGCCTGCTGGCCGGCACCCTGGTGCTGGACGGCCCGGCCGCCAGCGCCGGCAGCGGCACGCTGGTATTGGGCGCCAACCGGCTGCAGGTGGACAACGGTGCCCGGCTGGCCCAGCCCGTCAGCGTGGCCGGTGGCAGCCTGGTCAACAGCGCTGGCAGCGCCACGCTGGCCGGCGCCGGCCGCCTCACCCTGCTGGGCAACGCCACGCTGGTGGTGGCCGGCGGCGGTACCGGCTGGTTGGTGGACGGCCTGATCGAGCAGGCCGACGGCAGCCGCGCGCTGGTCATTGACGCCGGCGCGGCCAGCGTCAGCCTCAGCAGCGCCAGCAGTTACAGCGGTGGCACCACGGTGCAATCGGGCGCGCTGGTGCTCAGCGGCGCGGCGGCGCGGCCCGGCACCGGCACGCTGGCCGTGGGCAACAACCGGCTGGTGCTCAACGACGGCGCGCTGCTGGCGCAGCCGGTGACGCTGGGCGCCGGCACGCTGGACAACAGCAGCGGCATCGGCACCCTGGGCCGCAGCGCCAGCCTCACGCTGCAGGGCAATGCGACCCTGCGCAGCAGCGGCGGCGGCCTGCAGGTGCTGGGCGTCATCAGTGAGACCGGCGGGCCACGCGCGCTGGCGCTGGTGGGTGCTGTTGGCGCCGGTGGGGGCGGGGGTGGCGGTGCAAACGGTGGTGCCAGCATCACGCTGGGCGGCATCAACACCTATACCGGCGGCACGCTGTTGGCGGCCGGCACGCTGCTGCTGCAAAGCGGCGCAGGCCTGGACGACAACACCACCCTGACCCTGGCCAACAGCGCCGGTGTGCGGCTGCAACTGCAAGCGGACGCCACCATCGGCGCGCTGGCCGGTGGTGGCGCGGCGGGCGGAACGGTGCTGCTGGACGGCCACACCCTGTCCATCGGCGGCAGCGGCGCCAGCCGGTTTGCCGGCGTGCTGGCAGACGGCACAGCGCCTGGCAACCTGGTCAAACAAGGCAGTGGCAGCCTCACGCTGGCCGGTGCCAACAGCCTGAGCGGCAGCACCACGGTGGCCGCTGGCAGCCTGGTGCTTGACCACCCCGCCGCGCTGGCCAACAGCGCGCTGCGCCTGGCCGATGGTGCCGGCGCACAACTGGTGCTGGCCGGGCCGGCGCGCATCGGCTCGCTGGCCGGCGGGGCCGGTGCAGGCGGTTTGCAGGGCCGTGTGCTGCTGGGCAGCAACAGCCTGACGCTGGGCGGTGACGGCAGCAGCACCGGCTTTGCCGGCGCCATCAGCGGCAGCGGGGGCCTGCTGAAACAGGGTGCGGGCAGCTTGACACTGACGGGTGCCAACCCGTTGACCGGCGCCACCAGCGTGGCCGCCGGCACCTTGCTGCTGGGGCAGGCCGATGTGCTGGCGGCCAGTGCTGTCAGCCTGGCCGGTGGTGCGCTGGGCCTGCTGGCCGACAGCCGCATCGGCTCTTTGGCGGGTGATGGCACGGTGGCGTTGGGTGGTTTCCAGCTGGCCACCGGTGCGGACCAGCGCAGCACCAGCTTTGCCGGTGTCATCAGCGGCAGCGGCAGTTTGCGCAAAGAGGGCAGTGGCAGCTTCAGCTTGAGCGGCGCCAATCAGATTGACGGCGACGTGCTGATCAGCGCCGGCACACTGGCCTTGCAGGGCAGTGCCGCGCTCACTGCGCGCAGCAATGTCAGCCTGGCCAATGTGGCCGGCACCACCCTGGCGCTGCAGGCCAGCCAGACCATCGGCGCGCTGGCCGGTGGTGGTGCGGCCGGTGGCCAGGTGCTGCTGGGCAGCGTGGGCGGCGGCCCGGCCAGCCTGCGCACCGGCGGCAACGGTGCCAGCAGCCGGTTTGACGGCCAGCTCAGCGGCCCCGGCCAGTTGGTCAAACAAGGCAGCGGTGTGTTGACACTGGGTGCGGCCAA
Organism: Betaproteobacteria bacterium; assembly: GCA_031428185.1. Lineage (GTDB taxonomy): Bacteria > Pseudomonadota > Gammaproteobacteria > Burkholderiales > Burkholderiaceae_C > Pseudaquabacterium. The sequence continues at coordinate 9,233 of JANPOW010000336.1, read as the reverse complement.
CAGCCACAGCGGGGGCACGCTGGTGGCCCAGGGCACGCTGGCCGTGCGGGCCGACAGCAGCCTGGGCGCCAGCGGCGCCGCGCTGCAGCTTGGTGGTGGCACGCTGCGCGCCGATGCCGACATCAGCCTGCCCGCCAACCGTCCGGTCAGCGTGTTGGCCGCCGGTGGCGCCATCGACAGCAACGCACACCAGATCATCCTGGCCGGTCCGCTGGCGGGTGTGGGCAGCCTCAACAAGCTGGGCGACGGCAGCCTGCTGCTGCTGGCCAGCAGCCCACTGGCCGGTGCCACCCAAGTGGATGGTGGCAGCCTGTTGCTGGACCAGGCCGGTGCCTTGCCCAACAGCACGGTGCAATTGGCTGGCCGCGCCGGCGTGCTGTTGGGCCTGCTGGCCAATGCCAGCAACGCCAGCATCGGCGCGCTGGCCGGTGGCAGCAGCAGTGGCGGTGCGGTGCTGCTGGGCAGCCAGACCCTGAGCACCGGCGTGGGCGGCAGCAGCAGCCGTTTTGACGGCAGCATCAGCGGCAGTGGTGGGCTGGTCAAGCAGGGCAGCGGCAGCCTCACGCTGGGTGGCGTCAACAGCTTCACCGGCCTGCTGCGTGTGGATGGCGGCACGCTGCTGCTGCAGCGGGCCGATGCCCTGGCCGCCACACAGGCCGTGCAGTTGGCCGACACACCAGGCGTGCTGCTGCAACTGGCGGCCGACCAGACCATTGGTGCCCTGGCCGGTGGTGGCGCGGCGGGTGGCCGGGTGGACCTGGCTGGCTTTGCCCTGGCCACCGGCGGCAGCGGGGCCGACAGCAACTTTGCCGGAGTCATCAGCGGCACGGGTGGGCTGGTCAAGCAGGGTGCCGGGCGCTTCACGCTCAGCGGCGCCAATTCCTTCTCTGGGCAGGTCTTGCTGCAGGCCGGCACGCTGGCGCTGCAGGGTGGCCCGGCACTGTCCGAGCAAGTGGCCGTGACCTTGCAAGCGGCGCCTGCCGGTGCAGCTGGCCCCACCTTGGCCTTGCTGGCCGACCAAAGCATCGGCGCACTGGCCGGTGGTGCCGGCGCCGGCGCGGGCAGCACTGGCCAGGTGCTGCTGGGCAGCTTCATGCTGCGCACCGGCGGTGATGGCAGCAGCAGCGAATTTGCCGGTGTCATCAGCGGCAGCGGCGGGCTCATCAAGCAGGGGGCGGGCAGCCTCACGCTCAGCGGTGCCAACCGGTTCACCGGGCCGCTGCAGGTGGCGGGTGGTGCCGTGCTGCTGCAAGGCGGCGCGGCGCTGGCCGATGCTGTTGCGGTGCAGTTGGCCAACAGCCCCGGCGTGCTGCTGGGCCTGCTGGCCGACGCCAGCATCGGCAGCCTGGCCGGTGGTGGTGCGGCCGGTGGCGCGGTGCAACTGGGCAGCCACACCCTGGCCGTGGGTGGCAACCAGGCCAGCAGCCAGTTTGACGGCGTCATCAGCGGCAACGGTGGTTTGCGCAAAGAGGGCAGCGGCACCTTGACGCTGGCCGGCGCCAACAGCTTCAGCGGCGCCACCAATGTGCTGGCCGGCAGGCTGGCGCTGCAAGGTGGTGCCGCGCTGGCCGATGGCAGCGCCGTCACCCTGGCCGATGGCAGCGCCGCCACACTGCAACTGCTGAGCAGCGAAACCCTGGGATCGCTGGCCGGTGGCGCCGGCCTGGGTGGTGTGCCGGGCGCTGCCGGCAGTGGCAGCGTGCTGCTGGGCAACCACACCCTGCGCACCGGCGCCAACAACACCAGCAGCCAGTTCAGTGGGGTCATCAGCGGCGCGCCCGAGGGTGACGGCGGCCTGGTCAAGCTGGGCAGCGGCCAGTTCACCCTGGCCGGCGCCAACAGCTTCAGCGGTGGCGCCCAGGTGCTGGCCGGCACCCTGGCCACCAGCGGCAACCAGCGCCTGCTGGCCAGCAGCCGCTTGCAGGTGGCCAATGGCGCCACCTTGCTGGTGGGTGGTGATGAAACCGTGGCCGCGGTGGTCGACCTGGCCGGCCAGGTGGCCGACGGCAGCGCCCGCCTCAACATCGGCGCCAACACCTTGACCATCAACACCCAGGCCAGTGCCGGCATGCTGGTGTTCAGCGGCAGCCTGCTGTCGCAGGGTGGCCGGCTGGTCAAGCTGGGTGATGGGGTTTTTCAACTGGGCGGCACGGCGGTGGGTGGTGGCTTGCTGCAGGTGGACCAGGGTGTGCTGCTCAGCGTGGGCGGCAGTGCCTTGTCGGCTGACACCGTGGTGCAGGTGGCCGCAGGTGGCACCTTGCAACTGGCCAGCCCGGCCACCGTGGCGTCGCTGGCGCTGCATGGCAGCCTGGCCGGCGCCGGCCTGCTCACCATCACCGGGTTGACCGCGCTGGACAGTGGCCTGGTGGCCAGCCCGCTGAGCACCGGCAGCCTCAACAGCCAGGGCATCAGCCGCCTGGCCGCGCCGGTGCGGGTGGCCGGCAGCAGCACGGTGGCGGCTGGCAGCCTCACCCTGCTGGCCGGTGGCCTGCTGCAATCGCCCACCATCCAGATCAACAGCGGCGCCACGCTGACCAGCGGCAGTGCCGGCAGCCTGGGCAGCGGCGCAGCGCTGCAGGTGGCCGCTGGTGGCCACCTGCAACTGGCTGCGGCCGAGACCGCCGCCAGCCTGGGCCTGGCCGGCACCGTGTCCGGCCTTGCCGGTGGCAGCGGCAGCCTGGATTTGAGCGGCGCAGCCAGCTTGAGCAGCGGCGTGCTGGCCGCGCCGCTGCGCAGCCGCAGCCTCAGCAGCCAGGGCGCCAGCAGCCTGAACGCTGGTGTGCTGGCCAGCGAGCAGGCCACGCTGTTGGGCGGCACGCTGGACCTGGGCGCCGCCGGCACGCTGGGCACACCACGGCTCACCCTGCAGGCCGGCAGCCTGCGCACCAGCGCCGCGCAAAGCCTGGCCGGTGTGGGCACGCTGGTGGTGGCCGCGCCGGCCAGCCTGCACCTGGGCGCCGACGACACCGTGGCCAGGCTGCAACTGGCCGGCACGCTGCAGCGTGCGGACAGCGCCCCGGCCACCCAACTGCCGCAGTTGCTGGCCACCGAATCCGCCTTGCTGGACGGTGGCCAGGTCTTGACGGCGCTGGCCACACCGCAGTTGCGCAGCCAGGGCAGCAGCCTGCTGGCCGCGCCGGTGCTGGCCAGCAGCAGCAGCGCCCTGGCCAGTGGCAGCCTGTTGATCAACAGCAGTGGCCAACTCAGCAGCCCGTTGCTGCAACTGCTGGCCGGCAGCCTGCGCAGCGCCAGCGCCCAGCGTGTGGGCAGCAGCAGCACGGTGCAGATGGCCGCCGGCAGCCAGTGGCTGCTGGCAGGGGACCAAACCCTGGCCGGCCTGGCCGACCTGCCCGGCACCGACGCTGGCGCCATCAACCCGGCCCTGCTGAGCTTGGGCAACGCCAGCCTGGCCGTGGGCAGCGGCGGCGCCGATCTGCGCTTCAGCGGCCTGCTCGGCGGCACCGGCAGCCTGGTCAAACAAGGTGCCGGACGGCTGGTGCTGCTGCGTGACCAGGCCTACGGCGATACCCAGATCGACGCCGGCACCCTGCAACTGGGCGACGCCGGCCGTGCCGGCAGCTTGGGGCACGGTGCGGTGCAAATGCAGGGTGTGCTGCGGCTGCAGCGTGCGGACGACGTGCTGTTGGCCAACGCCATCAGCGGCAGCGGCAGCCTGCAGCAGGCCGGCACGGGCAGCTTGACACTGAGCCACGCGGCCAACAGCTACAGCGGCAAGACCGAGGTGTTGAGCGGCCTGCTGCGCACCAGTGCGCCTGAGCGCCTGCCCGATGCCAGCACCGTGACGGTGGCCAGCGGTGCCAGCCTGGTGTTGGCCGGCAACGAGACGCTGGGCGCGCTGTTGGCCGATGGCCCGGTAACGCTGGCCGGGTCCGTCACCAGCACCACCGGCGACCAGCGCTACCGCGCCGCTGTGCGGGTGGAGCTGCCACTGGACACGGCCCAGCCCATCACCCTCAGCGCCCCTGGCCACACCGTGCAGGCGCAGGACGACGGCAACCGCTGGGGCCGGCTGCCGCTGTCGGTCAACGCGGGCCAGTTGTTGCTGTCGGCCGGCCGCAGCGCCGACGGGGCCGGCGGCGCGCTGGTCTACCGTGACTTGACACTGGGCGCCATCACGCTGACCGGCCTGGCCGCAGCACCGGCCGCCAAACCAGCCGCCGCCGCGCTGGCCACCGCCGCTGCGGTGGACCCCAGCGCCAGCAGTGTGGACGCCGGCCGGCTGTACCTGGGTGTGCTGGTGGCGGCCGGCCAGGCGCCCAGCGGCGATGCGCGCATTGACGGGCTGCTGCGCCAGGATGCCGGCACGCTGCTGCTGCGGGCGCATGCCACGCCGGGCTACAGCGCGCTGACCGTGGGCCCCGGCGAGGGCATCCCGGTGGACCCGCTCAAAGCGCGCCAGTTGTTTGTGGCCGATGACGTGATCAGCCAGTCCGCCAACAGCCAGCTGCTGACCCAGTCCGGCAGCAGCCTGCAGTTGCTGGCACCGGTCGGTGGGTCCATCAACCTGGACCAGACCCGCAACCGCCTGGCCGGCAGCGTGGCGGCCTTGAGCGGCGCCGATTGGGGCAGTGCCTGGGCCGCGCTGGATGTGTCGGCCGCAGCCGGCATGCAGGCCACCGGCCAAAGCCGCATCAACCTGGCCGGCACGGTGCTGCAGGTGGGCGGGCGCGGCCTGGAGGCCGACCTGGTGCGCTTGAGCGCCGGCCAGTTGGCCACCGACCCGCTGGGCGCAGACGGCGGCAGCGTCATCACCGCCCGGCTTTGGTACAACGACGCGGCCTCCGGCCAGCGCAGCTCCACCCCCGGCCTGCGCCTGACCTTGCTGCCGGAGGCGTTTGCCAACGCCGGCAGCTTTGGTGCCCCCGGCAAACTGCTGCAGGTGAGCGTGGGCAACCGCAACCCGGGTGTGGCGGCGGGCGGTGGGGCAGCCCAGCCGCTGCGCGAGGGCCTCAGCGCCGGTTTTGTGCAGGTGCTGCCACGCGCCAGTGCCAAGGGCAACACGGCGGTGTATCTGGGTGGGCCCCGGGTGGGCACGCTGGGCTACAGCTTCTTCCATGATGGCGCGGGTGAACTGCTGGAGCTGCCGGTGTTCTACAACGGCGTGTTGCCGGTCACGCCGCAGTTGGCGGGCTCGTTGGCTGCGGTGGCGGCGGTGTCCGAGACCGCCAGGCGCGATGGCTTTGATGAAGCCGTGCGCACCGAGAACGTGGCCATCCGGTTGCGCGCCGGCGTGATTGCCGAGGTCGGCCCCGGCCGCTCGGCCACGGTGGGCAGCGCCGGCCTGCACCTGCCAGCCTCGTGTGCGCTGGACGACGCCGGCATGGACTGCGCACCCGAGCCGGCACCCGCAGCCGCCGCGCCAGCCAGCGCCAAACCAGCGGCCACAGCCAGCGCCACACCGGCCACCACCCCGCCCACCCCGCCCACCACCACGCCGGCCACGGCCACCACACCGGCCGCCGTGGCCAAGCCCTGAACCCCGGCACACCAACCCAGCCGCCATGCCGCCCCGCCACCGCACCCACGCCAGTCGACTGCCTGCAAGCTTGCCGGCCACCTTGCCAGCCGCGTTGCCAGCCGCGTTGTTGAGCGTGTTGCCCGGCCGGGTGCTTGACCGGCGGCAGTGGTGCGCTGCTGCCGCCGCGCTGGCCGCCGCACTGCCCGGGCTGGCCCTGGCGCAGGCCGCCAGCAGCCCATCGACAGCCACAACCCCGGCCACAACCCCGGCCACAACATCGACCGACAGCCCCACCTACCCAGCGGCTGACCCCGGCCGGCTGGCGCTGGTCATCGGCAATCGCGACTACCCGGCGCCGCACAACCTGCCGTCCATCCGCAAAAACGCCCAGGATGTGCACGCCGCGCTGCGCCAGCGTGGCTTCAGCAGCACGCTGGTTCTGGATGCCGACCCCGCCGCGGCGCGTCAGGCGGTGGACCACTTTGTGAGCCTGGCCCAGGCCGCGCCGGCTGACGCGATGCTGCTGTTTTATTTCAGTGGCCACGGCCTGCAGCTGGACGCTGAAAACCTGCTGCTGGCCGCCGGCATGCGGCCTGACGGCAGCGCCGACAGCCTGCAAAAAGGCAGCCTGGCGCTGGGCCGCGACGTGGTGCAGCGCCTGCCGCGCCGCGCCGGTGGGCTCAACATCGCGGTGGTGGACGCCTGCCGGTCTGACTTTCGGCCACCGGCCCGTGGCCAGGACGGCCTCAACCAGGTGGAGGCACCACCCGGTTGCCTGATCGCGTTTTCCACCGGCGCCGGCAAACCAGCCATCGCGCCCAACAACGACACCGAGAGCACCTTCTATACCGCCGCGCTGGTGCGGCTGCTGCTGGGCTCACCCGATGACTTGTCGTTTTCTGATTTGTTCCGCCTGGTCAAGATCGAGGTGCAGCGCACCATGCTGGAGGACGCGCGGCCGGTGATCAAGCGCTTTGCCCAGTTCCCGTTCATTGCCGACAACGCGGCGGCTGTGTTTGCGCTGGCACCGCGCAATGCCAGGCCGGTGGTGGCACCACCGCGCATCAACCGCGAGGCCGAGGACCGCGATTGGGCCGCGCTGCAAACGCTGGTCTGGCCGCCCGACCTGCTGCGCCTGGCACGCCAGTTCCGCCAGCGCTACCCCGACAGCGCCCGCAACCCGGCGGCCGAGGTGGCGGCCGAGGGTGCGCGTGAGGCGGCCGACATCCTGCGCCGCAACGATGTGCGGCTGTACCGCAGCAGCTTTGAGCCCAACCCGGCATTCGACGCGGCTTACAACAACGACCTGCGCAAAGCCGCACGCGGCGACAAGGACGCCGCCGCCCGGGTCGGCCGGGCCTGGAACACCGTTGACCTGGCCGGCCCGGCGCTGTCGCGCTATGAGGGCTGGATGCAATTTGCCGCCGAGCTGGGCAACGGCATCGCCAGCTACGAGCTGGCCCTGCACTACCGGCGGCAAAACCAGCCGCAGCCGGCCGCGCGCTGGGAGTCACGCGCGCGCGAGCTGGGCTACACCCCACCGGCGTCGCTGGAGCACTACCGCAAGTGAGGGTGGGCCTGGCCCGCCGCCGCCACAGCAGCGGCGCCGGCTTGCGGCGCGCCGCTCGCTTGCCCAGCTCGCTTGCCCAGCTCACTTGCCCAGCTCACTTGGCCAAGCTCACTTGGCCAGGGTCACCCACTTGAACGCCATCGCGTTGTTGGGCAACTGGGTCAAGGCCACCTTCTTGGAATAACCCCAGGCCAGCGCCTGCTGGTGCAGCGGGATATGGCCCACATCGTCGGCATGCAGCTTGAGCGCCTCGCGGATCATGCTGTTGCGCTTGCCCGGGTCAATCTCGCTCTGGATCTTGGCTGCCAGCGCGTCCAGCGCCGGGTTGCTGTAAGCACCCAGGTTGAAAGTGCCCTGGCCCTTGTCGGTGGGGGTGGACATCAGGCTGAGCAGCGGGTCATGCGCGTCCACCGTGCTGGGGGTCCAGCCCAGCAGGTAAAAACTGGTGTCGCGGCGCAGGATCTTGGGGAAGTAGGTCAGCTTGCTCTCGGCCTGCAGATTGATCTTGATGCCCACCCGCGCCAAGTTGGCCGCCACCGCCTGGCAGATGGCAATGTCATTGACATAACGGTCATTCGGGCAGTTCATCGCCACCTCGAAACCCTGCGGATAGCCAGCATCGGCCAGCAGCTTCTTGGCGCCGTCCGGGTCAAACGGCAGGCGTTTGTTCATGTCAGGCTGGAAGCCCCGCACCCCCGGCCCCAGCAGCAGCGCGGTGGGTGTGGCGGCATTGCGCATCACGCGGGTCTTGATGGTCTCGATGTCGATGGCCTGGGAGACCGCCTGGCGCACCCGCTTGTCCTTGAACGGGTTTTTGCCCTTGATGTTGGAAAACAGCAGCTCGTCGCGCTTCTGATCCATGCCCAAAAAGATGGTGCGCAGCTCAGGCCCTTGCAGCACCTGCAGGTTGGCGCTGGACTTGATGCGCTCCACGTCTTGCAGCGGCACCGGCTCCATCACGTCAATCTCACCCGACAGCAGCGCGGCCACGCGGGTGGCGTCATTGCCGATGGGCGTGAAGACCACCTCATCCACATTGCCCTCCACCTTCTCCCAGGCGCCAAAGTGGCGCGCCAGCACGGTGCGGGCCGATGGCTGCCGCTCCCGCAGCTTGTAAGGCCCGGTGCCGTTGGCCTTGAAGCTGGCCGCGTTCTCGATGCCCTTGCGCCGGTCCACCGGCATCTGCGCCTTGTTGGCCTCGCACCAGGCCTGGCTCATGATGGCCAGCGCTGTCAGCGTGTCGGGCAGGATGGGGAAGGGCGTGTTGGTTTCGATCTCCACCGTGTGGGCGTCCACCTTGCGCACCGCCTTGAGGGGTGCGGTGTAGCTCTTCAAATCCGAGCCCTCACCGGCGGCGCGTTTGAAGGTGAACAGCACGTCATCGGCGGTAAACGGCGTGCCGTCATGGAAGGTGACGCCCTTGCGCAGCTCAAACCGCCACACCGTGGGGGAGGTATTGGTCCACTTGACGGCCAGCGCGGGCTGCAGCGACATGTCCTTGCCGCGTGTCACCAGCGGGTCGTAGACATTGGCGGTGAAGCTGAGCTGCAGCGACTCTTGCAACGAGTGCGGGTCCATCGACGACACATCGCCGGCATTGGCCACCCGCAGGGTGACGGCATGGGACAAGCTGGCCAGACACAGCAGCACGGCTGCGGCAGTGGTGGTGGCTGCCGGGGCGATGGAGGCCGGGCGCAAAGACGGGTGGAATGGCATGGGGTGGACTGCTCCTGCGGCAACGGTTGGCGGGGGTGCCAGGCGGCGGCGGGTGGCGCCAGCGGCAAGGCTGCAGCAGTCTAGAGGATGCCCGCCGCTATCATCAGCCGCAGTGCGCGGGTGACGGAACTGGTAGACGTAGCGGGCTTAAAACCCGCAGCCGCAAGGCGTACGGGTTCGATTCCCGTCCTGCGCACCACATGAGGTTTTCAGGTTGATGCATGTTGAGTCAGGCCCCTAGGTGAATCAATCGCTTAGGGGCTTTTTTCATGTCACGTTGATGCATGAAAACGCTAGACAGCGCACGGGATACCGGGGAACAATGCGGGGAACCAACCGGGACACCGAGGCAAAACCGGGGCAAACGTTCCCCGGATTGCCTGCCAGGACACCCCGGGGAACAGGACCACCCACCCGGCCACCACCGGGGAACAACAGGGGCCGCCATGCTGACCGATGCCGACTGCA
>JANPOW010000335.1:0-10517 GCA_031428185.1 Betaproteobacteria bacterium | reverse complement strand
AAAGAGGTGGTGCGACCGGCAAGAATCGAACTTGCGACTAAGCCTTCGGAGAGCTTCATGATATCCACTTCACCACGGTCGCAGCAGCAGATGCAGCCGCGCATTCTATGCCACGCGCACCGGGCCGCTGTGGCGGCTGTTGCCGCGCCCCGGGTCAACCCGCAGGCGCCGATATAATCGGCCGGCTTTGCCCAAGCGGCCCGCCAGGCCCCGACACAGCCCCGACACAGCCACCACATGCGGCCCCGCCAGGGGCACCCAGAGGATCTCCATGAGCGATGCGCAGCACCCCCACGAGCCCAATCCCGAAGGCCCGATCCGCACCCCAAAGCAACTGGTCGTTGCGGTGGTCGCCTCGTTTTTGGTGCCCATCGTGGTGATCATCATGCTGGCCAACTTTGTCAACTTTGGCGGCAAGACCGGTGCCGGCAGTGACGCCATGTCGGCTGACGCGGTGGGCAAGCGTATCCAGCCGGTGGGCAGCATCGAGATCAAGGACGCGGCCAACCCGGGAGTGCTCAAGACGGGTGAGCAGGTGTTCCAGGCGCAGTGCACGGCTTGCCACACCGCAGGCCTGGCCGGTGCACCCAAGTTTGGTGACGAGGCAGCCTGGGCGGCCCGCATCAAGACCGGTTATGACGCACTGCTGACGTCCGCGCTGAAGGGCAAAAACGCGATGGGCCCGCAAGGTGGTGGTGACTTCAACGATGTCGAAATCGGCCGCGCCGTGGTCTACATGAGCAACAAGGTCGGCGCCAAGTTTGTCGAGCCCAAGGCCCCGGCAGTGGTGGCATCGGCACCGGACGCGGCTGCGTCTGCAGCGGACGCGGCTGCGTCCAAATAAGCAACAGGCTGGCCGCGCCAGCCGTGTCAGCAAGCCGCCTGCGGGCGGCTTTTTTGCGCCTGCTTGTGCTGTGGGGCGCGGCGGTTTGAGGTCGCGTCAGACCACCGGGTCGCGCACAAAACCGAAGCGCGCCGGGGCGTCGGCGGCGGCCAGTGCCTCGGGCAACCACAAGCCCGATTCCACCGCGCGTGCGGCGTCCAGCATGTCCTGGCTGTGCACGATGCCAAAGCCCAGAGGCGTGTCGAGGTAGAGCCGGCCCTCGGTGTCCAGCCAGGTGCTGCGCACCTGGGTGGGCAGGCCGGTGTGGCTGGTCACGGTGGGCAGGCCGTTGCCGTCATCGCGCCACAGCACACGCCAGACCCAGGGTGCGGCCTCCAGTTGCAGATACACCCGCTGCGGGCCGTTCTGGAAAAACCAGCGCCCGGCCTCGTCCGCCGCGTAGTTGCGCTCAATAAAGGCCTTGAGCTTGTCATGCGTGATGCGGCTGCCCTTGACCTGCGGGAACGGACCGGCCCGCTGGATGCGCTCATCGCGCATGTACCAGTCACCCCGGGCGTCCAGCGCCAGCCAGCCGTGGCAGTGCGGCACGTTGGGCCATTTTTTCAGTGCGGCCTTGACGATCTCGTCCATGGTGAGTCCTGTCAAAAAAGGGCGGCTCAGCCCTGCCGCAGCAGCCAACCCATCACGCCGTCAGGCAGGTGTTGCAAATGGCCCGGGAAACGCCCGCCGGGGAAGCCGACATGGCCACCGTGGGCCGGTTGCCACAGTGTGACGTGCGCGCCCACCACTGCTTGTTGCGGCAGGCTGGCCGCAGGCACAAAGGGGTCATTGCGGGCGTTGAGCACCAGCGCCGGGATGCGGATCTGGTGCAGGTGCGGCTTGGCGGACGCGCGTGCCCAGTAGTCGTCGACGTTCTTGAAGCCGTGCAGTGGCGCGGTGAACAGGTTGTCGAACTGGTACAGGTCGCTGGCGGCCAGCAAAGCGTCACGTGCAAACAGCCCCGGGTGCTGGGCCAGTTTGGCCAGCGCCTTGGGTTTCATGGTCTGCAAGAACATGCGGGTGTAGACCTGCCGGTTGAAGCCCCGGCCGATGGCGTGGCCGCTGGCGGTCAAGTCCAGCGGTGAGCACACCGCCGCCAGCGCACTGAGCACGCTGCTGGCCGTGGCGCCGGCCTCTTCAGCCCAGCGCAGCAGCGCGTTGCCACCCAGCGAGATACCCACCGCCCGCAGCGGCGCGCCGTGCTGCTGGCGCAGGCGGGCCAGCACCCAGCCGATCTCCTCAAAATCACCCGAGTGGTAGGCCCTTGGCGCCAGGTTCAACTCGCCCGAGCAGCCGCGGAAATGCGGCACCGCATAGTGCCAGCGGTGCTGACGAGCCCAGTGCGCAAAGGCCAGCGCGTAGGCGCCTTGCGACGAGCCCTCCAGGCCGTGGAACAGCACCAGCATGGGCGCGCCCGGCGCCGCGCCTTCATCGAGAAAATCAACATCGATGAAGTCATGGTCGGGCGTGGCCCAGCGCTCACGCCGGTAGCGCGGTGGCGTGGTGCCGGGCACCCGGGCCAAACTGGACAACCGTGACAAACTTGAAAAACGCGCCGGCCAGATCGTTTGCGCATGGCCGCCCGGCAACCACCACGGCGCACGGAACTGCTGCATCAGCTTGGCTTGCCTGGCCGCCAGCGGGTCAATGCAGCACCGCCGGCGCCTCGACGATCTCGGGCGTCTCGTGGGCGGTGCCGGGGCTGGCGTGGTGCGCCACCATGCGCCAGCCTTGGGCGGTTTTGAGGTAGACGTTGGTGGCCAGCACATGGCCGGTGCGTGGGCCCTCGCTGGTCTGCAGCTCGATGCGCTCGACCAGGTTGTGCATGGCAGCGTCCAGCGTGTGCAGGCGCCGCACACGCTCGGGGTGGGCGTTGATGCGGCCACTGGAAAAAATGGCCTCAAACGCCACCCGGATGGCGCGTGGCCCAACCACACGCGGGCCACCGGGGTGCACGCAGATCACGTCATCGTCATCGGCCCACAACGCCATCAGCTTGTCGATGTCGGCCTCGCGCAGCGCCTCATAAAACTGCGCCTCCACATCGTCGGGCGAGGCCATCAGGTGGGCGGTCTGGGGCTTGGTGCGTGTCATGGTGGTGTCCGCAAACGGTCAGCGAAAAATCACGGACTTGTGGCCGTTCATCAAGACCCGCCGCTCGATGTGCCAGCGCACCGCGCGGGCCAGCACCACACACTCCACATCGCGGCCCACGGCGGTGATCTGCTCGGCCGACATCGAGTGGTCCACCCGCTCCACGTCCTGCTCGATGATGGGGCCCTCGTCCAGATCAGCCGTGACGTAATGCGCGGTGGCGCCAATCAGCTTGACACCGCGTGCATGGGCCTGAAAGTAGGGCTTGGCGCCCTTGAAGCTGGGCAAAAAACTGTGGTGGATGTTGATGGCCCGGCCCTTGAGCGCCTGGCAAAACTCGGCGCTGAGGATTTGCATGTAGCGCGCAAGCACCACCAGGTCGATCTGCTCACGCGCCACCAGCGCCTCCACCTGCTGCTCTTGCGCGCGCTTGGCGGCAGCGTCGCTGCCGCTGGGCAGCGGCAGGTGGTGAAAGGGGATGCCGTAGCTTTGCACCAGCTCGGCGTACTTGGCGTGGTTGGACACCACGGCGGGGATGTCCACCTCCAGCTGGCCGCTCTTCCAGCGGAACAGCAGGTCGTTCAGGCAGTGGCCATGCTGGCTGACCATCAACAACACCCGCGGCCGCTGCGCCACCGCGTGGATGCGTGCATCCATGGCATATTGGGTGCGTACATGCGAGAACAGCTTGTCCAGCACCCCGGCGCCGGCCAGGTGCGGCGGCGCTGCAAAGTGGACCCGCATGAAGAACAAACCGGTGGCATCGCCGCCCTGCACGTCACCAAACTGCTGTGAGTCAATGATGTTGCAACCCGCCTGGAACAACAGCCCCGACACCGCGTACACGATGCCAGTGGTATCGCGGCACGACAGCGTGAGAATGAATTCGTTGGCGCTATTGGCGTCGTTTTTCACCACGGTTGTCGCCACGGTCGGCAGTGCATCTGTCATGGCATCAGATTGTAGGCAGCAGCCCGTTGCGGCATTGCGCACACCCGGAGCAAACCCATCCCGATGAACACCGCCACCCCCACACCCACCCCGGTGGCCGACTGGACCCAACGCAGCCGCGACTTGGCGCAATTGCTGTCGCGCAGCGCGCTGGGTGACCGTGCCGCGTTCAAGCAGTTGTATGACCAGACCAGCGGCCACCTGTTTGCGGTGCTGCTGCGCATCCAGCGTGACCGCAACCTGGCCGAGGATTTGCTGCAAGAGGTCTACGTCAGCGCCTGGAAGGCTGCTGGCAACTTTGACGCCCTGCGCGCCCAGCCGCTCACCTGGCTGACCCACATCGCCCGCAACAAGGCCATCGACAGCTTGCGCCGGGCGCAGGCCCAGCCCCGGCTGGAATCGGTCCACCACGACAGCGACGACGACGACCGGCCTGGCCTGGACCAGCGCCTGGTGGATGAATCGCCCGGCCCGGCCGCGTTACTGGAGCGCGCCAGCAATGCGCGCCAACTGGGCCAATGCATGGAGGGTTTGAGCGCCCAGCAGCGGCAAAGTGTGGCGCTGGCGTTTTTTGACGGCCTCTCACATGCCGAGGTGGCGGCGCAACTGCGCCAGCCGCTGGGCACCGTCAAAAGCTGGGTGCGGCGTGCGCTGGCCACCCTGAAAGGCTGCCTGGAGCGGGCCGCACAGGGCGATGCGCCCCTGGGGACCTGAGATGGACTACGGCAAAAAAGACTTGGCCGACGCCCTGGCAGCGCAATATGTGGCCGGCACCTTGCGCGGTGCGGCACGGCGCCGTTTTGAGACCTTGACGCCATCCCACCCCGCACTGCGCAGCGCGGTGGCCGGCTGGCAGGCCCGCCTGATGCCACTGACCACCGTGCTGGCTGATGAAGCACCACCTGCCCGCACCTGGGCCCGCATCGAGCAGCGGATTTGGCCTGTGTTGGCTGATGCAGCCGGCGCGGCTTCCACCAGCGGCCTGCAGCGCTGGTGGCAAGACCTGGGCCTGTGGCGGTTTGCGTCTGGCCTGGCCACGGCGGCCGCGCTGGGCCTGGCCGTGCTGGTGGCCAACCCCGACCCGCAAGCCCCGCCGGTGGTGGTGGTGCTGCAAAGCACCGAGGCTGGTGGGCCCGGCTTGAGCCTGGTGGCTAGCGTCAGCGGTGATGGCCGGGCGCTGGTGACCCGGCCGCTGCAACAGGTGGCGCTGGCCCCCGGCCGGGTGCTGGAACTGTGGGCCGTGCCGCCCAGTGGGGCACCGCGCTCACTCGGCCTGATTGCTGCCGACAGCGCCACCGTGATCCGGCGCAACAAATTGCCCACCGCGCTGCTGGATGCCCGCAACACGGCGGCCTTGGCGGTGAGTGTGGAGCCACCGGGTGGATCGCCCACGGGTGCGCCCACCGGGCCGGTGATTTACGCCGGCAAGTTGCAGCTTTAAGCGGCGTCATCACACGCCACGCACGGTGCGTTGCTGACCGGGCGTGGTGGGCCCGTCGGCGCAGTGCTTGAAGTTCAGGTGATGCCAGCATCACGGCTGCGGTACGGGGGCGGGTGAGTACCCGCCGCCGGCCGATGAACCGGACGTCAAGGCACCATCCTTGCCGAGGCTGCGGCTTGTCCTACCCACGCCGCGTGGATGTCAGGCGACGATGCCAACCCACTCTTTGAAAGCGCTTGCCATGACCGACCCGCGCAACATTGCCCACGACAAGAAGGTGCAGCAGGAAAAAAAGCGCCATGACGAAGACATTGCACCCGGCGCCGACAAGACGCCGCAGCCGGGCAAAAAAACACACATGGAACACCATGCGTCGGATGTTGAAAAAGCACCTGACGAAGCGGCACCGGTGCCAACGGATGAAAAACCGCTGGTCTGACGCACCGAAACCACGCTAAAAGTGCGTTGGAAAGCGCGCACCGGCAGCCATCCCACGCTGCCTCAAAGCGCCGACCGGAAGCCGTCCCCGGCTGCCTCAGTGTGCGCCGTGCAGCACCTCACCCGCCTTGAGCCGGTACACCGTGCCGCAATACGCGCTCTTGCCCTCACCGGTGGTGGCCTCGTCGATAAAAACCCGCGGGTGGGTGCTCCACAGCGCCATCTTGGGGTTGGGGCAGGCCACCACGCCGGGGCCTTGCACGTCTTTGGCAGTGACTTCAACAACCGTCTCGGGCGTGCTCATGCCGCCGCCACCAGGCTCAGCCACTCGGCGTATTTCGGGTTGCGGCCGTTCACGATGTCAAAGAATGCGGCCTGGATTTTCTCGGTGATGGGGCCACGAGACCCGGCACCCAGCGCGATGCGGTCCAGCTCGCGGATGGGCGTCACCTCGGCCGCTGTGCCGGTAAAAAACGCTTCATCGCAGATGTAGACCTCGTCGCGGGTGATGCGTTTTTCCACCAGTTTCAGGCCCAAGTCGTCACAGATGGCCAGGATGGTGTTGCGGGTGATGCCGTTCAAAGCGCCAGCGGACAAATCGGGCGTGTAGACCACACCCTTCTTGATGACAAAGATGTTCTCGCCCGCGCCCTCGCTCACAAAACCCGACGGGTCCAGCAGCAGGGCTTCGTCGTAGCCCTCATCCGTCACTTCCATGTTGGCCAGGATGGAGTTGGTGTAGTTGCTCACTGCCTTGGCCTGCGTCATCGTGATGTTGACGTGGTGGCGGGTGTAGCTGCTGGTCTTGACGCGGATGCCACGAGCCAGGCCTTCCTCGCCCAGGTAAGCGCCCCAGGGCCAGGCCGCCACCATCAGGTGGATGGTGTTGCCCTTGGGGCTGACGCCCAGTTTTTTGTCGCCGATCCAGACCAGTGGCCGCAGATAACAACTCTCGAGCTTGTTCTCGCGCACCACGGCTTTTTGCGCGTCCATCACCTGCCCAGGCGTGAACGGGATTTGCATGCGCAGAATCTTGGCGCTGTTGAACAGGCGCTCGGTGTGCTCTTGCAGCCGGAAGATGGCGGTGCCCTGCGCCGTGTTGTAGGCCCGCACGCCCTCAAACGCGCCGCAGCCGTAGTGCAGGGTGTGGGTCAGCACGTGGATCTTGGCGTCGCGCCACTCCACCATCTGCCCGTCCATCCAGATCTTGCCGTCGCGGTCGGACATGGACATGGGGTGAGTCTCCTTCGGGGGCAAATCGGGTGGATGGAACGGGTGTGTGCAACAGGTGATTTTAGGCGGCGGGGGTGGGGCCAGCGGCGTCCACCACATCCGCCGGGTCCGCCGGGTCCGCCGGGTCCACCGGCCGTGCCAGCGTCCAGTCGCTCACCCGGCCGCTTTGCAGTACCACCGTCACGCTGGCGCCAGCTTCATCGCGCCAGCGCCAAGTCTCGGGGCTGTCGCTCAACTTTTCGCCCAGGCTGCGGGTGAGCTGAATCACGTCCGCCAGCCGTTTGCCCTTGACCAGCCGCGCATGCAGCATCACCGCGCTGGGCACCATGCCCACCGGCGCACCACCGGCGGCCCGCATGGCCCGCATGGCCTGGCTGAACTGCAGCAGCAACCAGAACACCGCCCCTGACGCCGCCACCACCACGCCGCGCCAGCCCCAGAAGTAGTAGCCCAGGGCCACGGTGAGCAGCGCCAAAGTCCAGCCGATTTTGAGATTCATGGTGTGGTTGTCATTTGCAGATCGGTGCGCTTGCTGGTCACAGTGACGGGCCACAGGGACGGGTCACAGCCCACGCACCACGTCAATCGCCTGTTCGATGCGCTCTACCGCATGCACCGTCAGGCCTTCAATCGGTTTTTTGGGCGCGTTGGCCTTGGGCACCACGGCGATGGAAAAGCCCAGTTTGGCAGCTTCTTTCAAGCGGTCTTGGCCACGCGGTGCGGGCCGCACCTCACCCGCCAGGCCCACCTCGCCAAAGGCAAAAAAGCCACTGGGCAAAGCCTTGCCACGCAAGCTGCCCTGGATGGCCAGCAGCACCGCCAGGTCCGCCGCCGGCTCACTGATGCGCACACCACCCACGGCGTTGACAAACACATCCTGGTCGGCGCTGTCCACCCCGGCATGGCGGTGCAGCACCGCCAGCAGCATGGCCAGGCGGTCGCGGTCCAGCCCCACGCTCAAGCGGCGTGGTGATGGCCCGCCGCTGTCCACCAGCGCTTGAATCTCGACCAGCAGCGGCCGGGTGCCCTCCAGCGTGACCAGCACACAACTGCCGGGCACCGGCGCGCCGTGGGTGGACAAAAAGATGGCGCTGGGGTTGCTGACCCCTTTTAGCCCCTTCTCGGTCATCGCAAACACGCCGATCTCGTTGACCGCGCCGAAGCGGTTTTTGATCGCCCGCACCAGGCGGAAGCTGCTGTGCGTGTCGCCCTCAAAGTACAGCACCGTGTCCACGATGTGCTCCAGCACCCGTGGCCCGGCCAGCGCGCCTTCTTTGGTGACGTGGCCCACCAGCACGATGGCGCAACCGCTGGATTTGGCGGTGCGTGTCAGCTGCGCGGCGCATTCACGCACCTGCGCCACGCTGCCGGGGGCGCTGGTCAATTGGTCGGAATACACCGTCTGGATCGAGTCGATGACACAAAACGCCGGTGCCTCACTGGCCAGCGCGGCCTGGATTTTTTCCAGCTGGATCTCGGCCATTACCCGCAGGTGGGTGCCGCTCAGGCCCAGCCGGCGGGCACGCAGCGCCACTTGCGCGCCGGATTCTTCGCCGGTGACGTACAGCACCTTGATCTGGCGGGACAAGGTCTCGGCGGCCTGCAGCAGCAGCGTGCTTTTGCCGATGCCGGGGTCACCGCCGATCAGGATCACACCGCCCTCCACGATGCCGCCGCCCAGCACCCGGTCCAGCTCGGGCTGGCCGGTGGGGGTGCGGTCCACCTCGGCGGCCTCGATCTCTGACAAGGTGGCCACCGGTTGCACTTTGGCCAGGCTTTGGTAGCGGTGGCGGGCGCCGCTGGTGGCCTCGGCCCGGGTTTCTTCCAGCGTGTTCCATTCATTGCAGTGCGGGCATTTGCCCAGCCATTTGGGGCTGATGCCGCCGCAGGCGCTGCAGGTGTATTGGGTCTTGGGGGCTTTGGCGGGGGCGCTCACCGGCAGACTGTACCCGGGCGGTTTTGCGTTGCTGGCTTGTGCGGCCGGTGGATGCGGCCGGCGCATGCGGCCGGTGTGATCGGCCCGGCCTGCATGCTCCAATTGGCCATGGCACTGCACATCTGGATTCCGTTTCTGTTCGCTGCAATCGCGATCAGCCTGTCGCCCGGCCCGGGCGCGTTTGCCGCCATGAGCGCCGGCCTGAACCACGGCTTTGCGCGTGGCCGCTGGATTGCCCCCGGCCTGCTGCTGGGCGTCTGGACCCAGACCCTGGTGGTGGGTGTTGGCCTGGGCGCACTGCTGGGCTCGTCGGTGCTGGCGTTTTCGGTGGTCAAGTGGGTGGGCGCGGCTTACCTGGTGTGGCTGGGCATCACGCAGTGGCGGGCACCGGCCGTGCCGCCGGTGCTGGCCGGGGCCGACCAACCTGCAGCCACGCCCACCCCCAAACGCACGCTGCTGCTGCGCGGCTGGGGTGTCAACGCGCTCAACCCCAAAGGCACGGTGTTTTTGCTGGCGGTGCTGCCGCAGTTCATCGACGCTGCTGCGCCGCTGGCGCCGCAGTACCTGGTGATCGGCGCCACCTTTGGCGTGGTGGAGAGCCTGGTGATGGCCGGCTACGTGGCGCTGGCCCCCCAGGTGCTGCGGCAGTTGCGTTCGCCGCGCCAGGTCCGCTGGTTGAACCGCAGCTTTGGCAGCCTGTTCATTGCCGCTGGCACCGCGCTGGCCTTGTTCAAGCAGGCATGAGCCCAAGCGGGCTCAAGCAGCGCTGACCCGCGCTCAAGCCGGGTCGCTGACCTGCACCGGCACCCGCTGCGCCAGCGCGCACATCAGCTCATAACCGATGGTGCCGGCGGCCTGCGCCACGTCGTCAATGCCCAGCACACTGCCGCGTGGGCCGTGGCCCCACAGCGTGACCTCACTGCCGATGTGGGCGCCGGGCACGGGTGACAAGTCCACCGCCAGCATGTCCATCGACACCCGGCCCACCGTGCTGCAGCGCACACCGTCCACCAGCACCGGGGTGCCGCTGCCGGCATGGCGTGGGTAGCCGTCGGCATAACCGCAGGCCACGATGCCGATGCGCAGCGGCCCCGCTGCGCTGAACTGGCTGCCGTAGCCCACCGTGTCGCCGGCTTGCAGGGTTTGTGTGGCGATGAGTTGTGAGCGCAGCGTCATCGCCGGCTGCAAGCCCCAGTGCGCCGCGTTGTGCTCGGGGTGGTCGGGCGCACTGCCATACAGCAGGATGCCGGCGCGTACCCAGTCGCTTGCCAACCCGGCATGGCGCAGCATGGCCGCGCTGTTGCTCAGCGAGCGCTCACCCGGCAGATCGTGCGTGGCGGCCTGGAACGCCGCCACTTGCTGTGCAACCCCACGCGGGCCATCGGCGTCTGAGAAATGCGTCATCAGCGAGATCTCGTCCACCTGCGGCAGCGCAGCCAACCTGGCCCAGGCGCTGCGCAAGGCCGTGGGGCCAAAGCCCAACCGGTTCATGCCGCTGTTCATCTTGAGGAATACCCGGTGCGGCGCCTGCGTCTTGTGGC
>JANPOW010000334.1:0-14917 GCA_031428185.1 Betaproteobacteria bacterium | reverse complement strand
ATCAGCCGCCCAATCAGCCGCCCAATCAGCCGCCGCTGCGGCGCCGGGCCAGCCAGCCCACCGCGCCCAGGCCGGCCAGCCGCAACATGCCGGGCGTGGGCGTGGGCTCGGGCACAGGGGTGACGGTGCCGCCAATCGCACCGCT
This sequence comes from Betaproteobacteria bacterium, assembly GCA_031428185.1. Classification (GTDB taxonomy): domain Bacteria; phylum Pseudomonadota; class Gammaproteobacteria; order Burkholderiales; family Burkholderiaceae_C; genus Pseudaquabacterium. Next base: position 14,772 of record JANPOW010000334.1, on the reverse strand, counting down.
GGTGGTGCCCAGCGTGGTGACCTGGCTGCGCAGGGTGCCGCCGGCCAGCAGGTTGCTGCTGCCGGTGGACGTGGCACCCGGGACGCCGCCGTTGCTGTCGATCCAGATATCGGTCACGGCCAGGTGGCGCAGCAGGCGCACCTCCGAGCCGTTACCGGTGAGGTTGAGCGCGGCATGGCTGCCGGCCCTGAAACCCACGCAGTTGCCACACCAGCCACCCGCATTGGTCAGACAGGCAGCGGCGTTGCTGCTGGCGTCCACCGGGCCGCCGCTCTGCGCCGTCATCAACGCATTGCCGTCAGTGCCCACGATCAAACTCAGACCGGCAAGCTGCCCGGCAGCAGGATGCTGCGGTCCACCTGGTGGATGTTGGTGCGGCCACAAAACGCCATGGTCACGTCCAGCTCTTTGTGCAGGATTTGCAGCGCCTTGCTCACACCCGCCTCGCCCATCGCGCCCAGGCCGTAGGCCATGGCCCGGCCGATGTAGGTGCCACGGGCGCCCAGCGCCCAGGCCTTGAGCACGTCTTGGCCGCTGCGGATGCCACCGTCCATGTGCACCTCCAGCTTGGTGCCCACGGCGGCCACGATGGCCGGCAGCGCGGCAATGCTGGACGGCGCGCCGTCCAGTTGGCGGCCGCCGTGGTTGCTGACGACGATGGCGTCGGCGCCGCTCTCAGCCGCCAGCCTGGCGTCTTCCACGTCCATGATGCCCTTCAAGATCAGCTTGCCGCCCCACTGCTTTTTGACCCACTCCACATCGGACCAACTCAAGCGCGGGTCAAACTGCTCGTTGGTCCAGGCGGCCAGTGAGCTCATGTCGCTCACATCTTTGACATGCCCCACCAGGTTGCCAAAGCTGCGGCGTTTGGTGCCCAGCATGCCCAGGCACCAGCGCGGTTTCATCATCAGGTTGACGATGTTGGCCAGGGTGGGCCGGGGCGGCGCCGTGAGGCCGTTTTTCAAATCCTTGTGGCGCTGGCCGATCACCTGAAGGTCCAGGGTCAGCACCAACGCGCTGCAGCGCGCGGCGCGTGCGCGCTCGATCATGCGCACCATCGCGTCGCGGTCGCGCATCATGTAGAGCTGGAACCAGAACGGCGCTTTGGTGTGGGCGGCGATGTCCTCGATCGAGCAGATGCTCATGGTGGACAGGGTGAAGGGGATGCCGAATTTCTCGGCCGCGCGGGCCGCGTGGATTTCACCGTCGGCATGCTGCATGCCGGTCAGGCCCACCGGGGCGATGGCCACGGGCATCTTGACGTGCTGGCCCACCATGGTGGTGGCCAGGCTGCGGTTTTCCATGTTCACCGCCACACGCTGGCGCAGCTTGATGGTAGAGAAGTCACTGCTGTTGGCGCGGTAGGTGCTTTCGGTCCAACTGCCTGAATCGGCGTAGTCGTAAAACATGCGCGGCACACGTTTCTGGGCCAGCACGCGCAGGTCTTCGATGGTGGTGATGACGGTCATGGCGGGTCGCTTGGTTGGCTGTGCTCAGGCGCAGCTGGCCGCGCCGCAGCCGGCCATCGGCTGGCCATCGGCGCCCACCACATGGGCGCTGCACAGGCCGGTGGCCACGTCAAAGCCGACCAGCGCCAGGTGCTGGGCCAAGGCCGCGTCCATCATCTGGGCGTGCTGCACAAACCACGTGGCCAGCTCGCCCACGGCCATGCGCAGCGGCTCGAAGTCAGGTGCTTCGGGCGCGTCGTCACCGCCTGCCGTGCCGGCCAGCGCCAGCACCGGCTGGGCGCGTTTGGCGCATTCCTGCAGTACGCCCAGCACCTGCTGGTGCTGCAGGCTGTGGCAGTTGTCGGGTGCCAGGCCGGTGGCCTGCATCCAGCGCTCTTCTTGCGCAAAGTGCTGCACCGTGTGCGCCACCAGGGCCTCGAAGTGGCCCAGCAGTGTGGCCTCAGGCCCATCCAGCGTGGTGTTGGTGGCCGCCAGCAGGGCCGCAAACTCTTCGTGTGTGGCGTCCATCTGCGGGTGTTGCAAGGCCAGGTCGTCGGTCCAGGTGAGGGTGGTCATGGTGGGCACAAGGTGGCAAGGGCGGGGAGGCGACAAGCGTAGCAGCCGCCGGCGTCAAGGCCTGTCAAGGCCTGGGTGGCGGCGATGGATGCCTGTCCGGCCGGGAACGGCAGCGCGGTTCTGCGGCAGGCGGGCGCCTCTGAGGGTCGGCATGCACCTGCCATCACCACGCGGATGTGCGCCGCAATCCAGGCTGGCGCCGCGCCGGGCGCATGCAGGCGCCAGCGGCGAGGCGCTGACCTGCTCAGGATGCCGGTAGAAGGCCGCTTCAGGGCGGCGCGGTGGCCAGGCAGGATGGCTGACGTCGACCGATTGCAGCCCCGTCTCCCGGTCAGAACGGAGCCGCCAAGCCGACGGCCGGACGCTGGAGAAATGCGCTGAGCGGCCACCCCAGGCCGCAACTAACCCGGCACGCCATAGCCAGCGAGGATGAAGAAAAAAGAGAGCACCAACGGTGCCCACAACGGGGACTTGGGAAACGCGGCGACACCAACTGCGCAGGTGACGAGCAGGTAGGCCCCGATGACCTTCAGCAGCCAGAGGTCTGACATGGCCACCGCATGGACAGCAACCTGCCCAGTCAGCATCAAAAGTGGGCCGCACATGAGAAACCAGAATGCCGAGCGACGAATCTCGGGTTCTTTGAACTGGCCAATGAAGCCAGCCGCGCAAGCCTCCGTCAAGGCGGTCCGAAAACGCACCAGTCCGAAGGCGATGTGCGCAATGCCAAGCGCGAACAGCGCCCAAGCGATGAAATTTGCCATTCGTTTTGACCCTCGCTGACCCTCTTTGACCCGCTTTGATCCTCGTTGACCAACTGATGCGGCCTGGAGCCACGCCACCCATCCCGTGCGACGACGCCACCCGAGTGCGACGAGTCCCCGTCCCGAAACGCACTGAACGCCGGCGCTGGCGAGCAAGACCGGCTCGACCAGCCGATGCCGGTAGACCAGGCGCAGGCCGTCCATCAGTTCGATGTGTGCCGCCGCGCCGCGCCCAGAGATGGTTACCGATGTGTGCGCACACGAAGGCCACAAGACGAAGTGCCGATGCACGGTGGGCCCGCCACAAGGTCAGCCGGAGCATCTCGCGCCCTGTGCGTCTCGGGGTGATCGCTTCAACCACCCAGGGCCACCAGCGCCGCTGCGGCAAACAGCGCCAACCAGGCCGGGTGTCGTCCGCGGTTGCTCACCAGCACGAGCATGCCCGTCACTGCCATGGCTATCGCAACGCACCATTCCACTCGGCCCGCAGAGGCGGCCTGTGCGGCCGGATGGGCCAGCCAGAGCAAAACCGCGGCCAGGCCAAGCCCCATCGCGCTCAGCCCATGCCAGGTTGCCCAGAGGATGCGAACCTGGAACTCTCGCAGCACGCTGCCGCCCTCCGTTGGAACGATGCGACCCGCGCGGCGCAGATGCCGAAAGATGCGCTGTTCGCCCAGCACCGAGTGGGCCAGGGCAATCAGCACGCTCAAGCCTGCCGCGCCCATGAGCCAGGGATTCATTGACGAGCCTCCAACCTCAGGCGCAAGCCGCCACCGGACGGCTTTGGGCTCGCGCGGCCACCCGCGTGGGTCTCGGCTGCGGCGCGCTGCTGCACCGGCGGGTGGCTGGCCTGGTTGGCCATCAGCCAGCGCCACCACTGCAGCGCGGAGGCGGTCGTTTCGTGTCCGGCTTCAAAGCGGAGCACACACTGGTCAAACACGTCCTGGGCCGAAAGCGCTGTTCTGCTGTCTTCGTCGCACACGACGAGCAGCCTGTTGAGCAGATCGGTCTTGCGCGTGTCCGGGTGGCGTTGAACCACGCCTTCGGCGACCAGCGCGGACTGGCCCAAGCCGTGTGAGAACACCTCGGGCTCGCGTTGCCAGCGGACCAGCGCGTCGGCATGGTCTGCCATCACTTGGCGCAGCAATTCGGGGTCAAACACGCTGACGGAGCGCTCGTTGACGATCTGCTGCCGCACCAAGCCGCCAAAGCGCTGCTGCACGGCGATGGCGCCAAGACAGTCGCGCCGCATCGCCGCGCGCGCGGGCTGCCCCCACCAGCGGGTGGGTGGGCCGGGAAGGTCGTTCCAGGTCAGTTCCATCGGCGCAATCGTGCACTGGTGCTGGGTGCTCGGTCTTGAACCAATGCGACACTCGATTTTTGATGGAAGACACCGGCACCCGACTTTGGACCCCGCCGCTGGGGTTGGCAGGCTGCGTGCGCGCCGCGATGCTGCGTGGCACCCGCAGCCGCGCGCTGAACGCGGCGCAACGCGAGAACTACTTTCCGGCAGCACCGCTGGTGCAGCTTGGTTGGTGGTTCGCTGGTGATGGTGAATGGCTGACCCGCCCCGGCTTCTGGGTGCCGCCGCCGGGCTTCAGCCCCAAGCCCTTGATGCTGTCGGGGCCGTTCACGCGGCCAACCCACACGCGCAACTCTGGGCCGGTGCATGCGCTCATGCTGCTGTTCCCGCCCGACGTATTTCAGGCGCTCACGGGCATCAAGGTGGCGGCCCTGGTCAACCAGATGGTGCACGCCGAGACCCTGCTGCCGCCAGACTGGTTCTCGTGGGCGATGACCCTGCACGCCGCCATCACGCCAGCAGCACGTCAGCAGCACGCCAGCCATTCGATCAAGCTGCCCGGTGCAGCACACTGACCGACCCCAGGACCCGCAGCGCTGCCGGCGCCTATCAGCCGCCGCCGACCCGATCACCTGCGCCCAGCCCCTGCGCCCGCTGCAACGCCCCCACCCGCACCCCCAGCAGGCGGATGCGGCGCGCCAGGTCCACCCGCTTCAAGCACAAGCCGGCGGCCAGGCGGATGGTGGCGGCCTCCGCGGTGGGCAGCTCAAGCGTCATGTCGCGTGTCACGGTCTTGAAATCCTCAAAGCGCAGCTTGATGCCGATGCTGCGGCCCACAAAACCCTTCTTCTGCAGGTCGGCCGCCACCTGGCTGGCCAGTTGGGTGAAGACGGCGCCCAGCTCGGCCTTGTCGCGCTTGGCGTGCAGGTCCCGCTCAAAGGTGGTTTCGCGGCTCATGGACACCGGCTCGCTGTGGGTCACCACCGGCCGCTCGTCGATGCCATGCGAGGCGTCAAACAACCACGCGCCGTAGCTGCGGCCAAACTGCGCAATCAAGCCGTCACGCGGCTGCTGCGCCAGTTGGGCGATGGACTCGATGCCCAGCGCCGCCAGCTTGGCGCCGGCCTTGGGGCCGATGCCGTTGATGCGGCGCACCGGCAGCGGCCAGATGCGCTCTGCCAGGTCATCCAGCGTCAGCAGGGTCAGGCCGTCAGGCTTGTCCAGGTCACTGGCGATCTTGGACAACAGCTTGTTGGGCGTGACGCCCACCGAGCAGTTCAAGCCGGTGGCGCGCTTGACGTTGTTCTTCAAATCCCGCGCCAGCGCCCGCACACCGCCATACGGGTCATGCGCCACCGCGTCTTGCGCGCCGGGCTGGTCGGTCAGGTCGATGTAGATCTCGTCAATGCCCCGGTCCTCGATCACCGGTGCCAGCTCGGCCACGGCGGCCTTGAAGCGGCGCGAGTAGAGGCGGTACTGCTCAAAATCCACCGGCAGCAGCACGGCTTGCGGGGCACGCAGCGCGGCTTTCATCAGGCCCATGCCGGAGTGCAAACCCAGGTCGCGCGCGGCGTAGGTGGCGGTGGTGGCCACGCCCCGGCCGGCGTAGCCGTCCAGCGTGGCAAAGGTGTGGCTGCCGTCGCCACGCGGCTCGGGCTGGTGGCGCCGGCTGCCCCCGATCACCACCGGCCGGCCTAGCAGTTCGGGGTACCGCAGCAGTTCAACGGAGGCGTAAAAAGCGTCCATGTCCAGGTGGGCGATCCAGCGGCGCGGCGGCATGGCGGCATTGTGGCCAGTGCTGACGGGCGGCACGGCGTTGCAGATTGACACTTGTTCACTCTATTAAATGTGCAACATGCACATATACTGAGGGCGTGCTGTACCGGATCGCTGCTGCCTTGCTTGTCTGCTGTGGCCTTGTTGCGGGGTTGACGCAGCCATCCGCCTTCCATCCGCCCCTCACCTGGAGCTTTTGATGACCGCCTGCCGTACTCCCTTGCATCCCCACACCCCCCGCCGCACTGCCGGCATGCTGGCCGCGCTGGCACTGGCTGCCGTGGCGGCCCTGGCCACCGGCTGTGGCGGTGGTGGTGGCGACAGCGCCAGCAGCGCCGGCAGCAGCGCGCCGCCCACCGTCACGGCCACTGGCTACACCCAGGGCACGGTCACCGGTTTTGGTTCGGTGGTGGTCAACGGGGTGCGCTTTGACGACAGCAGCGCCAGCGTCGCCGACGACGACGACACCAAGACCAGCGCCAGCGCGTTGCACCTGGGCATGCGGGTGGAGGTGGACCACGGCGCGGTGGACAGCAGCAGCGCCAGCGCCAAGGCGGTGGCTTTTCGCTACGGCAGCCTGGTGCTGGGCGTGGTGTCGGCGGTGGATGCCAAGGCAGGCACGCTGACGGTACTGGGCCAGGTGGTGGATGTGAGCAGCAGCACGGTGTTTGACGATGCGCTGGCTGCCGGCCTCTCGGCCGTTGCGGTGGGCACGGTGGTAGAGGTGCACGGCCTGGTGGACAGCGCCACCGGCCACATCGGCGCCACCCGTATCGAGTCTGAAACCGGCGCCACTGCCTACAAACTGCGTGGCACCGTGGCGGCGCTGGACAGCGCGACCAAGACCTTCAGCATCAATGGCACGCTGATCAGCTATGCCAGCCTGGCCAGCACGCTGGTGCCCAGCACGCTGGCCAACGGCAGCAGCCTGCGGGTGCTGCTGGCCACGGCGCAAGTCAACGGCAAGTGGGTGGCGCAATCGCTGGGCATCAAGACCAGCACCAAGCCGGCGGACAACACCACCGCCCAGGTGCGCGGCAACATCACCGCCTTCACGTCGGCCGCCAGCTTTTCCGTGGGCGGGCTGGTGGTGGACGCCAGCACCGCCAGCTTCCCGGACGGCAGCAGCGCCCTGGCGCTGGGGGTGCAGGTGGAGGTGCAGGGCACCGTGACACATGGCGTGCTGGTGGCCACCAAAGTGGAGGTGGAGAGCAAGCACCGCGGCGACGACAGCCACGCGCTGCAACTGATCGGCGCCATCACGGCGCTGGACAGCGCGACCAAGACCTTTGTGGTGCGCGGCGTCACGGTCAGCCGCAGCAGCGCCACCACCTATGTCAACGGCGTCGAGGCCGACCTGGCTGTGGGCCGCAAAGTGCATGTCAAAGGCACCCTGGGCAGCACCCGCACCCAGGTGTTGGCCAGCCACATCAGTTTTGATTGACGGTTGACAATCCGGCCCCGTGTCCAGCCCCGCCGCGCCACCACCAGACTCGGCCAACCCGGCCGCCGGGTTGGTCGTGGCTTTGCGCGCGGTACTGGCGCCGCTGGCCAGGCTGGCGGTGGCGCGTGGTGTGCCGCATGCGGCGCTGGAGGAGTTGCTCAAACAAGCCCTGGTGGACGCCGCTGACCGCAGCCACGCTGGGCTGCCGCCGCACCGGCGGGTCAGCCGTATCACCACCGCCACCGGCATCCACCGGCGTGAGGTGACACGGCTGATCCAGGATTTGCGCCAGGGCATGGCGGTGCAAGCCCAGCCCGCGCGCTCACACGCCAGTGAGTTGTTCACCCGCTGGCGCACCGATGCGCGCTACGGTGATGTGCGTGGCTCCCCGGCCGAGCTGCCACGCCAGGGCCCGCTGCCCAGTTTCGAGAGCCTGGCCCAGTCCATCACCCGCGATGTGCATCCGCGCAGCCTGCTGGACGAGCTGCTGCGCCTGGGCCTGGCGGCGCACGACCCCACGCTGGACACGGTGCGCCTGCTGCGCGACGGTTTTGTGCCGCAGGGTGACAGCGCCGGCATGGCCGCCGTGCTGGGCCGCAATGTGGGCAGCCACCTGCAGGCGGCAGTGGACAACGTGCTGCAAGACAGCCACCGCCATGTGGAGCAGGCGGTATTTGCCAGCGGCCTGAGCGAGCAGTCGCGTGCCGACTTTGTGCTGCTGGCCAAGGCGCAGTGGCTGGCGCTGATGGACACACTGGTGCCGGCGCTGGAGGCCATGGTGGCGCGTGATGCGGCGGTGCTGCCGCCGCCCACCGACCCGGCCACCAACCCCGCCGGCAGTCCTCCGGCCAGCCCAGCAAGCGCCACTGGCAGCCCGGACACCAGCACGCTGCGCCACAGCGTGCGCATCGGCCTCTACACCTTCTCCGCCCCGCTCACCGCACCGGACCCACCGCCATGACCGTCTCCAGCCATCCGCCGCAGGCCAGCCCACTGCCGCCCAGCCACCGCCACCGCCTGGCCAGCCAATTGCGTGAGCGCCTGCCTGACCTGGCCGCGTTTTGTGGCGCTTTGCTGTGTGCCGGGCTGGCGGCCGTGCTCACCGGCTTGCTGGTGGGCTGCGGTGGTGGGGTGGGCAGCGAGGGCACGGGCACCGGCGCAGTGGGCTCGTTTTCGTCCGGCACCATCACCGGCTTCGGGTCCATCGTGGTCAACGGTGTGCACTTTGATGAGAGCAGCGCGCTGGTGCAGGACGACGACGGCCTGAGCGTGGCGCGCAGCAGCCTGGCGCTGGGCATGGTGGTGCAGATCACCGGTGGCGCACAGGCCACGGCGGCCGACGGCAGCGCCACGGCGGTGGCCACGGCGGTGCGCACCAACCGGGCATTGGTCGGCCCGGCGGCAGCGCTTGTGGTCAATGTGGCTGCCAATGCCGGCAGCAACACCGGCAGCCTCAGCGTGTTGGGCCAGACCGTGCTGGTCGCGGCCGACACGGTGTTTGATGCGCGCCTGGCCGGTGGCCTGGCCCGTATCAGCAGCGGCCAGTTGCTGGAGGTCTACGGCTACTACGACAGCACGCGGGCGCTCTACACCGCCACCCGCATTGCCCCGGCCGATGTGGCCACTGGCTACCGAGTCAGTGGCCCGGTGGTGGCGGTGGATGCGCAGGCCAGGACCTTCACCCTGGGCAGCCAGACCTACAGCCTGGCGGGCCTGGCCAGCAGCCCGGCCAAGGATGACCAGCTGCGGCTCAAGCTGCAGACCAGCCCCGACAGCAGCGGGCGCTGGGTGGTCAGCACCACCAGGCCCGACGACGCCGCACCCAAGGACAGCGCCGGTGCCGAGATCGACGGCGTGGTCTCGGCCCTGCTGACGGGCAGCCGTTTTGTGGTCAACGGCGTCATGGTGGACGCCAGCGCGGCCAAGATCAGCGGCACGCTGCAACTGGGCAGCAAGGTGGAGGTGCGCGGCAAGCTCAGCGCCGGTGTGCTGCTGGCCAGCAAGGTGCAGGCCGACAGCGGCGGCGCCAAGACCTTTGAGCTGAGCGGCACGCTGAGCAGCCTGGACAGCGCCAACCGGCGCTTTGTGCTGCGCGGCACCAGCGTGAGTTATGCCCGGGCCGATCTGGTGTTCAGTGGTGGCACGGCGGCCAGGCTGGTGGGCTACACAGGCAAGCTCAAGGTGGAGGGTTTGTTGGCCAGTGACCGCAACGTGCTGGACGCCATCCGCATCAAATTTGAGGATTGAGCGGTATCAACCGCCCGCAGCCGGGCGGGCGCAGAATGGCCAGCATCCACCGCCTGCACTGGTCACCGCCCGCCGGAGTTTCACCATGCAACCCACCGCCGCCCGCCACGCCCTGATTGACGCCACCCTGGCCCTGCTGGCGGCTGGCGCGGCCATTGCGCTGCTGCTACCGCCGCTGGTGCAGCACAGTGCACTGTCCACCGGCCGCCTGGTCGGTGCGTCGCTGGTCATCGCGCTGGCGCTGCCGCTGCACTGGGTGTTTCTGGGCATTGCGGCACGCCGCATGCAGCGCTCGGTGGCGGGCTGGGTGGGGTTGTCGGTGCTGCTGTTCCCGGTGGGCAGCGCGGCTGCGCTGATCCTGCTGGGCGGGCTGCTGGCCGAGCGTGATGGCCGGCCGGCGGTGGCGCGCTGATCTGGGCCTCAGTTCACCGCGTTCACCTGGCGCCGCCGCTCCACATAACCCGGCCGCACAGCGGCTGCGGCGTCGGGGCAGGCGGTGCTGGCCGTGCTGCTGCTGCAGGCCACCGCGTCGATGGTGAACACCCGCACTGTCTGCGCCACAGCGGGGCTGCTTTCACCCTCGTTGTACAGGCGTGAATCGCAGCTCACCGTCACCCGCAGGCCGTTGCCGTGGTTTTGCGTCTGGCTGGCGCTGCTGCAACTGGTCCAGCTGCCTTTGAAGGCCTGGTAGAGGCCCCATTCCACCGCGCTGCGGGCGGCGGCCGTCGCCACGCCGGCCTGCAGGTCTTGCGCGGTATTGGTGCTGGCCTGCTGGCTCAAACGCAGCACCGCAGCAGCCATGCTGGCCATGGCCACCAGCACCACGATGACGGCAATCACGCCCATGCCGCGATGCAGCCGCCTGCCACGATGTTGGTGCTTGGCGCTCATGGCATGTTGTCCACATGGGCGCCAAATAGCAGGCTGGCGGTCTCAAAGTTGCGCGTGAACTCCAGTTGCACCGACAAAAACCCGCTCTGCTGGGTGGCGCCCTGGTTGGCGTTGTAGAGGAAACGGCAAGACTGCAGCCCCGGGGCCTGCACATCCCCACCGGTGGGGGCCGGGCAGGCGCCGGGCGCGCCGGCATTGAAGCCATAGGCTTTCAGGCGGTACAGCTTGCCGGGGGCGTTGCCGTTGGCGTCCAGCGTGCTGCTGGCGCCACTGCACACGTAAAACACCGCCTGCTGGCTGTTGGGCACCACGGTGAAGCGGCCACCGTCATAACCCAGCGGAAATTGCAGCGGATTGATCGTCAAGCGGTGCCGCCCCAGCGTGGCGGCCGGGGTGGCCACGGCGGTGATGGCGCTGCGGTTGCTGCCGCTGTACACATCACCCGGGTTCTGGTTGTCCACCACCAGCCAGTCGCCCACGGTGGGCAGTGTGGCCAGCGGCGACAGCACATCAAAACTGGTGGTGGCGGTGGCCGGGTCCACCGGCGCCGACCCGGCGTTGACGGTGTCGGTGGCCATGCGGTAGCGCCCGCCGCTGCTGCTGGGCACCAGCTCGATGCAATCGGTGGCGGGTGTGCGCAAGGAGTTGGGCACTGCCACCTGCACCTCGCGCAGCAGGCGGCGCATGGCCACGTCGGCAGTTGCCGCCAGGCTGCTGCGGCTGCGGCTGGCCAGCCAGATATCGACCGCCGGTTTGTAAAAAATGGTCAGCGTGGCGGCCATGACGCCGAACAGCACCAGCGTGATGATCAGCTCGACCAGGGTGAAGCCGGCTGTCGGTCGAGGCCTGGGCCAGGTGCTGGGCCGGCGCTTGGCTTGCTGCCTCCAGCCGCTTAATTTGCGTGTTTGGCTCATGGCGATGCGTAGTCGGTGCGCCAGCCCGTCAGCGTGATGGTCTCGCCGGCATGACTGACGGTCACGCTGATCGACTTGGCCGCGCTCACCCCAAACAGCGTGCCGCTGGCCACCGTGGCGCTGACGTTGTAGCTGGCCAACTGGGCGATGGCCACACCGTCCACCGTGCAGATGCCGCTGCTGCTGTAGCCGTTGAAGTCGGCCACATCGTTGTAGGTGTCGCGGGCGCAGCCGCTGGGTGCGCTGTTGGCCGCAGCCGCATACGGCTTGAGACTGATCTCCTCCATCAACGCTTGTGCGATGGCCAGCATCTGCTTGCGCACCACCGGGTCCGCGCTGCTGCGCGCCACCGTGCTGAAGGCCAGCAGCAGACCCGTCAGGCCCACGCTGATCACCACGATGGCCAGCAAGGCCTCGGGCAGGGTAAAGCCACGCACCCGACGTCTGCCGCTGCGGTGGCGGTTGTGATGCTCATTCCACAAGGCCGGTCTCCCCGGTCAATTGCAGGTCAGGTTCACCCGCAATGCTGATGGTGATGTTGGCCGCGCTGCTGCCCACGCCGTCACTGGTGATGCGGCCATCGGGCTGGAAGTACAGCGCCCCGGCCGGGCTTTGGCTGATGGCCAGGTTGCTGGCATCCACCGCCCAGCGCGCATCACCGTCGGGGCCGGGCAGCGCCGTGTCGCAGGCACTGGCCGGGTTGGCGCTGGCCTGGCTCAGGCGTATCTCACCGCTGGTCAGTGCCACACACACCAGGCGGCGGTGGCCTTGTGCCAAGGTGCGGGCCTGCAGCAGGCCGGCCTGCACCTGGTCACGCCAGCCGGCGCCGCGCAGCGCCAGCGCGCCGCCCATGCGTGGCAGCGCCACGGCGGCCAGGATGCCGATGAGGACCATCACCGCGATCAGCTCGACCATCGTGAAGCCACGCTGCGGCCGGCTGGCGCAGGCGGGCACAGCCCGCCGGCCGGTTGGCGGCTGGGCAATGCCGCGACGGGGTCGGCTCAGCGGAAGGGTGCAGCACAGCATGTCCCCACGATGGTGCCGTGGCGCGCCAGTGACGGTGCGTTGAAATGGCCGGCGCGGCGCGGCCAGATCGGCGCATCCGCTGCGGCCGTCAGCGCGTCACGCCATCACGGCTCGCCATCACGGCTCGCCCTGCAGGCTGCCGTCATTCGATGCCGCAACATGGGGCTGGCCACTCTCGCTGAGCACCACGCCTTCACTCAACACCACGCCCTCGCTGAGCACCACACCTTCACTCAGCACCACACCTTCGCTCAGCACCACGCCTTCGCTCAGCACCACGCCCTCGCTGAGCACCACGCCTTCACTCAGTACCACGCCGTCGCTCAGCACCACGCCGCTGCCCGACAGCAACCAACCGCTGAGCGTGGCGGTGGGCAGGAAGACACCCGTCTTGCCGATGGATGAGCTGTTGCCGGCCAGGCTGCTGCCGCGTGTCACAGCCGGCGTCAGCAACAGCTGGCTGGCAGCCGGCCGCCAGGTGATGGACTTGACAAAGGTGTTGGCGGGCGCGCCGGTGCCGGCCGGCCAGTAGCTCAGCGCATGGCGCCGCACCAAGCCGTTGGCCCACACCAGGCGATGGTCGTAGATCGGCTGAAACTGGGTGAACAAGGCGTCGCCACTGACCACCTGGTTGCCGCCCGCGTAGACGATGCGGCCCCAGTTGAAGCGCTGGCCGTTGATGGTGGAGCTGGCGGCCGGCAAGGTCTTGCCGCTGGCCAGCAGGTTGGCCCCGATGGCCAGGCTGCCGGCCTCCACCGCGGTTTTGATGTCGCTGCGCAGCGCCTGCGCCAGCTTCACCGCACCGTCGACATTGAGTGACCCGGCGCCTTGCTGCAGCAGGTTGGCGCCATCCAGCGGTTGCGCCGAGTACTGCAGGATGGCCTTGATGAGTGGTGGCGTCAGGCCGGGGTTGGCCTGCAACATCAGCGCCACCGTGCCCGACACCGCTGGTGCGGCCACCGAGGTGCCGCTGAGTGCCATCAACATCCGGCCGGCGTTGTTCCTGGCGATGCTGCCGCGCTGCAGCGCCGGGTAGGCTTTTGCCAGAAAGTTCAGCACACCGCCGGCCTTGTCAGAGGCCAGCGCACCCAGCACCTTGTTGCCGGGCGCCACCAGGTCGGGCTTGAGCAGGTTGTCCACCCGCCGCAGGCCCAGCGCATCGGTGTAGCTGCCACGGGTGGGGCCGCGTGAGCTGAAGCCGCTGACCACGTCGTCGCTGCGCAGCAAGGCGTCTTTGCTGTTGGCTGCGCCCACCGTGATCACCGACGGGTCGTGCCCGGGTGAGCTGATGCTGCCGTAACGCTCGGTGCCGGTGCTGGATTGGCCAAAATTGCCCGCCGCCACCACCACCGTGATGCCGGCCGCCACGGCGCTGCGCGCAGCGCGGGCCAGCGGGTCGGTCTGCCAGGTTTCGCTGGAGTCGGCCGCCAGGCTTAGGTTCATGACCCGGATGTTGTATTGCTTGGCGTGGTAGATCACCCAGTCGATGCCGGCCAGCACATCGCTCATCTGGCCAAAGCCGTTGGCGTCCAGCACCTTCACGTCGTACAGGTTGGCGCCGGGCGCCAGGCCCGTGCTGTCGGTGGCCTGAAACACACCACGGCCAGCGGCAATCGACGCCACATGTGACCCGTGGCCGTAGCCGTCCAACTTGTTGGCCTGGTCGCTGGCAATCTTGGACTCGTAGTTCACCATCGCGGCACTGCCGGGGTACAGGCTGGCCGAGCTGTCCACGCCGATGCTCCAGTCCTTGGTGCCGACCATCGCCGCGTCGCCCACCTTCTGCAGGTCCACAGCGCGCTTGACCCGGCTGTCGCCGGCCGCGTCGGCCAGGCTTTGGTGGTCCCACATGATCCCCGAATCCAGCACCGCAATGCCCACACCGCTGCCGTCGGGCCCGCTGTAGCCGGCGCCGTTGTACTGGCGCAGGTTCATCGCGCCGGTGGCGTACTCCAGCACACTGGCGGTGCGTGCGGTGAGGCGGTTTGGCGAGATGCCCTGCACATCGCTGCGCGCGGCAATAGTCGCCACCTGGCTGGCCGGCAGCATCACGCTCAGCGCCGTCACCGACAGGTAACGGAAGTAGACCGAGCCGCCGCGCGCAATCACGTCGGCACGCAAGGCTGCCAGTTCGGGGTCATTGCCGTTGCCAATGACCAGGGCCTTGACATAACGGGCGCCGTTGATGTCTTTGGTCCAGCTCAGTTTTGGGGTTTTGGCCGCACTCAGCACCTGTTGCAGATCGGCCGCGATCTTGTTGCCCGCCGGGTCAGCGGCATGCGCTGCCGGCCAGGCCAGCGCGGCCGTCACCACTAGCAGGGTTTGCGCCAGCAGCCGGCCTAGGAGCCTGTCGGGCTTGGGGAACGTCGGCTGCGAAACGGCC
>JANPOW010000333.1:0-9375 GCA_031428185.1 Betaproteobacteria bacterium | reverse complement strand
GCCAGTTCAGCGTTTTCACCCGCCGTCTTGAGCTCGGCATCGGCTTGTTTGGCCTCGGCGGCGGCGTCATCCTTGGCCTGGGCCGAAACAAATTCTTCCAGGTACAGCTCGGCCATGCGGCGTGCTTTTTCGCGGCTGGCGTCCACCTTGTGGCGGGCCTGCTGCAGCGCGCCCTCGGCACCGGCGCGGAAACGGGCGGTGGCGGCGGCGCTCTGCTCCACGCTGGATTCAATCGTTACCAGCACCTGGCCTTTCTGGATGCTTTGGCCGCGCTTGGCATGCACCTGCTGCAGCAGGCCCACCACCGGGCTGCGCACGTCCACCACCTGGGCCGGTTCGATCAGGCAGTCAAAGTCGGCCGGCGCAGCGGCTTGGGCAGTACTGGCCGCTGTGGCCACGGCGGCAGCGGCTGCAGCCAGCCCGGCCCCTGTCAACGCGCGTCTGACCAGCCTGCGCACCTGTCTTGTTGTCATGTCACCCGTCCTGCAAAGCCGATCAATCGATGAAGCTCGCGGTCCTGCCGCAAGGTCTGCAAGCGTATGCGGTAGGCCCGCGCCTCGGCCCGCGCCTGGGCCTGCCGCACCAGCCAGCGCAGCAGCGGCCCGCTGCGCAACGCCAGGCGGCACAACCACTTTGGCTGGTGTTCAAACAGCGGGTCTTGGGTGCTGACGATGGCCTGCACCGTGCCCGGCTCGCCCTGGCGCGCACTGCGGCCGAAGAGTTGGCGGTCGACCCGGGGCGATTCATGGAATTCGGTCAGGATCACATGCAGGCCGCCGGCCGCCTGGGCCACCGCGTCGGGCTTGATGTCGGTGCCCCGGCCGGCCATGTTGGTGGCCACGGTGATGCGGCCGGCCTCACCGGCCTGGGCCACCACATGGGCCTCGGCCGCGTCCTGGCGGGCGTTGAGCACCACATGCAGCACCCCACGCTGGGCCAGTGCGTCGGCAATCTGCTCAGACGCCAGCACGCTGCGGGTGCCCACCAGCACCGGCTGGCCATGCGCTGCCGCCGCGCAGGCGGCGTCGGCCACGGCCTGCCATTTGTCGGCTGCACCGGCCAGGCAGACATCGGCCAGGCGGCGCCGCTGCAAAGCGCGGTTGGGCGGCATGCGGCGCACCCGCAGCCGGTAGACCGACCACAGCTCTCGCGCCGCTTCAGCCGCAGTGCCAGTCAAGCCCGACACCAGGTAGTAACGGCGGAAAAAGCGCTGGTAGGTCATGCGGGCCAGGGTCTCGCGGCCGCGGCTGAGCGGCACCTGCTCCTTGGTCTCGATGAGCTGGTGCAGGCCCTGCTCCCACGACCGGTCAGGCATCACCCGGCCGGTGGATTCATCGACGATCTGCACCTTGCCCTTGCTCAGGATGTAGTGCTGGTCGCGGTGAAACAGGTGCAGTGCGGTGAGGGCCTGGCTCAGCAAATGCTCACGCCAGGTGGCCGTTTGCCAGGTGGCGGCCACGCTGGCCGGCAGTGGCAAGGTGGCGGCCAGAGCGCCGGGCAAAAACTCGATGTCGCGCGCCACGCCGATGCGGAAGTGCTGGCCGGCCTGCAGCGCGCGGGCGGACGCAATGGCCCAGTCCAGCAGCGCGGGATCGAACACCGGCGGGGCCTCCCGCGACAGGATCATCGGTGTGCGGGCCTCGTCGATCATCACGCTGTCGGCTTCATCAACGATGGCAAAGTGCAGCGCCGGGATCAGCGGCTGCGCTGCCGCCAGCGCACTGGCGGCCACAAACTGCTGCAAGTGCGCCACCCGTGCCGGCACCACGCCGTGGCCGGCCAACCGGTCTTTCAGGTAGTCGAACACCACCTCCTTGCCGCTGGCGTAGCAAATGCGGTGGGCATAAGCGGCGCGCCGCTCACCGGCCTGCATGCCGCCCTGCACACAGCCGCCACTGAGGCCAAAAAACCGGAACACCGGCGACATCTCCTCGCAGTCACGCTTGGCCAGGTAGTCGTTGGTGCTGATCACATGCACCGATGCACCCGAGCCGGCCATCGCGGTGGCGGCTATTGCCGCCACCAGGGTTTTGCCCTCGCCGGTCTGCATCTCGGCCAACTGGCCCCCCAGCAGGGCACGCGCGCCGGCCAGTTGCACCGGGTGTGGCCACAGGCCCAGGCGGCGCCGGCAGGCCTCGGCCACGCAGGCCAGCACAGCAGGCAGATGGGCAAAGTCGCGCGCCACGGCGCGGCCGGTGCGCAGGGCGATCACCTCACGGTGGAAATACGCGGCCACATCGGCATCAGGCCGGTCGCGCAGCGGCTGGGCCACCGCGCCCACCGCCTGCGCCAGGCGCTGGATGCTGCGGGCCGATTCACGCGCGGGTGGCAGCCAGCCGGCCAGGTTGCGCAAAAAGTCTTCTGCCGGGCGCGGGGCCTCGGCCGCACGCTCGTCACGCTGGGTGTCGGCGCGGCGGAACAAGGCGCCGGCCACATGGCGGGCCAGGCCGGGATCAGACATGGCGGGATCAAGCATGGCGGGACCAGACATTGCAAGCTCAGACATTGAGCCGGGCCAAAAACAACTGCCGTAGTCGCAAAAACCACTGCCAGCCCAGCGGTGCCTGCCCCAAATCAAAGCGCACGTAAGCCCGGTCGCCAAACACGGCGGTGGGTGAGCTTTGCGCCAGCGTGATCTCCACATCAAACACCCGTTTCAGGGTGCGAGTGCCACCGGGCTTGGCCGGGTCCACCGCAATCTCACCCCCGCCCGAGGTGCCCAGCGCGGATGAGACCAGCTCAAAGTCACCACCCGGCACCTGGCGCTTGAGTTGCGCGTCCACCGGCACCCGCAGCGCCTGGGCCAGCCGCACCTGCACACCGCGCAGGCCCGAGCGGATCAGGTCCATGTCCTCTTGTGGCACCGCCGTGCGCACCACCTGCGACGCACCCGACACCACATAGCCCAGCACCTCACCACGCTTGACGTAACGCCCGGCCTGCTCGGTGGTGGCGCGCGGCACCCAGCGGCCGGCGCTGGTGGCGCGCACCGTCAGCCCGGCCAGCCGGCTTTGCACATCGGCCAGCTTGGCGCTGCGCGAGGCCAATTCATCGCGCAGCGCCACGGCCTTGGCGCGGGCGTCCACCTCGGCTTGGCGCAACTGGGCCTGCACCTGCGCCAGGCCGGCGGCGGCCACGCCCACGTCGGCGCTGAGCACCGGGTTTTCAAGCGCCAATAGCGTGTCGCCCACCGCCACCAGCGCGCCCGGCTGCACCAGCGCGCGCAGCACCTGGCCGCTGGATGTCGCCCGGACGATGGCGTCATCCGGCACCCAGACCACCGCCTGGTGCACCGAATGGAAAGGCAGCGGCACCAGGCCGAGAAAGCCCGCCAGCAGCAGCAGTGCCAGCACGCTGCGGCGCAGCGCCGAGTCACGCCGCCGGGCCAGGGACGCACCATCGCGCAGATGCTTCCAGGCCTTCCAGACCGGCTGCAGCAGCGCCGACCACAGCGCCATCAGCGCCATCACGGCGCCCACAAACAGGTATTCACTGGCCACAAACCAGATCAGCCCGAAGGTGATGATGATGCGGTAGACCGGTGACACCAGGCCGTAGGCCAGCAGCAGTGCCCGTTCACCCTGCACCTGCAGCGGCGGCTGGGCATCACGGGCGCCAAAGCCGTAACGGTCCAGCAGGTAGGTGCAATATTGGCTGGCGCGCTGGCCCATGTTGGGCACTTCCAGCAGGTCACAGGCGATGAAATAACCGTCGTAGCGCATCAATGGGTTGCCGTTGATCAGCACGGTGGACACACCGGCAATCAGCACCACGTTGAAGGCCACAGCGGTGACCAAACCCGGCTCGGCCAGCAGCCAGACGTAGAGCGCAATCGCGCCCAGCACCAACTCGGCCATGATGCCGGCCGCCGCCACCAGCGCCCGCGCCCATTTGGACGGGAAGCGGTACGACGATGTCGCGTCCACATACGGCACCGGCGTGAAGACCATGAACATCAGCCCGATCTCGCGCACCGTGCCGCCAAAGGCTTTGACGGCCAGGCCGTGCGCCCACTCATGCACGGCCTTGACCAGGGGGTAGGTGAGCCACAACAAGGCCACGTTGCTGGCGGCCAGCACCCGGTCAGTCAGGTTCTCGGTCAGCGCTGTCCAGTGCTGCCAGGCCAGGGCTGCGGCCGGCAGCACCACCACCAACCACAGCAGCAAGACCGGCCAGGACATGATGCGGCGCGCCAGCGCAGCGTGGCGCTCAAACCAGGCATCGGGGTGCAGCAGCGGGATGCGGATGTTGAGCGGGTTGAGCCAGCTTTGTTTGATGCGCAACTTTGACTGCTTCTGGTAGCGCTCAAACACCTCGCCGGCGTCGGGTGAGACCTGGCTTTGCAGCAAATCATTGGCATGCAGGCTGGACATCAGCTGCAGCAAGTCGGTCTGCGAGATGCTGGCATGGGTGGCTTGCGCACCTGGCTGGGCCGGGATGGCGCAGGCCACCGCCCAGATCTCGTCCAGCGTGCGCCGGCCGTCCAGCAACTGCAGCACACCCCACACCTGCGGCGACATGCGGTGGAAGCGCTGGGTGACCGGGTCCAGCAGCAACACCCACGACCGCCCGCGCAAGGGCCGGTGCAGCGCTTGAACGCCGTGGCGCAGCCGGGGCTGCAAAAAGCGCACCGCATGCCAGTGCTCGGACCAGATCGCCTGCATGGCCGGCCTGCTACCACCACCAGGACCACAGCTTGAGCCGCAGCCAGTCGATCGAGCTGCGGGTCCACACCGTCAGCAGGTTGGCTGTGCCCACTTCGATCTTGGCAATGCCTTGCATGCCTGGGCTGAGTTCCAACAGCGCGCCGCTGTCATCGCCCAGCCAATCCGCCTCGACCCGGAAGCCGTTGACGTTGTCCTGCACGCTGGCAGTGGCGGTCAAGTTGCTGATGCGGAAGGCATGCACCGCCTGCGGCCGGCCGGTGAGGCGCAGCGCGCCAGTCTGGCCCAGGTGCACACGGGCGATGTCGCGGTCGGGCACATGCAGCACCACGCGGTAGCCGTCACCGGCGGCGATCTCGAACATCTCTTTGCCGGTTTCTACCGGGCCGCCAATCTGCTGCACCCAGTCGCCGCTGACCACCAGGCCGTCCAGCGTGGCGGTCAGGCTGGTGCGCACCAGCTTGGCGTCGATCAGTGCCAGTTGCGCCTCGGCCTGCAGCACTTCGGCCTGAGCCAGGGCCATGGCTGCGGCCTCGCGGTCGGCCATGGCCTGGCGCAGGCGGCCGGCGGCTTGCTCACGCTCGCTGCGGTAGCGGGCTTGCTCCAGCTTCAGGTCGCGGTCGTCCAGGCTGGCCAGCAACTGGCCGCGTACCACCCGCTGGCCGGGGCGCACCAGCACTTTGCCGATGAAGCCATCAAACGGCGAGGTGACCACCTGGCGCAGCCGGCCCTCGATCACGGTGTTGGCGGTCACCCGGTCAGGCACCGGCAGCAGCAACAACAGCAGTGCGCCCAGCACCACCCCGGCGGCACCGGCTTTCCAGGCCAGGTGGCCGGGTTCATGCAGGTGGCGCCAGCCGCTGCGCAACTGGTCCAGCGCATGGCGCCACAGTGGCCGCTCGGCCTGGTGCCAGCGCCGCAGCAGCGGCTCGGCCAGGCCCAGGCTGGCGCGCAGCACGGCGGTCATGGGCTCGGGCAGGTTGCTGGCACCGAAGCCTGGGCTTGTGGCCGCGTTTGTGGTCGCGTTTATGGCCGCGTTTGTGGCCGCGTTTGTGGCATCCATGCTGGCCACCAGCACAGCCACCACCTGGCCATCGTCCAGCACGGGCGCGGCCCAGGCGTGGGGCTGCATCACCTCTTGCTGCTCCAGCACCGCCTGGCTGGCCACCTCGGCCGCCGCCTGGATGGCGGGTGAGGCTTTTTCGGCCCAGGAGGTGTCAGCCGCCACCCACCAGCGCGGTTGCCGGCCCTGCACCCGGAACAGCAGCAGGTTGAAGGGCAGGCCTGGCGCGGGGGCTTCCTCGCGCGCCCAGGCCGCGCTGCGGTTGATCCACTCCTGCGCGGCCGACCGTGCCTGGCCCTGGGACGCCACATGGCCCAGCAGACCCAGCAAGCGGGCGGCGCGCTGGCTGCGTGCCATGCGCGGTGCCGACAGCGCCAACTGCAGCCAGCCCAGCGCCAACAACACCAGTTGCACGGTGCGCTCGTTGTGCGGCGGGGCCAGCGCCACACCCACCGTGCCCAATTGCCCATCCGGCAGTTGCAGCGGGCTGAGGACCAGCAGATCAGCGCCCGGCTGGCCTTCTACCCTGGCCACTGGCGCCACGCCGCTGGGCTGGTCGAGGCTGCGCAAGGCCAACCAGCGTTGCGCCAGATCAGGCAAGGATGCGGGGAAATCGAGCTGGAACTGCGGGTCAACCGCGTGCAGCGCCACTGCCCGGCAGGCTACGCCCGCACCGGCCAGGCGGGCGCGCCAGGTCTCCAGCGCTTCGACCAAACCCGGCGCTGGCAGCGCAGCCGGCGGGCTGAGCAAGGGCACCGGGCCTGCTGGTGGCGCAGGCTCGTCGCCCCGCAGCGACGGCAAGGCGCTCATCGCTGCCCACCACGTGCTGGGTTGCGGCCCCGGGCGGGCAACGGCGGCTCCAGGATCAGCAAGGCATCAAGCCGGTCCACATCGCCGTCCATCAACTGACCGGCAAAGGATTTCAATTTGAGAAAACTGAGCCAGGCGTCGTATCGCGCACGCGACAAATCTCGGCGCGACTCAAACAACTTGGTCTGCGCATCCAGCACATCCACGTTGACCTTCAGGCCCACCTCATAGCCCCGCCGGTTGGCCTGAAATGCCGCGTCCAGCGACCGGGTGGCCGTCTCCAGCCCACGCGCCAGACCCACCTGCGACAGCGAGGCTGAAAAGTTCTGCCGCACCCCTACCTGCACCGCACGCCGCGCCGCATCCACGTCGTTTTGCGCCTTGTCGCGCAAGGCTTCGGTCTCGCGCACCTTGGCGTGCGTGGCACCGCTGGCAAAGAGCGGGATGTTGACGCTCAGGCCCACTTGCGACGTGTCACCACGGCGCGGAAAGCTGCTGGTCACGGTACCGGTGTCCGAGCTCATGGTGTAGGTGTAGGTCAGGTCGGCGGTGGGGGCATGGCCTTGCCAGGCTTTGCGCACTTCGGCCTCGGCCGCCAGCAAGGCCAGCTGGGCCTGGCGCAGTTGCGGGCTGGCCAGTTGGGCGTCGCTGATCCACACCAGCACATCGGCGGCCTTGAGCACGGGCATCTGCTCACCAGCCAAGCCACGGTCCATCAGCTCGGGTGCGGCGCGCCCCACCAGCTCGGTGACCAGTTGTTGTTTAAGGTCCAGCTCGGCCTGGGCGGCAATGCCTTGTGCGGCCACGGTGTCGATCTTGCCCTCGGCTTCACGCACATCAATGATGGACACATTGCCCACGGTGAACTTTCGGCGCGCGGCGGCGAGCTGCTCTTCAGCGGCAATCTGTTGGGCGCCTATCAGCGCCAGGGCATCACGCGCTTTCAGCACGTCCAGCGCGGCCTCCACCAGCCGCACGGTGGATTCAGCACGCGCCTGGGCCAGCGCGGCCTGCGCCTGCTCCAACTGCGCCTGCGCCACATCGCGCGCGTGCAGCAAGGCCACCCGCAACAGCGGCTGGGTGATCTGCAAGCTGGCCTGCTGGCTGGCAAAGCGGCGCAAATTGAAGGCCGGCGCCTCGTTGTAGCGGGTCTCGTTTTTGTTCAAGGCCAGCGCCGCGCTGGGGCCAAAGCCCGCCTGGGCTTGCACCAGGCGCTGCTCGGCGGCGCGGATTTGCGACAGTGCACCGTTGACCGCCGGGTCACTGGCCAAGGCACTGCGCAGCAGGTCGGCCAGCACCTGGGCTTGGACAGCCGTGGTCAGCAGCAACAGTGCCGTCAGGCAGCCCGCACGCAAGGCCGGCGCGGCCGCTGCGAGCCGTGCGCGCAGCCGTGTCATGGCAGGCTGACGATGGACCGGATCAGCACGTCCTGCACTGGCACAGCCATCAGCCCACCTGCCGTGCTGGTGGCCACGCCGGCAATGGCGTCCACCACCGCTGTGCCCGAAATGACCTTGCCAAACACCGCGTAGCCATTCGGCCCGGCCTTGGCGGCGCTGTAGTCCAGGCCGTGGTTGTCCAGTGGGTTGATGAAGAACTGGCTGGTGGCGGTGTCCGGCGCTTCAAGCCGCGCCATGGCCACCGTGTACGGCGCGTTTTTCAGGCCGTTATTGCTTTCCAGTGGGATGGGTGGGTGGCCAGCCACCTTGGGCACCAGGCCGGGCAAATAGCCGCCAGCCTGGATCACACCACCCGGCACTGCCGGGTCACCTTCGTGCAGCACGCGGTGGAACAGCACGCCGCTGTAGAAACCCTCGGCCACATAACGCTGGAAGTTGGCGGTGGTCAGCGGCGCTTGCGTGGTGAAGAGCTCCAGCACCAGTTCGCCGCGGCTGGTTTGTGCGCACAGCGTGGCAAGCGGGCTGCGACTGGCGAGTTGGGTGCCGTCGAGACTGCACTTGGCCACCATCACCTGCACGGTGGTGCTGGCGCTGGCGCCGGCGTTGTCGGTGACCGTCAGCACCGCGTTGTACCCGCCGGTGGCCGTGTAGATGTGGTTGTCAGCGCTGCCAGTCTGGCCGTCACCGTAGGCCCAGCTGCGGCTGGCGATGCTGCCGTCCGGGTCAGCGGTGCCGGTGGTGTCAAACAGCGTGGTGGCCTGCAGCACGGCCTCACCACCCAGTTTGGCGACGGCCACCGGGGGCTGGTTGGCCGGGCCGGCACTGCTGCCACCGCCACCACCACAGGCGGACAACAGCACACCAGCCGCCAGAGGCGCACACCAGCGGCGCAATGCCACTGGCAAACCGCAATCGGATGTCGAGCTCAAAGTCATCTCCCCAGGACCACACGCAAAGCGCAGCGCGCCAAGCCGGCCGTGGCCGCTGACGATGCTAGCCGATGGCCCTGGCCCCGCAACGCTGCGCTGCGCGAGGCGTCACAGGCCACGCTGCGCACTGGCCGGGTCAGGCCCCTGCGCCGCGCTCGCGCCTGGCTGAGAGGGCCAGCAAGGCGGTGGCCGCCAGCAGCAGCGCTGAGGGCTCAGGCACGGTGCCGCCGCCCGCCTGCGGGCTGGTCGGCCCGCCGCCGGCTGGGAAGCCTGCGGCGTCAACATATTCAAACGGCTGCGCACCCGGTGCGGCTGCCAAGCCGCCCAACCAGACAAAGTCAACCGAGAACGCGGCAGTTTCGGCGGCCGTCAAACCGGTGTCCAGTGAGACGGTGACGATGCCGTCAGCCTGCAAACCAGTGTTGGGCGGCGTATTGAGCAGTGTCAACGCCGGGTCAGCCGTCTGCGACGTCAGATTGGCGTACTTGGTGTAGTCAAACAGCAGCTTC
>JANPOW010000332.1:0-15877 GCA_031428185.1 Betaproteobacteria bacterium | reverse complement strand
GCGATGATGAAGCAGAAGACAAAGGCGATCAGCATGTTGAACAACATGTCGTAAAACGGATCGACCTCGGCCTCTCGGGTGCGGCGCCGGCTGCGCATGGCTTGGTATGGGGGCGTGTGCGGCGCTGCGGCTCAGCGCTCGCGCGGGATGGTCAGGCCAGCGCGTTGGCAATCGGCCACCAGCGCGTCGGCAAAGCGGTCCAGCCGGGTCAGTTGCAAGCCCAGCAGGATGTTGCCCACCAGCCCGACCATTGTTGTCAGCAACGCAATGCCCAGGCCGGCGGTCAAACTCTTGAGCAGGTCTTGTGACTGGCTGGCATCAAAGCTCTGGATGTTGCCGATCTGCAGCGCCAGCACTGAAAACCCGATCACCTTGCCCAGCAGGCCCAGCTTCAACTGGATGCCGTTGACCCACCAGGCGGTGTGGTGCGGGCCTTGTGCTGCCTCCACCAGCAAGTCCAGCGGGGCGTTTTCATCACGCGGGTTCAGCGCCAGCGCGGCCAGGTAGTCACCGGCCCAGCCGGCGCGTGACGGCCCACCGCGCGCCAACACCAGCAGCCGGCGCTGCTGTTGCAGCTCGCGGCTGCGTGCGCCGCACCACAGCGTGGACGCCACAAACACCGTGATGATGACCAGCGTGAGGCCGGTCGGGTCACTCGACAGCAGCAGCGCCCACACGCCACGCAGGCCCAGCAGCCAGGCGCCAAAGGCCAGCAAACCACCCAGTGCCAGCCATTCCAGCCACAGCGGTTCGATCTGCAGGCCGTCGTCCTGTTGCTGGGTTGAATGGCGGGCTGATCTGCCGCTCAATTTGAGTGTTGGCAACGTCATGCCGGCCCACCCCGCTTGGCCAGCGCGCCAAAACCGCGCTGCGGGTCATAGCCCCAGGCGGCCAGCGCAAAACACAGTGCCAGCGTGGCCAGCACGATGAGGGGCGAGATGCCCGGGTCTTTGCCGTACAGCGCAAAGCGCATCCATTCCACCGCGTGGGTGAAGGGATTGAAACGCGCGATCTGGTAGACCCAGGCCGCGCCCGATTCCTCCAGCTTCCACAGTGGGTACAGCGCGGTGGACATGAAGTACATCGGGAAGATCACAAAGTTCATGGTGCCGGCAAAGTTCTCCAGTTGTTTGATGTGAACAGAGAGCAGCAGCCCCACCGAGCCCAGCATCAGTGCCGAGACCACCGCGGCCAGGCACAACAGCGGCGTGTGCGCGCCCCACACCGGCAAATCGGTGCCCAGTGCGATGGCCACCACCACAAACGCCAACGCCTGCGCCAGCGACAGCACCGCGGTGGCGGTGAGTTTGGAGAACAAGACCCACCAGCGCGGCAGCGGCGCGGTCAGCAGCAGGCGCATCAAGCCCATCTCGCGGTCATAGACCATCGCCAGGCTGCTTTGCATGCCGTTGAACAGCAGCACCATGCCCACCAGGCCGGGGGCGATGTACACGTCATACGGGATGTAGGTGTCGTACGGCGGCGCGATGGCCACACCAAACACATTGCGAAAGCCCGCTGCAAACACCGCCAGCCACAGCAGCGGCCGCACCAGGGCCGACACGAGGCGGCCGTACTGGCGCACAAACTTCATCAGCTCGCGCATCACGATGGCGCGCATGGCCTGCAGGGCGTGTTTCATCGGGGGTATCTCATCAAGCGTGTGCCATCAGCGGGCCTTGCAGCGTTTTTCGGGCGCATCGGCGCCCAGGGTGTCCAGCGTGTTCTTGGGGTGCAGCATGCCGTCCACCGGGGCCAGCGCCACCACGCTCTGGCCGTCACCCAGCAGCAGAGGCTGGCGCAACTGGCCGTCCCAGGGGCGAAAACTCATGCCCACCCCTTTGGAGCCGTCCACCTCGCCGTCGGTCAGCGCTTTCTGGAAGGCCGCTGACTGGCCTTTGGGTGCTGCCGCGACCGCAGCACCCACCAGCGCCTTGCCGGCCAGCCAGGCAGCCCAGTCTTGCCCGCTCATCGGGCGGCCAGCCACCTTGGCAAAGCGGCGGGAGACCTGCGGCGCGCCGAAGCGGTCAAAACTCGATGCCCAAGCCAGCGCCACCAGCCCGGCGTCGCCCACCACCGGGCGCGGCAGGGCGGTGCGGTAGGGCAGGCTGCGGGCAAATTCACCGTCGCTGTCCACCACCCAGACCGCGTCGTAGGCGCTGCTTGCGGCCACGCCGGTGAGCAGCAGCGGGTTGGCCAGATCACGCTCACGCGGGTCGGCCGAGAGTTTGAAGGGCTTGTCGCCCACCAGCTTCAAACCGTAGCGCTTGATGGCGGCGCGGGCGGTTGCCGCGCGGGCCTGGTCGTCCGGCGTCGGCCCCACCAGCAGCAGGATTTGGGACCAGCGGCGGGCGGCCAGCGTTTGCGCCAGCGCATCGGCGCGCATGCGCTCGCTGGGCAGCAGGTGCAGCAGGCGTGGCCGGCAGTCGGCCTCGCGCAGGCGGTCGGCTGCGTCGCCCAGGTTGAGCACGGGCAGCAGGGTGCTATCCACCACCGCCAGCAGCCAGTCGGCCGGCAGGTCGGCCAGCACCGCAACCGCACCTGCCGCTTCAGCTTTTGCCGCGGCGGCTTTGGCCGCAGCCGGGGATGCCACGGTCACCGTGTCAAGCGCCAACGTGGCGCCGGCGGCGTCCAACTCCAGCTTGCTGTCCTGCAGCGCCAGCGCCACTGCCGGGGCCACCACACCACCGGGGTGGCCCAGCGCCGGGCGCTCGGTGCGGCTGCGCTCCAGGCGCGGGTCGTCAGCTTGCAGCAGCAGGGTGGCCTTGAAGCTGGCGGCCAGCGTGCTGCCGGGGCTGAGCGTGGCAGCGGCGGCGGTCACTGCGCACAGCACCGCAGCCACGCACCCGCGCAAGCAGGGCGGCGTCATTCGACCACCAGCGCCATGTAGGGCACCCGGCCCACGGGGATGCTCTTGAGGGCCTTGGCAGCGGGCACGTCCACCACGGTGATGTCGTCACTCAGGCCGTTGACCACCAGCAGCCGGTCTTCGGCCTTGTTGAGTGCCACGTTCCAGGCCCGTTTGCCCACCAGCACCTGCTCGGTCACCTGGCGGCTGGCGACATCGACAAATGCCACGTGATTGGCCCGGCCCAGCGCCACAAATGCACGTTTGCCGTCGCGTGTCATGGTGATGCCCACCGGCGTGATGTCGGCCGCACGCGCACCTTTCAGCTCGAAGTTGATGGTGCCCAGCACCGCGTAGTCGGTGGTGGACAGCACGGTGACACTGGCGCCCAGCTCATTCGTCACCCACAGTTGTTTGCCGTCGGGTGTGAGTGCAAAACGGCGCGGGCGCTTGCCCACCTTGATGTTTTTGGTGACGGTGCCGGTGGCGGTATCGATCACATGCACCAGGCTGGCGGCTTCGGACGTCACCCACACCGTCTTGCCGTCATGCGAGACCTTGACGCCCTCGGGCTCTTTGCCCACCGGCACGCTGTTGCTCACTTTGCCGCTGGCCATGTCGATGATGCTGAGTGCGCCTTCGTCCTCATTCGACGCATACAGCGTTTTGCCGTCGGGCGAGATGTCAAACGCTTCGGGGTCATCGCCCAGCGCCAGCTTGCCCACCGATTTGCGTGTGGCGATGTCGATGATGTCGGCCTGGTGTGAATCACCGCAGGCCACCAGCAGTTGTTTGCCGTCGGGTGTGCGGGCCATGTGGCGCGGCCGCTTGCAGGTGGGCAGGCTGCCGGTCACGGTGAGGGTTTTGAGGTCAACGATGGCCAGAGCGTTGTCTTTTTCGCTGGACACGTAAGCCACGCCTTGCGCCTGGGCAGCGTGGCTGATGCAGGCGACCAGGACGGCCAGGGTGGCAAAGGCAAAACGGGGCTGCTGCATGGGTTGATTCCGATCAGGGGTTGGGCCTTGCGGCGCAGCGCGGCCACCGGGCTGGCGCGGCATGGGGCCGGGCGCTCAAGCGGTGGCGCGGATGAAGGCTTCTTCGAGTGTGCCGCCACCGAGCGCGGCGGCCACGGCAGCCGGCGTGCCGTCGGCCAGCAAGCGGCCTTTGTGCAGCACGATGACCCGGTCAGCGGCTTCGGCTTCTTCCACCAGGTGGGTGGCCCACAGCACGCTGCTGTGGCGCGCCCGCACATCGGCCAGTACGCCGGCGCGCAGGTCGCGGCGCGATTTTGGGTCCAACCCCACGGTGGGCTCGTCCATCAGCAGCAGGCCGGGGCGGTGCAGCAGGGCACGCACCAGCTCCACCTTGCGCCGGTTGCCGCCCGACAGCTCACGCACCGGGCGTTGCAGGTCAGCGCTCAAGCCCGCCGCGGCGCAGCCCTCGGTGATGCGTTGCCCGGCCAGAGCACGCGGCAGGCCGTGCAGGTCGGCGTGGAAGCGCAGGTTGCGCTGCACGCTCAAGTCCAGGTCCAGCGACATTTGCTGGAACACCACGCCGATGTCGCGCAACGCCGCCACCGCGTGGCTGCGCAGTGAATGGCCGTTGATCCGCACGTCTCCGTCATCGGCTGCAAACAGGCCGGTAAGCACCTGGAACAAGGTGGACTTGCCGGCGCCGTTGGGCCCCAGCAGCGCGGCAAAGACACCGGCGTCCAGCGTGAGGGACAGCGCGTCCAAGGCCTTGCGGTCACCGTAGCGCTTGCTCAGTGACTGGACCTGCAGGCGGGCTGGTACGGGCTGCGCCGTGCTGGTGGCCATGGCGGCGGCGTGGCTGGTGGTCGGGGCGGAGGTGGTGGGATTCATGCAGTACCGGTTGTAGCTGCTGCGGCGCCTGGCGCACACCTGCGGAATGCCCGGGGCTGGGTCAGCCGCTGCGTTCGGGTGGGCGTTGCAATGCTGCGCATCACAGGTCGATCTCCATGCCGTCGCGGGCCATGGCAATGCCGCAGTCGGCCCAGGCCTCGGGCTGCTGGTCGGCGGTGTCGCAAAACAACACCTTGTGGCGTGCCGGCAGGCCACGCAAGGTGGCCAGCCAGGGTGGCAGGGCAGCCTGGGCGGGCTGGGCGGGCTGGCCCGGTGCTGCGTCATCGGCGCCGGGCACACCCCATGCCGTGGATAGGGCCGGCAGGCCGTCCAGCAGCAGGCAGTCCGCCTGGTGCATCCAGTCCAACTCGACAGCGCCGAGCTGGGCCAGGCCGGGTGCGCAAAACAGGCGCTGGCCAGTGGCCAGGTCAACCACCGCCAGCGCGATGCTGTCGCCGACCTGTGGTACCTCGGTATGGGCCAGGTGCGGCGGCTGCCTGGCCTGGGTGGCCACGGCGGTGAACTCCAGCGTGGGCAGGCCCTCCACCCGGAACGAGGCCACCCGCCGGTCACCTGCCACCGGCACCACCCACCAGTGCACACCACAGTAGTGCTGCAAGACCGGCAGCACCGGCAGTGCGGTGGTGAGCTGCTCAAACACGGTGGGGGTGACGTAAAGGTCAATCGCCGGGCCGTCGCGCAGGCTCAGCAGGCCGCCAACATGGTCCACCTGGGCGTCGGTCAGCACCACGGCGCGGACCTCGGCGTCGTGCAGGCCGGGGTGGTGCTGCAGTGCGGTGTCGCTGTGCAACTGGTGGGCCACGGCGGGTGACATGTTGATCAACAGCCATTGGCCGCTGCCATTGCCCAGCGCAATCACGCCACGGCTGCGGGTGTTTTGGTGGCTGCGCTGGCGGCTGTGTTGTCGGCTGTGTTGGCGGCTGTCGTCGCGCGGCCGTTGCGGCGCTGGCGCACCACCGCGCAGGATCAGAATTTTCACAGTGGGCCTGCGCCCAGTGCCAATGGTGGCGCGGACATTGCAACAAGATGGCGCATGGTGACGTGGTTTCTTTCAGCAGTGGCCAGGGCCGTCGGATGAGTGCGCCCTGCCACCGGTCCGGCTGCTGCAAGACACATGCCGTCGGCCAATGGGCAGGCTGGCCTTGCCCGTGGCGGGCACTTGGCAGCACAAACCGCAGCGGCTGTGACAGCCCGTGGCAGCGCCGTGCCAGCCTGGCACAGGGTGAACCCTTGTCTACGGCAGGCACCAAGCCGCAGCACAAACGCAGCTCGGCCGGGCAGTGCTGGCCCCTGTCACGTTGGCGCGGGTGGTGCTTGCTGCTGCCGCTGTTGGCGGCCGTGTCCGCAACACCGGCCGCTGCGGCAGCCTGCGCCGGCCCGCTGCTGCCGATGCAGCGCTTGGGGGCCGGGCTGTGGTGGGTGCCTGGCCACAGCGGTGAGGCTGACGCGGCCAACCGGGGCCAGGTGTCGCACCTGTTGCTGGCCCGCCAGCCCGCTGCCACGCCGCGCTGGTGGGCCCTGGGCAGTGGCCCCACACCGGCGTTTGGCGCCCGCCTGGCCTGCCAGCTGCGGCAGCGGCTGGGCGGCACGGTCAGCGATGTCATCAGCCCGTGGGCCAGGCCCGAGCTGGTGCTGGGTGTGGCCGGCCTGGCGGCTGCAGCGGCGCCAGGCCAGTCGGCGCGCCACTGGGCCCATACCAGCGTGGCCGACGCGATGGCCGAGCAGTGCGCCCATTGTGTTGACCGCCTGGCGCAGCGGCTGCAAGCCGCCGCCACTGACCTGGGCGACGACCCGGTGCGGGTGCCGGAGCACCGGCTGCTGGGTGAGTCTGGCCGGCTCGGGCCATGGCAGTGGTGGCGCCTGCCGCGTGCCGAGGGCCGCTGGGTCACGGTCTGGCGGGCACAGGGCCAGCCACTGTGGGTGGCGCATGGCCTGCTGAGCGAGGGTGCACCACCGGACGGCCGCGACGCTGACCTGTTGCTGCTGCAGCAATCGTGCAGCGCGCTGGCGGCGCTGGCCGCCGTGGACGGCCCATCAGCCCGTTTTGTGGGTGAGCAAGGCGCACTGATGGACAGCAACGCCCCGGCCCGCCACGCCGCTTATTGGGCGGCCTTGCTGCAGGCGGCACGCCAGGCCATTGAGCGTGGTGACGACGAAACCGCACCGGCGCCGGTGCTGGCAGGGTTCCCGCCCGGCTGGGCCAGCCACCCCTGGCACAGCTTCAACTGGCAGCGCGCCTGGCGCCAGGTGGAGCCACTGGTGCTGGCCGCGCCGCCGCGCTGAGCTGCGTGCTGCTGGCATGGCCCGCTGTGCAGGCCAGCCGCGCAACCAGCGATCAGGCGGTGACGTTCCAGCGCAACTTGCGGTAGATGGTGTTGCGGCTGATGCCCAGGCGTTTTGAGGCCTCGGAGATGTTGCCCTTGGCCGCGTCCACGGCCTGCCGGATGGCGGCAATCTCCATCTCCTCAAGTGAGCGCTGGGGTGCCGCCGGCGCGTCGGACCAGGCCGGTGAGGGCCTGCGCTGCAGCCCGGCCAGCGCCTGCTGCGGCAGCGGCTGCGCCGCCACGAGCGCCGCTGCGCCGGGCCCGCCCACACCGCCATCGGCCGTTGCGGCCACTGCGGCCACTGTGGCCCGGGCCACACCGGCAGCAAGCAGGGCATCGGCGGCTGCAACCGCCGGCATGCCCGCTACCGCCTCCTCCAGAAAATCATCCGACAAATGCGCCCGCGTGATCAGCGCCTCCCCCGCGGCCATCACCGCTGCGGTGCGCAGCACGTTGAAGAGCTGCCGCACATTGCCCGGCCAGGGGTAGTGCTGGAACAAGCGCAGCACGTCGGCATTGGGTGTCAGGTGGCGGGCTTTGCCAGTCTGGCCGCCTCGGCTTGCATGGCTTGCCTGGCTGGTTTGGCCGGCCTGGCCACCGGTGCGGCCGGGCTCGTCAAGTTGGTCCAGGATGCGCCGCACCAGAGCCAGCAAGTCAGTGCGCTCACGCAGCGGTGGCAGCCGCACGGCCAGGCCGTTGAGGCGGTAGAACAGGTCTTCGCGGAAGGCCTTGCGGTCGATCATCTCGCGCAGGTTGCGGTGGGTGGCGCAGATGATGGACACATCCACCGCCACACTTTTGTTGCTGCCCAGCGGGGTGACTTGGCGCTCTTGCAACACCCGCAGCAAATGGGCTTGCAAGGCCACCGGCATGTCGCCAATCTCGTCAAGAAACAAGGTGCCGCCACTGGCCTGCACGATCTTGCCCACCTGGCCTTTGCGGCGCGCGCCGGTGAAGGCGCCGTCCTCGTAGCCAAACAGCTCGGCCTCGATCAGCGTCTCGGGGATGGACGCACAGTTGACCGCCACAAATGGCTGCTTGGCGCGCACCGAATCCATGTGGATGGCACGCGCCAGCAGCTCTTTGCCGGTGCCGGTTTCACCCAGGATCAGCATCGGGATGTCGCGGTCAATCACGCGGCGGGTCTTGTCGATCAGGCTGGCGATCTGGCCATCGCCGGTCAACAGTTGGGCCAAACCGCCGGCGGGGGCGCCTGGCTGGGCCCGATCCAGGCGGGTGGTCGGCAGCGGCGTGGTGGCCGATGGCGTGGCGACCGGCACGGTGCTGGCCGACACCGGCCCGGGCTCACGCGGCTGCACCGCCGCGCTGTTGGCATCACCACTCACCGCCTCGGCCAGGCTGGTCCAGACCGGCCAGTTGAAGCGGGCGTGGATGTAGAACTGCCGGCCGCCGTTCAAATGCACCGGCAGCGGGGTGGACAGCGGTGAGCGGAAGCGGTCCACCAGTGCATTGACGGTGGTGCCAAACAGCGTGGCCAGGCTGTTCATGCGCAGCGCGGCGCCTGAGAGGCCCAGTTGCTCCAGCGCGCCACGATTCGCGCCCACGATCTTGCCGTCCGCGCTGATGGCCAGGATGCCCTCCATCAGCGTGCCGATGAACTCGACCCGGCTGTGGAAATGCAGCCGCATCACATTGCGGTAGTCGTCGGTCAGCCAGTGGTTCTCGATCATGCGGGCCGACATCTTGACCAGTGCCATGGTGTGCTGGTGAAAGCTGGCACGGTCACCGGTCACGTCCAGCACGCCCAGGATGTTGCCGCGCGGGTCGAGGATGGGCGCCGCCGAGCAGGTCAAAAAGTGGTTGGCATGCATGTAGTGCTCATCGGCATGCACCAGCGTGGGCACCTCCTCAATCAGCGCGGTGCCGATGGCGTTGGTGCCTTTGGTGCGCTCTGACCAGTTGACACCCGGCTGCAGCGCCACCTTGGACGCCCTGGCCAGAAAATCATCGTCGCCGATGGAGTGGATGATGGTGCCGGTGGCATCACACAGCACCACCATGCTGTCGGTGTTGACGATTTGCTCAAACAGCATCTCCATCACCGGCGCGGCGTGGTCATGCAGGCGCAGATTGCGGTCACGCACCAGGGCCAGGTCAGAGCGGCCAAGTGGCGTATGGTCAGGCCGCTCGATGCGCGACACGCCCAGCGCGGCACAGCGCTCATGCGACTGGTCGATGGCATCCACATGGTCGGGCGCGAGTTTCAGGCCGGCCGCGATGGGGCGCTGCGGCTCGGCGGCGCCACGCCGCAAACCCACACTGCCAAATGTCGAATGAAGTGGACCACGCATGCGCTTGAACTCCTGGCGCCACCCGGTCTGGGTGGCTTGTCTCGGGCTTGTTGGCAGCCGTGCCGCCGTCTTGGTCTGTGGCCCATGGGGCCGCGCCGGAATGCCACGATTGCAAGCTGTGGGCCGGGCGGAGTGTGACAAGTCTGAACACCTCAGCGCCTTGCCGGAGCGGATGGTAGGCCGGCGCACCGCATTGCGCTCAAATTCGCAGCAAGCAGGTCGGGCACGGCCCGCAGCCGGGCGCGCCACCGGGCCGGCAGTTGCTGCTGGCACGCCGTTTGCGGTCCATTGCTGCAAACCTGTTTCATCCATCGACGGAGTCAACACCATGTCGCGCAACTTTTCTCGTCCCCTTTCCCTGTTCATCCAGCGTGCCGGTGTCGTGGCCGGCTTGCTGCTGGCCGCCGGCTGGACCACCCAACCGGCCTTGGCGCATGGTGATGTGACGCCGCAAGCGGTGGACACCAAAGAGCTGGCCCCGCTTGGCGACACCTGGCGCGCTGAAAACCCGTACCGCCAGAATGACAAGGCGGTGAAGATCGGCACCTCGGCCTACAACCAGAACTGTGCCCGCTGCCACGGCCTGGAAGGCATCTCGGGCGGCATTGCGCCCGACCTGCGCAAACTGGAAAACGACTGTGCCGCGACAAAGGACGCCAAGAAAAAATCCGCCTGCTCGGCCGAGATGGACGACTACTACATCGGCAGCGTGCGGCGC
The DNA here is from genome assembly GCA_031428185.1 of Betaproteobacteria bacterium. Taxonomy (GTDB): domain Bacteria; phylum Pseudomonadota; class Gammaproteobacteria; order Burkholderiales; family Burkholderiaceae_C; genus Pseudaquabacterium. The sequence goes on along the minus strand of JANPOW010000332.1, from coordinate 5,792 downwards.
GGCAAGGTGCGCAACGGCGCGGTCTACATGCCGCCGTTTGAGGGCATCCTCAACCAGGAAGCCATGTGGTCCATCAAGGCCTACCTCGAAACCCGGCGCGAGAAACCCCTATGAGCCGCCGCACCTGGTTGCAGGCCGGTGCGGCCGGGCTGGCCGGCCTGGCCCTGCCCACGCTGGCGCAAGACAAACCCGCGCTGCAGCGCATCCACGAGCGGGGCACGCTGGTGGTGGCGGTCTACAACGACATGCCACCCTTCAACGCCGGCGGCCAGGGCATTGATGTGGCGCTGGCGGCTGCGCTGGCCAAGGGCCTGGGGCTCAAGCTGAGCCTGCTGCCCTTTGCCGCCGGCGAGGACATGAATGACGACCTGCGCAACATGGTCTGGAAGGGCCACTACCTGGGCTTTGGCCCGGCCGATGTGCTGCTGCATGTGCCGGTGGACAGGCCCTTGATGACAGCCAACCCGCAGGTCAACATCTTTGCGCCCTACTACCGTGAGCGCATCATGATTGCCCGTGATTTGCAGGCCGCACCCAAGATGGACACGCTGGACGACTTGGCTGGCAAAAAGATCGCCGTGCCCGGCCAAAGCCTGGCGGGCTGGCTGCTGATCGGCGCCGAGAGTGGCAAATACCGTGAGCAGCTGAGCACCCAGTGGAAAGACGGCACGCTGGCCGCGCAGGCGCTGCAGCGGGGTGAGGTGGCCGCCGCTGCGGGCCAGGCGTCCGAGCTGGAATCGGTGCTGGCCGGTGATACCCGCTATGCCATCGAGCCGCTGCCGCTGCCCCGCATGCGCGACGGCTGGGCGGTGGGCATGGCGGTCAAAAAATCCGCCGATGACCTGGCCCAGGTGCTGCAAACCGCACTCAACGCGCTGCTCAGCAACGGTGAGCTGGGCCGCCTGTTTGCCGCAGCCAAGGTGGGCTGGCGCAAGCCGTGACAGGTTGGCACGGCGCGGGCTGTGCCGGCGCTGCACAGATCGGGCACCGGACCGAGGGTTAAGACCTGGTTTGACCTCAACCGTTGCTGGTGGCCCGCACTTCTTCAATCGCCGTCAGCCCGGCCAGCACCTTGTGGATGCCGTCTTGCCGCAGCGTGCGCATGCCCTCGGCCATGGCTGCGCGTTGCAGGTCTTCGGCACGGGCGCTGGTCTGGATCAGGCGGCGCAGGTCGCGGCTGACCACCAGCAGCTCATGCAGGCCCACCCGGCCGGCAAAGCCGCTGCCATCGCAATGGTTGCAGCCAGGCGCGTGGTGGTGCTGCAGCACACCGCCCACGCTGTAGCGGGTGGTCCACTCGGCCAGCAGGCCGGTGCGGTCTGGCCGTTGGTCCGGGTCGGGGTAGGCCTGCAGGTATTCGTCCAGCAGCCCATCGGTGTTCTCCAGCGTGGCGGGCTTGGCCACCACGCAGTGTTTGCACCAGCGCCGCACCAGGCGCTGCGCCAGCACCGCCAGCAGGCTGTCGGCAAAGCTGAACGGGTCCATGCCCATGTCCAGCAGCCGGGTTACGGTTTCGGGGGCGCTGTTGGTGTGCAGTGTGCTCAGCACCAGGTGGCCTGTGAGTGAGGCCTCTACCGCCATGTGGGCGGTTTCCGCGTCGCGGATCTCGCCCACCATCACCACGTCGGGGTCGGCCCGCAAGAAAGCGCGCAGGGCCTTGGCAAAAGTCCAGTCGATCTTGGGGTTGACCTGCACCTGGCGCAGCCCGGCCTGGGTGATTTCAACCGGGTCCTCAGCCGTCCAGATCTTGCGCTCAGGTGTGTTGATGTGGCCGAGTGCGGCGTGCAGCGTGGTGGTCTTGCCACTGCCGGTGGGGCCCACGCACAACACCATGCCATAGGGCCGGGTGATCACCGCCTTGAGCTTTGCCAGCGTGTCGGGCTGCAGGCCCATGCCGTCCAGCGGCATCGTCTTGGCCGAGGCCAACAGGCGCATCACCACATCCTCCAGCCCGTTGGCGGTGGGGATGGTGGCCACCCGCAGCTCCAGCCGTTGGCCTTGCATCCAGCGGCCAAAGCTGATCTTGCCGTCCTGCGGCTTGCGGCGCTCGGAGATGTCCAGGTCGCACATGATCTTGAGCCGCGCCACCAGTGCCTGGCGGTAACCGGCCGGCAGCTCGATGTAAGGCCGCAGCACACCGTCCTTGCGGAAACGCACCCGCACTTTTTCAGCGCCGGGCTGGCATTCGATGTGGATGTCGGACACGCCCTGGTGGCGTGCCTCCAGGATCATGGTGTTGATCAGCCGCACCAGCGAGTTGTCGCTCTGTTCGATCTGGATGTCGTCGTCACGGCCATCACTGCTGTGCTGCTGCTCCAGGCTGGCCAGCAGCTTGTTGGCGCTGTCGTCACCGTCGCCCGGCGTGCCGGGGCTGCTCAGCTCGGCGCCGGGGTCGATGCCGTCTTAGCCCAGCCGCAAATACACCCGGTCGATGGCGCCAGACAACGAGCCTGCACGCGCCAGCACCGGCAGCACCTTGCACTGGGCCGAGAACTCGATCTCGTCGATGGCGTTGCGTGCCGATGGGTCTTCCAGCGCCACCACCAGCCGGCCGCCGCGCATCATCAGCGGCAGCGCCAGCAAGCGCCGGGCGGCCGACAGTGGCAGGCGCAAAGCGCCCTCAGGCTCGACTGGAAACGCGTTGACATCCACGATGGGGTAGCCCATCTTGCGGGACAAGGCAGTCTGCAGGTCGGCGCGGGTCACATCACCACGCCGCACCAGCAATTCGCCCAGCGGCAGGCTGCGGTCGTGGGATTGCAGCTTCAGCGCTTCGGCCAGCTTGGCATCGGTCAGATACCCCAGCGCCAGCAAGGCCTCGCCGATGCGCACCAAGGGCATCTTGGCCTGGGAATCGATGGCCACCAGCAGTTGCTCGGGCGTGACGATCTGCCCGGTCAGCAAGATGTCGCCCAGCTTGCGAGCGCGCAATTGCTGCTGCTCGGCGGCGGCCTCGGCCACGCGCACCGGCGTGGTGGATTGCTGCGCCACCAGCACATCGCCGATGCGCCGGTTGTCGGCCACTGACTCGACGCCGGCCAGCATGGTGCGGGGATAAAAGCTGCGCAACAGGCTGCCCGCAGCGTCCAGCGGTGAGAAGGTGAAGATGCCTTGCGGCAGATCGACCTGGCCCACGCAGTCCAGGCTGCGCTCGCTGCCATCACGGAAGCGGACCACACACGGCCCCAGCGCGCGCTGCGGCAGCACCGGGGTGGTGGCCGCAAACGTGCCTTCAGCCAGCGCTGCCACCATGGGCTGCAGTGGCTGGGTCAGCGTGAGCCGGCGGAATTGCGACAACTTCAGTGTCAGCAGCGTGCGCGCGGGTGAGATCTGCAACTGCACCAGGCCCACCGTCGGGTCAAACTGGTGCAGGTGGCCTTTGCTGCATGTGCCGTTGGGGCCTTCCAGCTCACACGGCTCGGGTTTTGTCAGGCGCAAGGCGCCGGGGTAGCCAGGCAGGGGCGCTGCAGGCCAGGCAAAGGGCTCGGGTGTGGCCGGTGGGCTCACAGGCGCGTACGCCACCCTGTCCAGCGGGACCAGGGAGAGCGGCGGTAGCGACAGGTCGGACATGGTGGATTCCTGGCAAAGTCATCCGAGCGGCAACCGCAACAGCGGTAGCCTGCCGGTGCAGCGATGCTAGGCAGCTTGTCTGGCGGCAAAAACGCGAACAGGCGGGTATTTGCCCGCCTGCTCTGGTGCGTGGCCTGCTGACCAGGGCGCAACCGCTGCGCCAGGCCAGCAAACCCTGTTGCGCCTTATTTCGCGTGCGCCTTGCTCAGGTCTTTGGCCACTTCTTTCACATCGCCCAAGGTCTTTTGGGCTTTGCCCTCCACCTGCTTGGCCATGCCTTTGGCTTGTTGGCCGGTGCTGCCGATGATCTCGCCGGCTTTCTCCTGCACTTTGCCGGCAGCCTCTTTGACACTGCCCTTGACTTGGTCCTTGTTCATTGCGTGAATCCTTCCAGACTTGCGGTTTGGGTTGACGGTGCCGGGTGAGCAGAGCGCAACACCCGAGCCCTCAGATTACGGACCCGCTGCAAGGCCGGCCATCAACCGGCGCCGCGTCTGGCTGTCAGGCCAGTCCTACCCCATCGTCTGCGGCAAGGCCGTGACGATGCCCGGGAACAGCCAGATCAGCGCCACCGCCAGCGCCCACCGCTGCGGCCTCACTCGCGGTGGCCACACCGCTGTAGATGGAGCCCAACAGCGCGCCGATCAGGGCCACCACCGGGATCAGGTGGCGCGACTCATGCAGCTTTTGCAGCAACGTCATCGGTGCATCAGCCGCTGGCACCTTGCCCGGGTTGAGCAGCGCCCAGCCCACACCACCAGATAACCCGAAAACAGTGTGGCCAGCATCACGCCTGGCAACACGCCGGCCATGAACAGCTTGGCAATCGACACATCGGCGCTGCCACCGTAGACGATCATGATGATGGACGGTGGGATCAACAGCCCCAGCGTGCCGGCGCCGGCGAGTGAGCCGATGGCGATGTCATCCGGGTAGCCGCGCCGTTTCAGCTCAGGCAGCGTCATCTTGCCGATGGTGGCGCTGGTGGCCGCACTGCTACCCGACACGGCGGCAAAGATGGTGCAGCCGATCACATTGGTGTGCAGCAGCCGGCCGGGCAGGGCCTGCACCCAGGGCGCCAGCAAGCCGGCCAGCGCGGTGGCCGCGCCCAGCGCCCACAGCGCTAGCGCACGTTTGGCCCGGTCTTGCAGCCGGCCTGACAGCAAAGTGACGCGGATGTGTTCACCCCGTTTCAGGGTGTGGGCCAGTGCCAAAAAGCCGCAGCCGGCCATCAGGTAACCGGCATAGGCGTCGGTGCCGGGCCGGTGGACGTGCAGCAGACGGCCGGCGATGCCCAGCATCAAGATGACCAGCAGCGCCACCATGCACGGGGCGGCCAGCGCGGCAGCGCCGTCAAACAGGGCGTTCAGCGTTCAGCGCACGGCGCATGAACGTCGGGACCGGCGCAGTCCTGTCATGAAGGCATCAACCAGCGCCTTGCCCTCGGGGCCGGCCTTTTCAAGCCAATCCTTCAGCATGGTGTCGCCCACCTTTTTCAGGTCGGCCTTGAGCTGTGGTGTGGGCGGCAGGATGGTCATGCCGTTTTTCTTCAGCAACTCGATGTACTCACCGTTCTTGGCCTCAGTTTTTTTCAGCCCGCCGTTTGTTTTGGAAAATTATTTATTTATGCCCCCCCGGCGAATCGCACGGTCTTACTTCTCCTCATTGTTTTTATATTTGCAGGCGTAGCCAGCGCCAGCGCCAACGTCATAGATTTCGCCTTTGAAAAGTTGGCCGTATCTGCACCCGCCAGCGGAACGCCGGTCACAGATCAATTCAAGACTCGCGGACTGGTTTTTGAAGGATTTACTCTTAGGACTTACGCAAAAGAAACTTGTTACATTGATTATTTCAATGAAAACATAGTATAATTGTGCTTCCAAAACCAAGTTATTCTGGAGCAATGAAGCCAACAAGACGCGATTATTGTCAGTTTCTCTTGTCAACGCAGGAGAATTACACTCAAAGGCCCCTCGTCGTTTCGTGTGGAACGCAACAGTCACATGCCGGGGCTGGTTGGGGACCGGGGCACGGTGTGCGGCCGGGTCAAGGCTGGCCGTAGGCCACCCGAAGGGTTTGGCCTTGACGCGGTCGCGCAGCGTGAGACGCTCGCCAAAGGGTTGTCGGTCAACGCTTTTTTTGGCCGGCAACCCTGACGGCAGAGGGCGACTCGCTCCCTTCCGGCCGGCGGGAAGGGCGGGGGATGGGTGGCCGCCGACAGG
>JANPOW010000331.1:0-4901 GCA_031428185.1 Betaproteobacteria bacterium | reverse complement strand
TCAACGGCCAGTTCTCCAGTGTCTACCCGGCTGCGGTGAAGGGCCTGCAACGCATGCAGCAAGCCGGCATGGCGATGGCCACTTAGACCAACAAGCCCGGCGTCTTTGCCCGCCCGCTGCTGGTGCCAAGGGGCTTGACGGTTTTTTCAGCCAGGTGTTTGGCGGTGATGCGTTTGCCCGCAAAAAGCCTGACCCCTTGCCGCTGCTGCAGACTTGCCACGCCCTGGGCAGCCTGCCGGGCCGCACGCTGATGCTGGGTGACAGCAGCAACGACGCCCAGGCCGCACGCGCTGCCGGCTGCCCGGTGGTGCTGGTCAGCTACGGCTACAACCACGGCCAGCCGGTGGCCGATGCCGGCCCCGACGCGGTGATTGACCGGCTGGACCAACTGGCCTGGCCCGGCCTGCCCGCAGCCGCGCGGCAAGCCGGTTGACCCGGGGTTGACCCGGCTGCGGCATGCGCCGCTGCGCTGATGGCTTATTGGCCGTCGCTGCGCCGGGGCGCCTGGCCCAGCAGGGCGTCTTTCGGCTGCTGGTCGGTGGGTGATTTGCCCAGCCAGCTCTTGGCCATGGGGATGCCGGCGCCGTTCAGCTGCAGGGCCTGGCCGCCCAGCATCACCTGCGGCTCAAAGCGCACACCGGCCACGTCCACCGCCTGGGCCAGCACCACGGCGGGCAGGCGCAGCAGGCAGGACAAGCCCGGCAACACGGCACGACGGGGCAGACAGGCAGCCATGGCGGGGGCTCCTCGCTGGGCGTGACGGGCCGGCTGCAGGGTGCGTTTGGGGCGAGCCAATATGCACAGTGGCGCTGCTAAACTGGGTTGATGTTCTTGCACTGCAACTGCGCGCGCCAACAGACCCCAGCGTCTGCCAGCGACAGGTCGGCCGACCGGGGAGCCTGGCCCTGGCGACCCTGGCCCGCATCCGCCTGATTTGCAGCGCGTGTTGGGCTTGGCCGGGTGCTGTTTGCCCGCCGCCCACGGCCAACGGCCAACGGCCCCCAGCCTGCACGCACCCCCAGCAGCGGCCACGCGTGTGCGCGACAAGCCCACCGCAACGCTGAACCCCAGCACTGTCTGACCCCCTGGCGCCGCAGGCGCCCGGACCCGGACTCCAGGAGTCACGCACCGTGATCACCGAACTTGAATTCAAGAGCCTTGCCGCGCAAGGCTTCAACCGCATCCCGCTGCTCAGCGAGGCCTTTGCCGATCTCGAAACCCCGCTGTCGCTGTACCTCAAGCTGGCCGGCGGCGCAGCGCACAGCTTCTTGCTCGAATCGGTGGTGGGCGGCGAGCGCTTTGGCCGCTACTCCTTCATCGGCCTGCCGGCACGCACTTTGTTGCGCGCCGCCGCCAACCCGGCTGGGGCAGTCACCGAGGTGGTGACGGACGGCCAGGTGGTGGAGCGCCACGACGGCAACCCGCTCGACTTTATCGAGGCCTACCAGCAGCGTTTCAAAGTGGCGCTGCGGCCCGGCCTGCCGCGCTTCTGCGGTGGCCTGGCGGGTTACTTCGGCTATGACGCAGTGCGCTTCATGGAGCCCAAGCTGGCCAAAACCCACAAGCCCGGCGGCCTGGACAGCCCCGACATCCTGCTGCTGCAGTGTGAGGAGCTGGCGGTGATCGACAACCTGTCGGGCCGGCTGTATTTGATCGTCTACGCTGACCCAACCCAGCCCGAGGCGTATTTCAAGGCCAAGCGCCGGCTGGGTGAGTTGGGCGAGAAGCTGCGCTACTCGGTCACCGCGCCGCCGGTCAAGCGTGGCCCCAGCTACGCGGTGGAGCGCGAGTTTGGCCACGATGCCTACATTGCCGCCGTGCTGCAGGCCAAGGAGTACATCGCCGCTGGCGACATGATGCAGGTGCAGATTGGCCAGCGCCTGCAAAAGCGCTACACCGAGAGCCCGCTCAGCCTGTACCGCGCACTGCGCTCGCTCAACCCCAGCCCGTACATGTATTTTTATGATTTCGGCGGCTTCCAGGTGGTGGGTGCGTCGCCTGAAATCCTGGTGCGGCATGAGGCCACGCCTGAGGGCGACAAGATCACCATCCGCCCGCTGGCCGGCACCCGGCCGCGTGGCACCAGCCCCGAGCATGACAAAGCCACCGAGGCTGACCTGCTGAGTGACCCCAAAGAGCGCGCCGAACACCTGATGCTGATCGACCTGGCGCGCAACGACATCGGCCGCATCGCCAAGACCGGCAGCGTCAAAGTGACCGAGGCGTTTGCGGTGGAGCGTTACTCCCACGTCATGCACATCGTCAGCAATGTCGAGGGCTTGTTGAACGACGGCGTGAGCAATATGGATGTGCTGCGCGCCACCTTCCCGGCCGGCACGCTGACGGGTGCGCCCAAGATTCGCGCGATGGAAATCATCGACCAGCTGGAGCCGGTGAAACGCGGCATTTATGGCGGCGCTTGCGGTTACCTCAGCTTTGCCGGCGACATGGACCTGGCCATCGCCATCCGCACCGGCATCGTGCAGAACAACACCTTGTACGTGCAGGCAGCGGCCGGCGTGGTGGCTGATTCCATCCCCGAGATGGAGTGGAGGGAGACCGAGCACAAGGCGCGTGCGCTGATCCGTGCCGCCGAGTTGGTTGAGGAGGGGTTCTGATGCCCCCGCGCTCATTTCATTCGCTGCCCCCCGAGGGGGTGTACGCCTCCTTTGGGGCGGCCCTGCAGGAGGCATGACATGTTGCTCATGATCGACAACTACGACAGCTTCACCTTCAACCTGGTGCAGTACTTTGCCGAGCTGGGGCAAGACGTGACAGTGATCCGCAATGACGCGATCACGCCGGCCGAGATTGCCGCGCTGCAACCCGCGCACCTGGTGCTGTCCCCCGGCCCCTGCTCACCGGCTGAAGCGGGTGTGTGTGTGCCGGCCATCCAGGCGCTGATCGGCACGCTGCCCATCCTGGGTGTATGCCTGGGCCACCAGAGCATCGGCGCGGCGCTGGGTGGCAAGATCGTGCGGGCGCAACAGCAGATGCACGGCAAGGCCAGCACGCTGACCACCGACGAGCAAGGCGTGTACGCCGGCCTGCCCCGGCAGTTCAGCGTCATCCGCTACCACTCGCTGGTGATCGAGCGCGAGACGTGTCCGAAGGCGCTGGTGGTCACGGCCACGTCCGAAGACGGTGAAATCATGGGGGTGCGCCACCGTGACCTGGCCAGCACCAAGACGCCGCTGGAGGGGGTGCAGTTCCACCCCGAGTCCATCTTGTCCGAGCATGGCCATGCGATGCTGCGCAACTTCTTGACCTTGGGGCGCTGATGCCGGCGCACACGCCATGACCGTGATTGACTTGCGCAGTGACACCGTCACCCGGCCCACGGTGGCCATGCGTGCGGCCATGGCGGCGGCACCGGTGGGTGACGATGTGTTTGGCGACGACCCCACGGTCAATGCGCTGCAAGACCGCATCGCCGCGCTGCTGGGCAAGGACGCGGCGCTGTTCATGCCCAGCGGCACGCAGAGCAACCTGGCCGCGCTGATGGCGCATTGCCAGCGGGGCGATGAGTACCTGGTGGGCCAGCAGGCCCACACCTACAGATACGAGGGCGGTGGCGCGGCGGTGCTGGGCAGCATCCAGCCGCAGCCGATTGCCCACCAGCCCGACGGCACGCTGGCGCTGGCCGACATCGCCGCCGCCATCAAACCCGACGACGCCCACTTTGCGCGCACCCGGTTGCTGGCACTTGAAAACACCCTCGGCGGCATGGTGCTGCCACTGGCCTACCAGCAGGCCGCCACCACGCTGGCGCGCCAGCACGGGCTGGCCACGCATCTTGACGGCGCGCGGCTGTTCAACGCGGCGGTGGCGCAGGCGGGGGCAGGGGGTAGCGCTTCTGGTGACCCGCTGGCCGAGGCCCGCAACATCGCCAGCCTGTACGACAGCGTCTCGGTGTGCTTCAGCAAAGGCCTGGGCGCGCCGGTGGGCTCGGCCCTGGTGGGCAGCCGCGAGTTGATCCAACGCGCCCACCGCGTGCGCAAGATGCTGGGTGGCGGCTTGCGCCAGGCCGGTGTGCTGGCCGCCGCCGCACTGCATGCGCTGGACCACCATGTCGGCCGGCTGGCCGACGACCATGCCCACGCCCGCGCGCTGGCACAAGGCCTGGCCGGCCTGCCCGGCGTGACGGTGCTGCAGCCCGCCACCAATATCGTCTTCATCGACTTGGCCCCCCGGCTGGACGGCGCCGCCGTGCTGCGCCTGGCGGCCGCGCAAGGCGTGTTGCTGACGGGGCTTTACCGGCTGCGGCTGGTCACCCATCTGGATGTGGCGCCTGAGGCGGTGGGCCGGGCGGCCAGCGTGCTGGCGGCCATCCTGGGTTCGGCCGAGATCCAGCGCGGTGTGCCCCGCCCCGTCGGCGGCGCCTGAGTGCCGCTCGGCCGCCCGAAGGCGCTCGCAGCGCAGCGCGCCAGCGCGAAGGTCGCCCGCTGAGTGCGCGGCCAGTTCAGCCTCAATCGTCGGCGCGCAGATAGCCCGGCAAAGGTGCGAGCTGCGCAAAATCTGGCGGCCGGAAGGCCAGCAGATGGCCACCCTGCGCCGCAACGCGCTGCCCAGGCCCCAGCGACAGGCGAAAGTAGCCGCCACCGGCTGGCCGCCGGTCCACTGCCTGCTCCAAGCGCTCCAGCAGGTAGTCGGGGTCCAGCACACCCCGGGCCTGGGCCAGCGCGTCGCCAAAAAAGAAGGTGGCGGCATGCACATCGCCCAGCGCCAGCGGGTCCAGGCCGGGCGGCAGGCCCAGGCGTTGCGCCCACGGCACCCGGCTGAGCGCGGCCGCTGCCGCCTCACGCACCGGGTCAGCGCGCTGGCTGATCCACAGCACGCGGCGGCGCCAGGCGGCTGGCACGCTGGTGTGTTGCGGCGGCGCCAGTTGGGCGGACAGCACG
>JANPOW010000330.1:0-9474 GCA_031428185.1 Betaproteobacteria bacterium | reverse complement strand
GCCAGCGGCAGCACGCCGCCCAGCCGGCGCGCACCGGTCAGCCCGGGCAGCGGGGTGCTGGGCCGGCCGGCGCTGTACAGCACCAGGGTGTGCGGCGGCACGCGCAGCGGCAGGGCCTGGCGCAGCGGCCCGGCCGGCAGGCGCAGGCCGTTGCCGGCGCCACGCTCGTCAAACACCAGCACGGCCATGTCGTGGTGCAGGGCGTGGTGTTGCAAGCCGTCATCGGCCAGCAGGATGTCGACAGCGGGGTGGGCGGCACACAGCGCGCTGGCCGCAGCGGCGCGGTCGGCGCCCACGGCCACCGGCGCGCCGGTGCGCAGGTGGATCAGCAAGGGCTCGTCGCCCACCTCGGCGGCCGGGCTGTGCCGGTTTACCGCCTGCACGCCGCTGCCGCGCCGGCCGTGGCCGCCTGAAATCACGCCCGGCGTCCAGCCCTGCTGGCGCAGCAGGCCAACCAGCGCGATCACCGTGGGGGTTTTGCCGGCACCACCGGCCACCAGGTTGCCCACCACCAGCAAGGGCAGTGGCGCACGTTGGCGCTGCAGCAGGCCATTGCTGTACGCCGCTTTGTGCAGCCGGGCCAGCCCGGCATACACCCACGACAGCGGTTGCAGCAGCCGTGCCAGCAGGCTGGGGCGCGGGCCGGCCCACAGCGCCGTCAGGCCGTGGCCCAGGCCAGCCGCCATGGTGAGGTCAGCGGGCGCCGCCGTCGCCCGGTAGCTGGGTGGCAAAGGTCAGCTTGGGCAGGCCGGCGCGGCGCGCGGCGTCCAGCACGTTGATCACCGCCTGGTGCGGTGTCAGCGCGTCGGCCGAGACGATGACCACTGCATTGGCACCGGCCGCACCCGCCGCGCGCTGCAGGGCGGCGGTCAGCAACTCCAGGCTGCGGCCGTCCAGCGGGTCGCGGTTGATGCTGTAGCGGCCGTCGGCGGCCACGGTGACCAGCACTTCCGACGGCCGATCTTTCATCCGCTCGGCGTCCGCAGTGGGCAGGTTGATCTGCAACTCGGAATAGCGGCTGTAGGTGGTGGACAGCATCAAGAAGATCAGCACCACCAACAGCACATCGATGAAGGGGATCAGGTTGATCTCCGGGTCGTCGGTGCGGCGGCGGCGGAAGTTCATGCGGGGCGGGTGCCAGTGGGTCAGTGCGCTACGGGTGCCTGGCGCACGGCAAAGCGCATCAGGTGCGGCACCAGGCGCTCGGCGGCTTGCTCGAGTGCCAGCAGGTGCTCGTCCACCCGGCCGCGGAAATAGCGGTAGAACATCAGCGCCGGGATGGCGATGATCAGCCCGAATGCGGTGTTGTACAGCGCCACCGAGATGCCGTGCGCCAGCGCCGCCGGGTTGGTGGCGCCGGTGGGCGCTTGTGAGCCGAAGATTTCGATCATGCCCACCACCGTGCCCAGCAGGCCCAGCAGCGGCGCGGCTGCAGCAATGGTGCCCAGCGCGTTGAGGTAGCGCTCTAGCTGGTGGGCGGCACCACGGCCGGCACTCTCAAAGGTTTGTCGCAGCGCGGGCTCACTGATGCGTGGGTCGGCGATCACCGCCCGCACACCCGCCGCCAGCACCCGGCCGAGCACCGAGTTGGCGGCCAGCTTATTGACCACGTCCATCGCCGGCAGGCTGTTGCGGCTGACAGCCAGCACTTCGTCCACCAGATTACCGGGTGCAACCCGGCGGTTGCGCAGGCTGAGCAGGCGCTCAATCACCAGCGCCAGACCCACCACGGAACACAAAATGAGGGGCCAAATCGGCCAGCCAGCGGCTTGTATGATCGACAGCAACGGGGGGTTCTCGGTGGTGGACGGCGTGTTCGGGCGGCGATTTGCTGCTGCAATGGTGGCTGTTGCGCGGCTCGCCAGCGCCCAGCACACCGGCTGAATTATCGCCCGGCGGTTTGGCTGGCCCGAACCGGCCCTGGCATCCGGCCTCTGCCGTGCCGCACAGCCCACAAACCATCGCCACTGAACAATCCACCGGATCTGTGGACAAGTGTGTGGGTAAGCGCCTTTTGGGTCTGTCGAAATGGCGTGTTTTCAGGGCTTGGCTTGGATTGCCTCATTTTTAGGCTGCTGTTTTTCTTTCAAAATCAAGTACTTGCACCAATGCGACAGTGCTGTGACAGGGTGATTGGCGATGCCGGGCGAGGCGCCCATGCCTGTGGAGTTCCGCCGCTGCGGGCCGGTCGGGCGCAGGCCAGGCCATGAGCGGGTTTGACAGCCAGGCTGCCCCGGCAGCGCGTGCCTGGGGCGTGGCCGCCTTGCTCCTGGCGGTGGCCGATGCCTTGTCGGCGCGCCTGGGCGCGGTCACGGTCCGGGGTGAGATCTCCGGCTTCAGCCGGGCCGCCAGCGGCCACTGCTACTTCACGCTGAAAGACAGCGACGGCAATGCCGCCCTGCTGCGCTGTGCCATGTTCCGCCGCGCCGCCAGCCTGCTGGACTTTCGCCCGGCCGATGGTCAGCAGGTGGAGCTGCGCGGCCGCGTCACCGTGTACGAGTCGCGTGGTGAGCTGCAGTGTGTGGTGGAGGCCATGCAGCAGCTGGGCGCCGGGTCCTTGTTTGAGCTGTTCTTGCGCCTCAAGGCCAAGCTGGCGGTTGAAGGCTTGTTTGAGGCCAGCCGCAAGCGGCCACTGCCGCTGCATCCGCGCAGCGTGGGGGTGGTCACCTCACTCGGCGCGGCGGCGCTGCACGATGTGCTGACCGCGCTGGCACGCCGTGCGCCGCAGGTGCGGGTGGTGGTCTACCCGACGCTGGTGCAGGGGCCGGACGCACCGGCGCAAATCGCCCAGGCTTTGCAACGGGCGCAGCAGCGCAACGAGGTGGAGTTGCTGATCCTGTGCCGGGGCGGCGGCGCACTGGAGGATTTGTGGGCCTTCAACGATGAGCGCGTGGTGCGCGCAGTGGCCGCTTGCACGCTGCCGGTGGTCTGCGGTGTGGGGCATGAAACCGATGTCACCCTGGCCGACCTGGCGGCCGACTTGCGCGCCCCCACACCCACCGCCGCCGCCGAGCTGGCCACGCCGCTGCGCTCCGACAGCCTGGCCGCCGTGCAGGCGCTGGCGCTGGCACTGCAGCGTGCGGCCCAGCGGCGGCTGGACCAGCAGGCGCAACGCCTGGACCGCCTGGCCCTGCAAATGGGCCGCCCGGCCGGCCTGCTGGCGCAGCAAGCGGCCCGGCTGGACGCGCTGCAGACCCGCCAGCGCCTGGCCTGGCGGCAGACCCTGCAAGACCAGCAACGCCTGCTGCAGCGTCTGGCGCAACGCCTGACGGCCGCCAGCCAGCGGCAACGCGCCCAGCACGATGACCGCCTGGCACGCCTGGCGCTGCGCCTGTCAACGCAAGACCCGCAGCAGGTGCTGGCCCGCGGCTACGCCTGGCTGACCGATGGCAGCGGCCGGCCGGTCACCACCGTCGCTGGTTTGCAAGCCGGTGTGCGGCTGCAGGCGCAGTGGGCCGACGGGCGGGCCAACGTGGCGGTGCTTGACGTGACGCCGGGTGCGCCACATCGCGCGTGATGGCGGCGCAACGGCGGCGTGATGGCGGCGTGGTGGGGCGGCGTCACGGCGGCATGCCGTCTGACGCGCCAGCCCGGCAAAGGCCTGGCCTGCGCCGGCTGCAGGCGCTGCCTACAATCTTGAGACCCTCTTGAAACCCATGTGGCAAGCTGGATTTGCCGCCGGACTTGCCAACCCGTTTTAGCCACCCTGGTGCGCCCGCCGCGCCGCCTTTTGCAAGGACTCCACCCATGACCTACACCCTGCCCGCCCTGCCGTATGCCAAAGATGCCCTGGCGCCGCACATCTCGGCCGAGACCTTTGATTTCCACTACGGCAAGCACCACCAGGCCTATGTCACCAACCTGAACAACCTGGTGGGTGGCACCGAGTTTGCCGGTCTGGCGCTAGAAGACGTCGTCAAGAAATCAACCGGCCCCATCTTCAACAACGCCGCCCAGGTATGGAACCACACCTTCTTCTGGAACAGCATGAAGCCTGCCGGCGGTGGTGAGCCCAGCGCTGCGCTGGCGGCGGCCATCACGGCCAAGTGGGGCAGCTACGCCGCCTTCAAAGAGGCCTTTACCAAGAGCGCGGTGGGCAACTTTGGCTCAGGCTGGACCTGGCTGGTCAAGAAGGCCGATGGCTCGGTGGATCTGGTCAACACCAGCAACGCTGCCACCCCGCTGACCACCGCCGACAAGGCCTTGCTGACCATCGACGTTTGGGAGCACGCCTACTACATCGACTACCGCAACGCCCGGCCCAAGTTTGTCGAGACCTATCTGGCCTCGCTGGTCAACTGGGACTTTGCAGCGGCCAACTTCGCCTGACGCTGCAGCGGCGCAGGCCTGCGCTGCGCCTTTGCCAGGCGCAGGCCTGCGCTGCGCGCTTGCCAGGCGCACGCCGCGCCAACGCGCCGTTGCTGCACCACGGGCTTACCAGGCTTGCGCTGCCGGGTCCGTGCCGCCTCTGGCCAGCCGTCATGGCTTGAACGGCGCGCCAGTCAGCTTGAAGCCGGCCTTGATGCCACGTTTGGCAAACCAGCCCTGGTGCATCTCCAGCACATAACGCACCGGTTGGGTTGAGCAGTGTGACGATTCGTCAAACGGCTGCATATCGGCCAGGTTGACGATGGCGCCGTCATCCGCCACAAACGCAATCGTCAGCGGCGTGGGCGTGTTGCGCATCCAGAAGCACTGTGGTGTGGCCTGCTCAAACACAAACAGCATGCCCTCGTGGCTGGCCAGGTCACGCCGGTACATCAGGCCTTTTTGGCGCTGGTCCGGCGTCTGCGCCAGCTCGGCGCGGATGTTGTGCATGCCGGCACCCAGCTGGATGGCCTGCAGCCGCTGCGGCTGTTCCGCATCACGCTGTGCCACCACAGGCAGCACCTGCACGGCCAGCACCAACGCGGCCAGGGCCGGTCGCATCCATCGCCCAAGCTGACCCTGCAGCGGGACCACTGGCTTGACAAAAATCATGTAGCAACCTCTGGAAAGCCCTAGATTAGGGCGCTGTCGACTTGGACGGGTTGTGCTGTCAGCCGGCCCATCGGCCCAGGGCTGTCAGCGTGCCATCCGCTCACCATTTCACCATGCCGCCTGCCACCACCGCTGCTGAGCCTTTGCCCGATGGCGCCAGCCCGGGCCTTGGCTTGGGCGACGACCTGGCGCCGCTGGACGACCCGGTGGAGCAGCGGCGCTTCACGCGCTACGCGGTCAACGCGGCGGGTGAGCGCACGGCCGACTCCGCACTGCGCATCAGCGGCATGCACTGCGCAGCCTGCGCAGGCCTGATCGAGCAGGCGCTGCTGCGGGTGGACGGCGTCCTGGTGGCCAGCGTCAGCGCCGCCGGTGAGCGTGCGCGGGTGGGCTGGGACCCGCAACGCACCAGTGCCGCAGCGTTGGTGGTGGCCATCCGCGCGGCCGGTTATGACGCTGTGCCTGACGCCGCGCTGGCCGCACGCGAGGCCCGCAAGCTGGCGCACCGGGCGGCCATCTGGCGCTTTTTTGTGGCCTCGTTTTGTGCCATGCAGGTGATGATGATGGCCACGCCAAGTTATGTGGCGGGCCCGGGTGAGCTGGCCCCTGATTTGCGCCAACTGCTCAACTGGAGCAGCTGGGTGTTGACGCTGCCGGTGCTGGTGTTTGCCGCCGGGCCGTTTTTCAGCGGTGCCTGGCGCAGCCTGCGGGCAAAACGCATCGGCATGGACGTGCCGGTGGCGCTGGGCATTGCAGTCACCTTTGTGGCCAGCAGCGGCGCCACCTTTGCACCCGACGGACTGTTTGGCGGTGAGGTCTACTTTGATTCCCTGACCATGTTTGTCAGCTTCTTGCTGGGTGGCCGGCTGCTGGAGTTGCGCGCCCGCCACCGCGTGGCCGACGTGCTGGAAACCGCGCTGGCCGGCCTGCCCGAAACCGCGCTGCGCGTGCGCGCTGACGGCAGCACCGAGACCGTCAGCGTGCAGCGCCTGGCGCCGGGCGACACGCTACGCGTGCCGGTGGGCCAGGCTTTCCCGGCCGATGGTGTGGTGCTGACCGGCCACACCTGGGCCGACGAAGCACTGCTGACGGGCGAAAGCGCAGCGGTGGACAAGCCTTGCGGCGCCGCCGTGGTGGCGGGCAGCATGAACCTGGGCGCACCGGTGCTGGTGCGCACACTGCGGGTTGGGGCGGACACCCGGCTGCAGGCCATCGTGGCGCTGATGCGCGATGCGATGAGCCAGCGGCCGACACTGGCGCGCGCCGCCGACCGCTGGGCCGGGCCGTTCTTGTGGGCCGTGCTGCTGCTGGCGGCCGGCGCTGCGGCGGTCTGGAGCGTGCTTGATCCGGCGCGGGCGGTCTGGGTGGCGGTGTCGGTGTTGATCGTCACCTGCCCGTGCGCACTGTCGCTGGCCGCGCCGTCGGCACTGTTGTCGGCCGCCAGTGCGCTGGCCCGGCGCGGAGTGTTGTTGCAGCGGCTGGATACGCTGGACGTCTACACCCGGGTGCAGCGCATCTACCTTGACAAGACCGGCACCGTCACCGACGACACGCTGCACTGGACTGGCCAGGTGCACCGGCCCACCACGCCCGTGGGTTGGCCTGGCAGTGATGCCGATCTGCTGGCGCGGGGCGCGGCGCTGGCGGGCTGGTCCAGCCACCCGCTGGCGCGTGCACTTGCCGCTGCCGGCAACAACGGTGCGGCGGCCAGCCTGGTGCTGCAGGCTGTCACGGAGGTGTCTGGCCAAGGCCTGCAGGCGCTGGACGCCCAAGGCCGCTGCTGGCGTCTGGGCCGGGCCGAATTTGCCGCCGGCCGGGGCGCTGCCGATGCGCCCGCCCAGGCAGCCACCGACAACGGCCTGGCGGCCACCTGGCTGGGCTGCGATGGCCAGCTGCTGGCGCGCTTTGATTTTGATGAGGTGCTGCGGCCTGACGCCCACGCTGCCGTGCTCGCCTTGCAGGCGTCGGGCCTGCAGGTGGTCTTGCTGTCCGGTGACAGCCCGCAGCGCGCCCAACGCATGGCACAGCGGCTGGGTGTGGACCGGGTGATTGGCGGCGCCACGCCGGCCCAGAAGCTGGCCGAAGTGGCCGCTGCCCAGGCCAGCGGCCTGCGCGTGGCGATGGTGGGCGACGGCATCAATGACGCCCCGGTGCTGGCGCGCGCCGATGTGTCGTTTGCGATGGGGCAGGGCGCCTTGGTGGCGCGCGCCCAGGCCGATGCGGTGGTCGCATCCAGCCGTTTGTCTGACCTGGTGCTGATGCACCAGGTGGCGCGCCGCACCATGCGCGTGATCCGGCAGAACCTGCTTTGGGCGGCGCTGTACAACGGCGCCTGCATCCCGCTGGCGCTGATGGGCTGGCTGCCGCCCTGGGCCGCCGGCCTGGGCATGGCCAGCAGCTCATTGCTGGTCATCCTCAATGCCTTGCGGCTGGCGCGCTGACACACCTGCACCCGATGGAAATCCTGTATCTGCTGATCCCCCTGTCCACCGTGCTGGTGCTGCTGATCCTGGGCCTGTTTGGCTGGGCCTTGCAGCGTGGCCAGTTTGACGATGTGGAGCGTGAGGGCGAGCGCATCCTGCAGCCCGACGGTTTGGCGCCAGATACGGCGCAGGTTGATGTCGATCAAGCATCGCCTCAGGGTCTGCACCAACAATCGTCTGCAAGCCAGTCCGAGCCCGACATCCATTGAACCCAGAAGAGGAGGCTTTTTTGATGGCCAGCAACACCGCAACACTTGGCATGCCACGCCCCGGCACGGCCGCCCGCACCGGCACAACGCCCACGGCGGCCGGCGTGTACAGCGACACCGTCGTCCGCTACTTTGCGTTGGCCGCGGTGCTGTGGGGCATCGTCGGCATGTTGGTGGGGGTGATCATCGCGGCCGAGCTGACCTGGCCCGAGTTGAGCCAGGGCATCGCGTGGCTCAGCTACGGCCGCCTGCGGCCGCTGCACACCAACGCGGTGATTTTTGCGTTTGGCGGTTGTGTGCTGATGGGCACCAGCTACCACGTGGTGCAGCGCACCTGCCAGACCCGGCTGTTCAGCCCGAAGCTGGCCATGTTCACCTTCATCGGCTGGCAGGTGGTCATTCTTGCGGCGGCCGTCTCACTGCCGATGGGCTATACCCAGGGCAAGGAATACGCCGAGCTGGAGTGGCCCATCGACATCCTGATCGCGGTGGTGTGGGTGTGTTACGCCATCGTCTTCTTCGGCACCGTGGGCACCCGCAAGATCCGCCACATCTACGTCGCCAACTGGTTCTTCGGCTCGTTCATCCTGACGGTGGCTTTGCTGCACATCGTCAACAGCGCGGCCATTCCGGTCAGTCTGACCAAGAGTTATTCAGCCTACGCCGGCGTGCAAGACGCGATGGTGCAATGGTGGTACGGCCACAACGCGGTGGGCTTTTTCTTGACCGCCGGCTTCCTGGGGATCATGTATTACTACATCCCCAAACAGGCCGGCCGGCCGGTGTACAGCTACCGGCTGTCCATCGTGCATTTCTGGGCGCTGATCTTCACCTACATGTGGGCGGGGCCGCACCACCTGCACTACACCGCGCTGCCTGACTGGGTGCAAAGCGTGGGCATGGTGTTCTCGCTGGTGCTGCTGGCGCCCAGCTGGGGCGGCATGATCAACGGCATCATGACGCTCTCAGGCGCCTGGCACAAACTGCGTGACGACCCCATCCTCAAGTTCCTGATCGTGTCACTCTCGTTTTACGGCATGAGCACGTTTGAGGGGCCGATGATGTCGATCAAGACGGTCAATGCGCTGAGCCACTACACCGACTGGACGGTGGGCCATGTGCACTCGGGCGCACTGGGCTGGGTGGGGCTGATCTCGATGGGCGCGCTGTACCACCTGATCCCGCGCATGTATGGCCGCGAGAAGATGTATTCCACGCGGGCTATCGAGCTTCACTTCTGGATTGCCACCATCGGCATCGTGCTCTACATCGCCGCGATGTGGATTGCCGGCGTCATGCAGGGCCTGATGTGGCGTGCGGTCAACCCCGACGGCACGCTGGTCTACAGCTTTGTCGAGAGTGTCAAGGCAACCTATCCGTTCTACGTGATCCGCCTGGGCGGCGGCCTGCTCTACCTGGGCGGCATGTTGATCATGGGCTGGAACACGGTGATGACGGTGCGGGCGGGCAAACCCGCCACGGCGCATATCCCGCTGGTTGTGGCGCATGCCTGAAGACCGGCCCGACCGCGTATTCAACAAGGATAAAAATCATGGCAACCCAGCACGCCCCCGTTGGTCACGAAAAGATCGAGACCAGCAATTTTCTGATGATCGTGCTGATCCTGCTGGCCGTGCTGTTTGGCGGTTTGGTCGAGATCGTGCCGCTGTTCTTCCAGCGCAGCACCACCCAGCCGATCGAGGGCTTGAAGCCGTACAGCGCGCTGCAACTGGCGGGCCGCGACATCTATCTGCGCGAGGGTTGCTACAACTGCCACTCGCAAATGATCCGGCCATTCCGTG
>JANPOW010000329.1:0-3730 GCA_031428185.1 Betaproteobacteria bacterium | reverse complement strand
CGGTGAGCATGGCGGCTTCATCGCTCAGGATGTCGCCGAACATATTGCCGGTGACGATCACATCAAAGGCCTTGGGCGCCTTGACCAGTTGCATCGCGGCGTTGTCCACGTACATGTGGTCAAGCGCCACATCGGGGTACTGGCGATGCACATCGCTGACCACATCGCGCCAGAACTGGAAGGTCTCCAGCACGTTGGCCTTGTCCACGCTGGTGACCTTGCCGCCTTTGCCACCCGAGCGCCGACGCGCCGCCTGGAACGCCACATGGGCGATGCGCTCGATCTCGGGCCGGCTGTAGCGCATGGTGTCAAACGCTTCGTCGGCCCCGGGGAAGTGGCCGTCCACCGCCACGCGCCGGCCACGCGGCTGGCCAAAGTAGATGTCGCCGGTCAGCTCGCGGATGATGAGGATGTCCAGCCCGGCCACCAGCTCAGGCTTGAGGGATGACGCATCCGTCAATTGCGGGTAGCAGATGGCCGGGCGGAAGTTGGCAAACAGCCCCAGTTGCTTGCGCAGGCCCAGGATGGCCTGCTCGGGCCGCAACTGGCGCTCCAGCGCATCGTATTTCCAGTCGCCCACAGCCCCAAACAGCACCGCGTCGGCGGCTTGGGCCAGCTTGAGTGTGGCCTCGGGCAGCGGGTGGCCGTGGGCCTCAAATGCGGCGCCGCCGACCAGCGCGCATTCGGTCTCCAGGGCCAAGTCCAGCACGTTCAAGACCTTGACGGCCTCGGCCATGATCTCGGTGCCGATGCCGTCACCCGGCAGGATGGCGATTTTCATGTCAATGCTTTCAGAAAAAGGGAACGGTCAGAGTTCGCGGTGCGTCAGCCAGGGCATGCGGGCAATGCGCTCGGCTTCAAAGGCCTTGATCTTGTCGGCGTGGCGCAAGGTGAGGCCGATGTCATCAAAGCCGCCCACCAGGCAGTATTTGCGGAAAGCCTGCACCTCAAACGGGGTCTCGCTGCCGTCGGGTTTGACCACCACCTGGCGTGGCAAATCCACCGTCAACTGGTAACCCGGGAAGGCGTGTACCGCGTCAAACAACTGCGCCACGGCACGCTCGGGCAGCACGATGGGCAGGATGCCGTTCTTGAAGCAGTTGTTGAAAAAAATGTCGGCATAACTGGGCGCAATCAGCGCACGGAAGCCGTATTGCCCCAGCGCCCAGGGTGCGTGCTCACGGCTGGACCCGCAGCCAAAATTCTCACGCGCCAGCAGCACAGACGCGCCTGCGTAGCGTGGTTGGTTCAACACAAACTCGGGGTTGGGTTTGCGGTCGGCCGGGTTCTGGCCGGGCTCACCTTTGTCCAGGTAGCGCCATTCGTCAAACAGGTTGGGGCCAAAGCCGGTACGGGCAATGGCTTTCAAAAATTGCTTGGGGATGATGGCGTCGGTGTCGACGTTGGCACGGTCCATCGGGGCAACAAGGCCCTTGTGTACGGTGAAGGCTTGCATGGTGGCTCCTGCGTGGGCACGGCAAGGCATGCCGCTGGGGGTTATTTCTTGGCGGCGCCTTCAATCACCGCGCCGGTTTTCTGGATGTCCTGGCCCATGCCCTTGATGGTGTTGCAGGCAGACAGGGCGAACACGGCGGTGAGCAGCAGCAGAAAACGGGTCATGGTGGTCAGGTCCTTGGAAAGGCGGTTGGGCGCGGGTCAGGCGATGCGGCGGATGTCAACAAAATGGCCGTTCAGTGCGGCGGCGGCAGCCATCGCCGGGCTGACCAAGTGGGTGCGGCCCCCGGCGCCTTGCCGGCCCTCAAAGTTGCGGTTGCTGGTGGACGCGCAGCGCTCACCCGGCTCCAGCCGGTCGGCGTTCATGGCCAGGCACATGCTGCAGCCCGGCTCACGCCACTCAAACCCGGCGGCTTTGAAGACCTCATGCAGGCCTTCAGCCTCAGCTTGCGCCTTGACCAGGCCTGAGCCCGGCACCACCAGCGCCAGCTTGATATTGCTGGCCACCTTGCCGCCGATGCGGCGCACCACGGCAGCGGCCTCGCGCATGTCCTCGATCCGGCTGTTGGTGCAACTGCCGATGAACACCTTGTCAATGCGGATGTCGCTGATCAGCGTGTTGGGCTCCAGGCCCATGTAGACCAGCGCGCGCTCGATGGCACCACGTTTGCTGTCGTCACGCTCCTTGTCGGGGTCGGGCACGCGGCCGTCGATGGACAGCACCATCTCGGGGCTGGTGCCCCAGGTGACCTGCGGTTTGAGCGTGCTGGCGTCGAGTTCGACCACTTTGTCAAACCGTGCGCCGTCGTCGCTGCGCAGCGTGCGCCAGAGTGCTGCGGCGTGCTCAAACTCCACCCCTTTGGGGGCAAAAGGCCGGCCTTTGACATAAGCGATGGTGGTCTCGTCCACCCCCACCAAGCCGGCGCGGGCACCGGCCTCGATGGCCATGTTGCACACCGTCATGCGGCCTTCCATGCTCAAGGCGCGGATCGCCGCACCGCCAAATTCAATGGTGTAGCCGGTGCCACCGGCGGTGCCGATCTTGCCGATGATGGCCAGCACGATGTCTTTGGCGGTCAGGCCACGTTGCAGCGTGCCGTCCACCCTGACCAGCAGGTTTTTGGCTTTTTTGGCCAGCAGCGTTTGCGTGGCCAGCACATGCTCCACCTCGCTGGTGCCAATGCCGTGGGCCAGGGCGCCAAATGCGCCGTGGGTGGATGTGTGGCTGTCGCCGCAAACAACAGTCATGCCCGGCAAGGTGGCGCCCTGCTCTGGCCCGATCACATGCACGATGCCCTGGCGCTTGTCCAGAAACGGGAAGTAGGCCGCCGCGCCAAACGCTGCGATGTTGCTGTCCAGCGTGGTGATCTGCAGTTTGCTGATCGGGTCGGAAATGCCGTCGTAGCCCTGCTCCCAGCCGGTGGTGGGGGTGTTGTGGTCAGCGGTGGCGACGATGGAGCTGACCCGCCACACCTTGCGCCCGGCCAGGCGCAAGCCCTCGAAGGCTTGTGGGCTGGTCACCTCGTGCACCAGGTGGCGGTCGATGTAGAGGGTGGCGGTGCCGTCATCCTCGGTGTGGACGACGTGGTCGTCCCAGAGCTTGTCGTAGAGCGTGCGTGCAGTCATTGGGCTGTCCTCTGGCGAGCGGGGGATTGTCGCGCTGCCCGGGGCTTGGGCGCGGTGGGGGTGGGATCGGATGGTGTGGTTGGCCTGGGCTTGGCGGGATTGGCTGGCTTGGCGGGATTGGCTGGAGGGGCCTGATCAAGCACATCAACCGCGGGCGCGGGCGGGCACAGCGCATCCGCAAAACGCTGCACCATCGCGCGGCCGGTGTGGCGCAGCGCTTTGCACGCATCCTGAGGCCACTGCCGCCTGCACCTCGGCGCTGGTCAGGTCGTCCAGGCTGATGCGGATACCGGGGTGGGCCTGCGCCGCACCCCGGCTGATGCTGCGGGTCTCGGCAATGGCCAACACAAGATGGAGGGTGACCAGGTCAAAGCGCATGGTGTTGATATTTTCAGCGCAGGCTGGGCAGCAACGCCACGGGGATGACCAAGCCAGCCTTCGCCAGCCGCGAAGTATCAACGGCTGCAACGCTGGCACGGCCGAGCGGCCAGGCGCGACTTCTACACTCGCCGCTAGGAGCCTGTCGGACTTGGGGCGTCGATAGCGAGAAACGGCCCCAGCGAGGACAGTTTTTGCCGGATTTGCAGGCCCATAGTTCAACTATGGGACAAAAAGCCGGTAAAAAATGGACCGCTGAGGCCGTTTCGCA
>JANPOW010000328.1:0-4848 GCA_031428185.1 Betaproteobacteria bacterium | reverse complement strand
GCGATTGGAAAGGACTCGAAGGAGTCGATCGTCGTCGGCACTCAACTGAACTGGCTTGGCAACTCGCATGGCATCGACCTCCAGGATAGCTGGAGATCACCTTGCAATATACGTGCCGTTATTTATGGTTCACCACACTAGTTGGTTGAGGCAGCGCACCATCTCGGCCTGCGATGGCCACAGGCCGGGCCGCAGGTTGGGATCAAACGACAGGCTGCGGCCAGCAGCGCGGGCTTGGTGGGCCAGCGAAAACACCAGATCGCGCGTGGTGGCTGACACCGCCACAAAGATACCCGTGAGATGCAGATGGCGTGCGGCCGCGCAATACGCGCGGGGGTGGTCGGCAGGCCCCATGCGGCTGGCCGCTGACCCCCGGCGGAAGTACTCAATGCGCGGGTCACTGCCGTCGTCGCTGCGCGACTTCAGCATGAAGCCTGTCGGGTGCGCGCTGTCAATGCCCACCTGGCTGCGGTCTACGCCCTCACGGTCCAGTGCAGCGGCCAGCGCACGGTCGAATGACTCGTCGCCCAGGCGGCTGAGATAGCCCACCCGCAGGCCCAGCCGGTCCAGCCCGATGGCCACGTTGAGCTCGGCCCCGGCGCTGCTGCGGGCAAAGCTGGCCACGGCGTCAAGTGGCCCGGCCTGCTGCGCAGCAAACAGCACCATGGCCTCACCCACGGTGATGACATCGAGATTCATCGCTTGGCCCGTCAGTCGAAGTTCAGCAACACCTTCATCGCCTGCGACCGGTCAGCCGCCAGCGCAAAGGCGCGGCCAGCGTCGCGGTAGGACAGCGTGGCCGAGATCAAGGGTGTCAAGTCAACCAGGCGCTGGTTGATCAACTGCACCGCAACGCCAAACTCCTCATGGAAACGGAAGGCGCCGCGCAGGTCAAACTCCTTGGTCACCACGGTGTTGAAGGGCAGCGCCAGCTCGCTGCCCGACAGCCCGAGTTGCACCACCACGCCGCGTGGGCGCACCACATCAAAGGCGGAGCGCAGCGCCTGGCCGTTGCCACTGGCCTCAAACACCACGTCAAACTGGCCCTTGTCGGTGGCATAACGCGCCAAGGCCTCGGGCTGCCGGGCCATGTTGATGGTTTGATCTGCACCCACCTTGGCGGCCTTGCGCAGCGGTTGGTCCACCACATCGGTGGCCACGATGAGGGTGGCGCCGGCCCGGCGCGCCGCAATGATCACCATCGCACCAATCGGCCCGCAGCCGGTGACCAGCACCGACCGGCCAAGCAGCGGCCCGGCACGGTTGACGGCATGCAGCGCCACCGCCAGCGGCTCGGCCATCGCGCCTTCGGCATCGCTGACGCCGAGGGCAAGCGGGTGGGCCTGGCTGGCGTCGATGACGATCTGCTGGCGGAAGGCGCCCTGCACATGCGGCATGCGCATGGCGCTGCCGTAGTAGCGCATGTCCAGGCAGTGGTTTTGCAGGCCGCACTGGCAGAAGCGGCAAATGCCGCAGGGCCGGCTGGGGCACACCGCGATGCGGTCACCCACCGCCAGTGTGGTGACATCCGGTGCCACCTGCTCCACCATGCCGGCCACCTCATGGCCCAGCACCATGGGTTGCTGCAGGCGGATGGTGCCAAAACCACCATGCTGGAAGTAGTGCAGGTCAGAGCCACAAATGCCACCGGCCCGCACCCGCACCAAGGCTTGCCCGCGGTCAACCGTGGGGGTGGCAATGGATTCGACCCGCAGGTCGCCGGCGGCGTGAATGACAAGAGCGTCCATGGGCATTTTGGGTTCGGCTTTGGGGGGGGTGGTCTGGTGGCCAGCGACTGCGCTCAGCGCGTCATCGTCTGCAGCGGCCACATGATGATTTGCAGCAACACCACCAACAGCAGCATCACCGCAGTCTGGGCGATCATGAACGGCATCACGCCCCTGATCGCGTCACTCATCGGGATTTTGCCAACACCGCTCGCCACGTTGAGCACCGTGCCCACCGGCGGTGCCACCAGGCCGATGGCGTTGTTCATGATGAACAGCACACCAAAGTGCATCGGGTCGATGGCGGCCTGCTTGAGCACTGGCACTGGCACTGGCACTGGCACTGGCACTGGCGCCCGCATCGGCACCCGCACCCGCATCGGCACCCACACCCGCACCCGCACGGCGCAGCCTGTTGACGACCCAGGTCAGGTCAGCCGACACGCAGCGCCCAGCATCAACCACGGCAGGTGGTTTGGCGCCACGCTGCGCTGGCAGGTGGCCCCAGCTGCGGCCGTCGCTCGGCGGCGCCGCAGGGTCACTGCGGGTTCACTGCTGGCGGGCTGGGATGCGCACCACCAGGCCGTGCAGGTCTGGCGTGATGCGGACCTGGCAACTCAGGCGGCTGTCGGCTGTGCGCTCGGTGGCGGTGCAGTCCAGCAGCTCATTCTCATTGCCCACTGGCGCGGGCAGGCGTGGCGTCCAGGCCGGGTCCACATACACGTGGCAGGTGGCGCACATGGCCGAGCCACCACATTCAGCCAGGATGCCGGGCAGGCCGGCGCCGCCGGCCGCCTGCATCAGGCTGACGCCCTCGGGCGCCTCCAGGCCATGCTGGCGACCGTCGGGGAGGATGAAAGTGATGTCGGGCATGGTGCGGATTGTCTTGCAAGCCCGGGGCTGGGCGGCGCCAGGGCCAGGGCCGTGGTGGATGGTGATCAAGGCCAGGGTCAGGCCGGCCTCAGGCCGGCATCAAGTGCAGTGGCAGCATGTGGGCGGCGCACCGCGTATTGTTCACACTCCGGGTGGGCGGGCCGGCCGGCTCGATGGCCTTGACCTTGCGGCCCAGGGCGCCCGGTACCAGTTCACCCTCCAGCCGCGCCACCGCCTGACCCACACAACCGTGCATGCCCGGCCCAGCGCCATGCGGCCGCCGGGCCGGCGGGCGATGCCGTGGCGCTTGAACGCCGGCCCTTTTGCGCTCGTCGCGGTTGGCCGCAGCCAGCATGCACAGCACCTTCAAGCGGCCATCATGCAGCCGTCAAGCAGCAGCGCGTTCGTGACCAGATTCGCCAAAGCCGATGCCGCGTTTGACTGCCTGTCAGCACGCCGCTCGGCGGACTGTTGATCTCGTGGAAATCAGCAATCCACCCTGCGCAACCAGGCAACCGCGCTGCTCATGCAGCCGCCTGGGCGTTGCCGTGTCAAGGCCGCGCACGGCGTGCACTTACTGCACACAGGCGTCATCCAAGGGAAGAAGTGCTGCGCCGATCTAACGCCGTGTTGTCGCCCGCGTCGATGCAACCCAATTCGGCCCTTCAGCGATTCGGTCCATGCAGCAGGCCGCCACATGAACCCGCCAGAGTCATCGCGGGCGCCACTTGGCGTCACACCCTCTTTTTCGTAACACCCAGAAAAAAGCACCTGGCGTTGCCGCCAAGTGCTTGATTTCCCTACCGAATTTGGTAGGCGCGAATGGACTCGAACCATCGACCCCCACCATGTCAAGGTGGTGCTCTAACCAGCTGAGCTACGCGCCTGCGAAGCCTTGCACTATAGCATGGCAGTATTTTGTTTTGGCCGGCGCACGGCAAGCGGCGCTTGCCAGACAGGCCGTCAACGCCGCCGCGCGTGACGGATGCCCGGCACTTGTGCAACCTGGCGCAGTGCGGTGGCCAGGCGGTGGGCGTCGGCCACCTCCACCGTGAATGTCATGTATGCGGTGCTGCCGCCTGGGCCGCGCACGGATTGGGTGTGCACGCCGGTCACGTTCATGCGGTCTTTGGCAAACACCTCGCTGATGTCGCGCAGCAGGCCGGGCCGGTCGG
Organism: Betaproteobacteria bacterium; assembly: GCA_031428185.1. Classification (GTDB taxonomy): domain Bacteria; phylum Pseudomonadota; class Gammaproteobacteria; order Burkholderiales; family Burkholderiaceae_C; genus Pseudaquabacterium. Next base: position 1,073 of record JANPOW010000328.1, on the reverse strand, counting down.
TGGCCTCGACCAGCACGTCCACCGGGTAAGCAGCGTCCTTGCCGGCGGGCGCAGCGCCCCAGGCCACGGCGATGACCCGCTCGGGCGCCACGCTGGCCATGTGGCGGAAGTTGCTGCAGTGGCTGCGGTGAATGGCCACACCCTTGCCACGGGTGACATAACCCCCGATCGCATCGGGCGGTGCCGGGCGGCAGCAGCGCGCCAGCTGGGTCAGCAGTGATTCGACGCCCACCACCAGCACACCACCCTCGGTGGCGCGGGCGCGCTTGAGCACGATGCCGTCGTCGGCGCTTTGCTCCGGCACGGCCGGGCGCAGCACGGTCTCGATGTTGCGCAGCGAGAACTCGTCCTTGCCCACCACCTCAAACAGCGCGTCGGCGCCCTTGAAGCCGAGTTGCGCCGCCAGGTCGTCGAGCTTGACAGCGGTGCGGCCCTCACGCTGCAGCAGCTTTTCAACCAATTCCCGGCCGCGCGCGATGGTGGCGCTCATGGCCTGGGCGTTGAACCAGGCCCGCACCTTGGCGCGTGAGCGCTGGCTCTTGAGGTAGCCCAGCTCGGCGTTGAGCCAGTCGAGTGACGGCCCGCCCTCTTTGGCGGCAGTCACCTCCACGGTCTGGCCGTTGGCCAGTGCGGTGTTCAGCGGCACCATCGCGCCGTCCACCCGGGCGCCGCGGCAGCGGTGGCCCAGGTCGGTGTGCAGCGCGTAGGCAAAGTCCACCGGGGTGGCACCGGCGGTCAGCTCGATCACCGTGGCCTGGGGTGTGAAGACGTAGATGCGGTCCTCGAACGACGGGCCGCTGCGTTGGCCAGGCGCAACCGCGCTGTCGGCCTGGCCGGCAAAGTCGCGCTCCCAGGCCAGCAGCTGGCGCAGCACGGCCTTGCGCGCCTCGGCCACCCGTTCTTCGAAGTCACCCGGCGACAGCACGCCGGCATAGCCCTTGGCGCCGGCCTCCTTGTAGGCCCAGTGGGCGGCCACACCATGCTCGGCATGCGCATGCATGGCGGCGGTGCGGATCTGCACCTCCACCGGTCGGTCAGCGCCAGCAGGCCCGGCCTCGCCATCGTCGAACAGC
>JANPOW010000327.1:0-4954 GCA_031428185.1 Betaproteobacteria bacterium | reverse complement strand
GTGATGGGCAAGACCAACCCCGACGCACCCGGCCATGCCCAGCAATCGCAAATCCTGGTGCCACTGGACACGCCGGGCATCACCATTGAGCGCATGCTGCCGGTGTTTGGCTATGACGACGCGCCGCACGGCCATGCCGAGGTGTTGCTCAAAAACGTGCGGGTGCCTGCCAGCAACCTGCTGCTGGGTGAGGGGCGCGGGTTTGAGATTGCGCAGGGCCGGCTTGGGCCCGGGCGCATCCACCACTGCATGCGCAGCATCGGCTCAGCGGAGGTGGCGCTGTCGCAGATGGTGCAGCGCTTGCAGTCCCGCGTGGCGTTTGGCAAGCGCATTGCTGACCAATCGGTGTGGGAGCAGCGCGTGGCCGAGGCCCGCATCGACATCGAAATGACCCGCCTGCTGTGCCTCAAAGCCGCCGACATGATGGACAAGGTGGGCAACAAGGTGGCCAAGGCCGAGATCGCGATGATCAAAGTGGCAGCGCCGCGCGCCGCGCTCAAGATCATCGACATGGCGATCCAGGCCTTTGGCGCCGCCGGTGTCAGCACCGATGCCGGGCTGGCCAAGCGTTATGCCAGCATGCGCACGCTGCGCCTGGCCGATGGGCCGGACGAGGTGCATAACCGCACCATTGCGCGCATCGAATACGGCAAATACAAAGCGCCCAAGACAACGGCCTGAGCCGGCAACGGAGACCCAAGCCATGCCGACTGTGATTGACCCAACGCCCGAACTGCGCGCCTTCCGCGAGACCACCCGCGCCTGGCTGTGTGCCAATTGCCCGGCCGAGATGCGGCTGCCCATGACCAGCGAGGACGATGTCTGCTGGGGTGGCCGCCATTTCAAGTTCAGCAGCCCCGCCCAGCGCCAGTGGCTGGATGTGATGGCCGCACGCGGCTGGACCGTGCCCACCTGGGCCCCGGCCTACGGCGGTGCGGGTTTGAGTGGTGAGGAAGCCAAGATCCTGGCGCAAGAGCAACGCGCCCTGCACTGCCGCCCGGCGCTGCAGAGTTTTGGCATCTGGATGCTGGGCCCGGCGCTGCTGAATTTCGGCGATGAGGCGCAAAAGCTGGAGCATCTGCCCAAGATCGCCAGGGGCGAGATCCGTTGGTGCCAGGGCTACAGCGAGCCGAATGCGGGGTCTGACCTGGCCTCACTCGCCACCCGGGCCGAGGACAAAGGTGACCACTTTGTCGTCAACGGCCAGAAAATCTGGACCAGTTATGCCGACCAGGCCGACTGGATTTTTTGCCTGGTGCGCACCGATGCAGCCAAGAAACACACCGGCATCAGCTTTGTATTGTTTGACATGGCCAGCCCCGGTGTCAGCACCCGGCCTATCTTGCTGATCTCGGGCAAAAGCCCGTTTTGCGAAACGTTTTTTGACAACGTGCGGGTGGACAAAACCAACCTGATCGGCCAGCAGGGTGGTGGTTGGGATGTGGCCAAACACCTGCTGGCGCATGAGCGCGAAATGATCGGCAGCATTGGTGACCGTGAAGCCGCCAAGCCCATCGGCATGCAGGCCGCCGCCGCGTTGGGGCTGGACGCATCCGGCCGCTTGAACAACCCGCTTCTGCGCGCCCAGATTGCTGAATTTGAGGCCGATGAAGCGGCCTTCCGCCTGGCGATGGAGCGGGCGGGTGACCTGGGCCGCGCCAAACAAGGCCACCCGGCCATGTCGTCCATGCTCAAGTACTACGGCGCTGAGTTGAACAAACGCCGCTGGGAATTGATGATGGCCATTGGCGGCAGCGATGCGCTGGAGTGGGACAGCGAGCGGTCTCAGCACGGCGCGGCGGCGCGCACCTGGCTGCGCACCAAGGCCAATTCGATCGAGGGCGGCACCAGTGAAGTGCAGCTCAACATCATTGCCAAGCGCATCCTTGAACTACCCGGTGCTTGAGCGGCCCAATTGCCCAATTGCCCAATTGCCCAATTGCCCAATTGCGCTGCCGCGCGGAGACTTTGCATGCCCCTGATCCTGACCGACACCCAAGCCCAGTTGCGCGACAGCGCACGGGATTTTCTGGCCGAGCAAGCGCCGGTCTCGCAATTGCGTGCGCTGCGCGACACCGCTGACGCGGATGGTTTTTCGCGCCCGCTGTGGCGCCAGTTTGCGCACATGGGCTTTACCGGCGTGCTGGTGGCTGAGGCCCACGGCGGCTTGGGGCTGGGCCACGTCGAAGCCGGTGTGGTGATGGAGCGCATCGGCCACCAGTTGTGCGCCTCGCCCCTGCTCGCCTCCGGCATCGTGGCGGCCACGGCCATCGCCCAGGCTGGCACACCGGCCCAGCAGCAACGCTGGCTGCCGGCGCTGGCCAGCGGCCAACTGATTGCCACGTTGGCGCTGGACGAGACCCCTAAACACCGGCCGCAGCCCCATGCCACCACCGCCACGCGGGACGGTGAGGGCTGGCTCATCAACGGCGCCAAGACCCTCGTGCTGGACGGCCATGTGGCCGACTTGCTGATCGTGGTGGCCGCGCTGCCGGACGGTATGGCCGGGCTGTTTGTGGTGCAGCGTGATGCGGTTGGATTGATGATCGAGCGCACCCTGATGGTGGACGCCCACAACGCCGCACGGCTACAACTTGGCGGCGTGCCACTGCCCGCCGATGCGCTGCTGGGCGGCAGTGCCGCCGGTGGTCTGGCCCTGAGCGCCGCACTGGACGCCGGCCGTGCCGCCGCTGCCGCCGAGCTGTTGGGCCTGGCAGACGAGGTGTTTGAGCGCACCGTGCAATACCTCAAAGACCGGCGCCAGTTCGGCAAGCAGATTGGTGAGTTCCAGGCCCTGCAGCACCGCGCCGCCCACCTGTACACCGAGCTGGAAATCACCCGCGCCGCTTTGCTGAAGGCCCAGCAACTGCTGGACACCGACATCCATCACGCCAGCGCCGCTGTGGCCATGGCCAAGGCCCGCGCTGGCCGCACTGCCACGCTGGCGGTGCAAGAGGCGGTGCAGATGCACGGCGGCATGGGCATGACCGATGCCTTTGAGATCGGCTTTTTCATGAAACGCGCCCGCGTGCTGCAAGAGCTGTGGGGAGACGCCAATTTCCACCACGACATGCTGGCCTTGCGGCGCGGGTATTGACCGCGCACGGCTGAGCATGTCTGCCAACCAGTCCACCATGACGCCATCGCCTTTGCCCGCTTGGCCCGCCCTCACCCTGGCCCAGGCCCACGCCGCACTCACAGCGCCTGGCTCACCGTTTGAGACCGCGCAAGCACTGGTGGGCGGCCAGCCGATGACCGTCTGGAAACACGCCCCGCCCACCTTGCGGGATGTTTTCGTCAGCGCCCGCGCCGCGCATGGTGACAAAACATTTCTGGTGCTGGACGACGAGCGCGCCACGGTTGACGCTTTTGCCCGCGCCACCCTGCAGATGGCGCAGCACCTGGCCGCGTTGGGCGTGGCCAAGGGCGACCGGGTGGTGATTGCCATGCGCAACTTGCCCGAGTGGCCGGTGGCGGCAATGGCCACCCTGCTGCTGGGCGCCATCAGCGCGCCCATCAACGCCTGGGGCACCGGGCCGGAGCTGGCCTACTGTTTGGCCGATTCCGGCGCCAAGGTGGCGGTGGTGGACGGAGAGCGCTGGTTGCGCATCGCCCCGCTGCTGGCGGATTTTCCGGCGCTGCAGCACATCATTGTGGCCAGGCCAATCGATGCGCTGGACGACACCAAAGCCAGGCGTTGGGACAGCCTGTTGGGCCCCACCAACCGCTGGGCCGACTTGCCCGACCACCCCTTGCCGGTGGTGGACTTGGGCCCCGACGACGACGCCACGCTGCTGTACACATCCGGCACCACCGGTGCGGCCAAAGGTGCGCTTGGCACCCACCGCTGCAGTGGCAGCACCTTGATGGCTGGCGTGTTTTCAGCCACCCGCAATTTTGTGCGGCGCGGTGAGGCCGTGCCTGACCCGACTGCCCCACGCGCCCACCAGCGTGCGCTGCTGCTGGCCATCCCGTTTTTCCACACCACCGGCTGCCAGGTGATTTTGTTTGGCGCGCTGCAGTCGGGCACCAAGCTGGTCTTGATGCACCGCTGGCAGCCCGAGCAGGCCATGGCGCTGATCGAGGCAGAGCGTGTCAGCTCGGCCGGTGGGGTGCCCACCATCGCCTGGCAGTTGATCGAGCACCCGGCGCGCGCCAACTACGACTTGAGCAGCCTGGAATCGATGGCCTACGGCGGCGCACCGGCGTCCAGCGCGCTGGTGCAGCGCATTGGCCAGGCCTTCCCCAATGCGCAGCCCGGCATGGGCTGGGGCATGACCGAGACCTCAGGCACCTTCACCCACCACGGCGCGGAGGACTACATCCACCGCCCCGACAGCGCCGGCCCGGCCATGCCGGTGGGGCTGCTGAAGATTGCCGATGACGATGGCCAGCCATTGCCCACCGGCACCGTGGGTGAGCTGTGGGTGCGTGGCCCCAACGTGGTCAAGCGCTACTGGAACAAGCCCGAAGAAACAGCCCGCACGTTTGTCGACGGCTGGCTGCGCACCGGTGATTTGGCACGGCTGGACGACGAGGGTTTCCTCTTTATCGTGGACCGCAAAAAAGACATGCTGATCCGCGGCGGCGAGAACATCTACTGCGCTGAGGTCGAAGCCGTGCTGTACCGCCACCCGGCGGTGATGGACGCCGGTGTGATTGGCCGCACCCACACCACCTTGGGTGAAGAACCGGTGGCGCTGGTCAGCCTCAAACCAGACACAGCCGCCACTGAAGACGAGCTGCGCAGTTTTGTGCGCAGCCAGATTGCCAGTTTCAAGGTGCCGGTGCGCATCGTGATCCAGGCCGACCCGTTGCCACGCAACCCCACTGGCAAGCTGCTCAAAAAATCCCTCAAAGCTTTGTTCGACGCTGCGGCCTGATCGCCGTTCAGCACTCTCCCATCCCTTGTCAGGAGCGCCCACCATGCCCCAAACCGTCACCATCACCAACC